>JANMDV010000151.1:0-10612 GCA_031376485.1 Actinomycetota bacterium
AACGTCGGCACCAACGCCGGTGGACCGCATTGCCTGAGCTACGGCGTCACCGCCCAACACGTGTTGGCGGTCGAAGTCGTGTTGTACGACGGTGAGGTCGTCATGCTGGGCGGTCTGGCACCCGACGCCCCCGGCTATGACCTGCGCGGCCTGTTCGTCGGCAGTGAGGGCACGATGGGCATCACCACGCGCATCTGCGTGCGCTTGACGCCCAACCCGCCGGCCGTGCGGACGATGCTCTTGGACTTCGCGACCGTTCACGAAGGCGGCGAGACGGTCAGCCAGATCATCGCAGCAGGGGTCGTACCGGCCGCGATCGAGATGATGGACCAGGGGATGATTCGCGCCGCAGAGGACTTCGCCCACGCGGGCATGCCCACGGACGCGGCAGCCATCGTGCTGGTCGAGGTCGACGGCACCCAGACGCAGATCGAGGACGAGGCGGCGCTGGTCGAATCGGTCGCCCGCGCCCACAACGTGCGCACCGTCCGCGTCGCCCAGGACGACGCCGAACGCGACCTTTTGTGGAAGGCCCGAAAGAGCGCGTTCGGTGCGATGGCCCGCATCGCCCCCAACTACTACCTGCACGACTGCGTCGTCCCGCGCACCCGCCTCGTCGAGGTGCTGGACGAAATCGCGGCAATCGGCACTCGCCACAATCTGGTGATCGTCAACGTCTTCCATGCCGGTGACGGCAACCTGCATCCGTTGATCGCGTTCGACCGGCGTGACCTGGCGCAGACCGAACGCGTCATGCAGGCAGGCGAGGAGATCATCCGCAAGTGCGTCGCGGTCGGTGGTGTCTTGACCGGCGAGCATGGGGTCGGCATCGAGAAACGGGACTTCATGCCACTGACGTTCAACGCTGTGGATCTGGAGGCCCAAGCCTGCACCCGGGCCGCGTTCGACCCTTCCGGACGGATCAACCCCGACAAGGTCTTGCCTCGGGGAAGCCGGTGCGGCGAGCTGGGCGGTGACATCGCCGCGCTTCCCGAGGGCGCGTGGGTCTGACCCCCGGCACCGCCGAGGAGGTGGCCGACGCGTTGCGCGCAGCGACCGCGGACCGCCGTCATGTCACAACGATCGGCGGTGGCACCCGATCGCGCACCGGCCGGCCGGCCGACCCCGGGACGATGCTCGCGACCGCCGGACTGCGCCAGGTCATCGAGCACACGCCTGCCGAGCTGACCGCCACCGTCGAGGCCGGACTCCCCGCGACCGAGCTGGGCGAACGCCTGGCCGCCACCGGACAGTGGTGGCCGCAAGCCGACATACGGCCGGGCTCGACTGTGGGCGGCATCCTGGCCGCCGCCGCCAGCGGACGCGGTCGGCTGCGCCACGGCCCGGTGCGCGATTCGCTCCTGGAGGTCGTACTCGTCACCGGTGACGGGCGTATCGTCACCGCGGGCGGGCGCACGGTCAAAGGCGTCGCCGGTTTCGACATCCCGCGCCTGGCGGTCGGGTCGCTCGGGACATTGGGGGTCATCACACAGGTCACCCTCAAGCTCTGGCCGATACCACCGGCACGCGGCTGGTTCGCCCTGGAGGGCACGCTCGACGAGCGCCTGGTCGCCGCCGAGCGCATCAAAGCCGAGCAGTGGCGTCCCGCGGCGATCCTGTTGACACCCGGCCGCCTCTCGGTCGACCTGGTCGGCACTGCCGCCGACGTCACCGCGCCCGCCGGCACGACCCCCGCCCAGGCCCCCGCAGAGCCGGTTGGCCGGGGCCTGGTCGACATCGGTGTCGCCCCGGTCGCAGTCCCTGCGGTGGCCCGCGAGCTGGAGCGGATGGGCTGCGAGTACGTCGCCGAATGCGGCGTCGGGGTGTGCCGGGTCGCAATCGACGCCGCCATCGAGGTGGACACACTCCGCACGCTCGCCCTCGCGCACTCCGGCCACGCGGTCGTCATCGACGGCCCCGACGACCTGCGCGCAGACCCCTGGGGCGCTCCGCCGCCCGGGCTTGCGATCATGCGCCGTCTCAAGCAGGCGTTCGACCCCGCCGGCATCCTCAACCCCGGCCGCTTTGTGGGAGGGGCACACTGAGTACAACCCATCACCGCCCTGCCGAGGCCGACATCGGTCAATGCGTCGCGTGCGGCCTGTGCCTGCCGCACTGCCCGACGTTCCGCGTGACCGGACGCGAGACCGCCTCCCCACGGGGTCGCATCGCGGCGATGCGCGCGGTCGTCGAGGACGGGGTCGCAATCGACGGATCGTTCATCACGATGATGGACGAATGCCTGGCGTGTCGTGCCTGCGAGTCGGCATGCCCTAGCGGCGTGCCGTTCGGCCGCATGATCGAGGCGGCACGCGCGATGGCCGAGCCCTACCGCCCGGCCCGCGCCAGGGCCGTTCGACGCATCGGACTGGGGTTCGTACTGCGCCACCGCCAGGTCATCAAGGTGATGGCATTGGGATTGGCGCTCACCCAGGCCACGCGCCTTGACAAGCTGCTGCCGAGCCGCCTGACGGCCGGCACCCCACGCGTGTCCCTGCGCGGAATGCGCGAGCCGGTGCCGACCGAGCTGGGGGCGGGGCCCGAGGCGGCGCTCCTGACGGGATGCGTCATGAACGTGGCGTTCCGACCGGTCCACCGCGCGACGATGCGCCTGCTTGCGCAAGCCGGCTACCGCGCCACCACCCCGGCGCCCGGTGGCTGCTGCGGTGCGCTGGCCGCCCACTACGGCCAGCCCGAGGCCGCGCAACGTATGGCGCGTCAACGCATCGTCGAGTTCGAGACGGCGGATGTGATCGTCGTCAACAGCGCCGGGTGCAGTGCCCACATGAAGTCGTACGGGGAGCTTTTGGCAGACGACCCGGCATGGGCCGAGCGCTCCGCGCAATTCGCGACACGGGTGCGAGACCTGCTCGAGATCGAACTTCGACCGGAACGTCGTACCCTGGGTCGCGTGACCGTCCACGACGCCTGCCACCACCTGCACGCCCAGAAGATCGGGCCCCAGCTTCGCGACCTGCTTCGCGCGGGGGGCGCCGAGTGCGTCGAGGTCGCCGACGCCGGCCGCTGTTGCGGTGCCGCCGGGCTCTACAGCATGACCGAGCCCGAGATGTCCGGGGTGCTGCGCCTGCAGAAGGCCCGGGCGATCGACGCCGCGGGCGCTCCGATCGTCGCGGTCGCGAACCCCGGCTGCGCCGGCCAGATCGAGGCCGGCTTGCGCGAGATCGGCTCGACCGTCCGCGTCATCCACCCCGCGGAGCTCTTGGCCCCGTGAGTCTCAGATCGCTGTTCGGCATCACCGGGCTCCTGGCCTGCATCGTCGCCCTGAGTGCATGCGGCGGCGACACGCCACCCGACGACCAGGGACCCGCGATCGTCGAGACCACCGCCAACGCATCGGCGACGCCGAACACGACGGCGACCACCGCGGCCTACTCCGGCGGGACCGTCAGCCCGGTCAAAGCCGCACCCGAACTGGGACTGCGCACGTGGAACGGCCGGCGGGTGACGATGGCCGACTACACAGGCAAAGCGGTGCTGGTCACATTCCTCTACGTCAACTGCCCGGACGTCTGCCCGCTGATCGTGGACAACCTGGTCCGGGTCAAGGATCGGTTGGGTCCGGCAGGCAAGCGGCTGCGCATCGTCGCGGTGTCCGTCGATCCCGTCGGCGATACCCCAGCGGCCGTCAAGCGCTTTCTGTCGAACCACCGCGCCACGGCCGACGTCGACTACCTGATCGGGTCGCGCGACGCGCTCGAGGCCGCCTGGGCCCGCTGGGGCATCGGCGCCCGAGCCGATAAGGACAACCCTTCGCTGATCGAGCACTCGGGCGTCATCTGGGGCGTGGACCGACGCGGCCGGCGTGCGACGTTCTACCCGGCATCCGGCTTCGATGTGGCGGATATCGAAGGCGACGTGCGCCTACTGCTCACCCAGTAGCTGCCGCGGACCGCGGGGTCGCAGCCGATCCGGCTCGCGCTCCCACGTCCAGGTACGCCCGTCGGCGTCGGCGTAGTCGAGCGCACCCGTGTCCAACCGCCACCGCGGTCTGGCCGCTGCGACATCGCGCGCGACCAGCCGGTCGTGGCGTCCGTTGGCCCAGATGACCCGCAGGTCGTGGCGCCCCGCAGTGCGGACCACGTAGGCGATGTAGGTCGGGTACGGCGCCCACGCGATCTGCACCACCTCGCCGCGCACCGCGACCCGCCAGCGCACGTCACCGTCCAATTCTGCCGCAACCAACGCGTCCCGCTCACCGAACGCCACGAAGAGCGCCGCGGGCGACAGCTCGACTGCGCTGGCGGGCCGCGAGATCCGCGCCCCCGAAGCGCGCGAGACCCAGGCCCTGCCGTCGATGAGCACCACGGCGGGCGCGCCCGCGGACGTGGCGACCTTGACTGCGCTCGAGGTCGGCGCGTAGGTGCCCGGCACCAGGCGTCCGGTTGCGGCCATGCCGACCCCGGCCGCGATCACCGTGGCCAGCACACCGCCACCCACGACGTGGACGCGTCGGCGCCGCGGACCGGGTGGCGTGGCACCGAGCACCCGCGCACGGACACGCTCCGTCTCGTCAAACGTGGGCGCAACCCGTGCGAACGCGCGCGCGAGCCGGGCTTCGAGATCAGACGACATCGGCCGCCTGCATCCGCAGATCCGTCAACGCGCGGGCCAGTCGTGAATGCACCGTGCCAACAGGCAGGCCGAGCAGATCGGCGATCTCTGTGGGCCCATACCCCAGGCCGTAGCGCAGCACGCACACGGCACGTCGCTCCGGCGTCAGCTCGGCGACGGCCGCCAACATCGCGCCGTCGGAGTCATCCTGGTCGTCCCATACGGGTATGTCGGGCACGTCGTCGAGTGCGACGAGTCGACGGTCCTTTCGGATCACGTCGAGCGCGCGGTTGACCACGATTCGGTGCAGCCATGGAGCGAAGGGCCGATGCGAATCGAACCGGTCGAGCGCTTGGAACGCACGCTCGAAACCGTCCTGGGCCACGTCCTCGGCGGCGTCTCGCCGCCCTGTGATGGCGTAGGCGGCCCGCCACGCGGCCGGCCAGTGGCGCGCGAACAGCTCGCCGGCAGCAGGCCGCGAGCCGCGCCTGGCGCGCTCCACCAATACCCGGTCGGGAAGTCGGCGCATCTCCATACGGAGACTACGCGCGAACTGCGCATGTGCGTCCCCCGCGTGCGTTAAGCACGAGAACGCGCAACACTGCACCAATGCCTGTCGGTCTCAAACGGGTGCCTGAGCGCGCCTCGATCCATCGTGCCCTGATCCAGTTCTCGGCGAGTGGGCTCGTGGCGCTCGCCGTCATCGGCGCGATCGCGTTCGTCGCGCTGCGGCGCGAGAGCACGCAGGAGTCGATCCGCGACGCGCGGGCCGTCACCGGGATTATCGCCAGGAGCGTCGCGGAACCGATGCTGGAGGAGCGGCCGGGGGTCCTGTCGGGCGATCCGGCGGCGCTCAAGTGGTTCGACGAGCGCATCCGCGCACGCGTGATCGGTGACAAGACATTGATCGTGAGCGTCAAGATCTGGGACGCAGACGGCCGCATCGTCTACTCGGACCACCCGAAATTGGTCGGTCGGAGCTTCCCGCTCGGCGACGACGAGAAGCACCTGCTCACGGGCCTTGGCACCGAGGCTCAGGCGGAGGTCAGCGACCTCGCTGAACCCGAGAACGTGTACGAGCGCGACGAGGGCAAGCTCTTGGAGGTGTACGCGCCGATCAAATCCCCCGACGGGGGTATTCTGCTGTTCGAGACCTACCGGCGGTTCTCGTCGATCTCGACCGGCAGCGCGGACGTGTTGGGCAAGTTCCTCCCGATCTTCCTGCTCTCCCTCCTTGTGCTGACGCTGGCTCAGGCGCCGCTGGCGTGGTCGATGGTCCGGCGGCTCCGCGACGGTCAGCGCGAGCGCGAGGAGTTGCTCATGTCGGCGATCGACGCGTCAGACCGTGAACGGCGGCGCATCGCCAGCGAGGTCCACGACGGTCCGGTGCAGGAACTCGCAGGCCTGTCGTTCGCATTGGCGGGCGCCGCCGATCGCGCAGACCAGAACGAGGTCCGTCAAAGTCTCAACGTCGCCGCAGCCAAGACCCGCGTGGTCATGCGCCAGCTGCGCGGTCTGCTGGTGGGTATCCATCCCCCGAGCCTTCACGCCTCCGGCCTCGCCGCGGCCCTGTCGGACCTGTTGGCGCCGCTGGCGGGCAAGGGCATCGCGACCACGCTGGACGTCCATCACCTGCCACAGATCGATCCTGAAGCCGAGGCGCTCCTCTTCCGCGCCGCACAGGAGGCGTTGCGAAACGTTGTGGAACACAGTGGGGCCGGCACTGTCGTGGTGACGATCGCTGTCGAAGCGGGTGCGGTGCGACTGGACGTCTGCGACGACGGACGCGGGTTCGACCAGGCCGAACACGAACGGCGGCGGGCAGAGGGGCACATCGGTCTCGACATCCTGCGTGACTTGGTCACACACGCCGGCGGAAGTCTCAGCATCGATTCAGCTCCGGCTCAAGGAACCACACTCGCTATTGTGGTTCCACTTCAATGATTCGGGTACTCATCGCAGATGACCACGGCCTTGTTCGAGCCGGGCTCACCGAACTCATCGGCACGTTCGACGGTGTCGAGGTCATCGGGTCGGCGTCAGGTGGCGCCGAAGCTATCGCCATGGTCGCAGAGCACCGTCCCGACATCGTGTTGATGGACCTCGAGATGCCTGGTGTCGACGGGATCGCGGCGACAACCGAAATCCATAAGCAATCGCCCGAAACCCGAGTCGTCATCCTGACCTCCTTCTCGGATCGGGACCGCATCCTCAAGGCCCTGGACGCCGGGGCGATCGGCTACCTGTTGAAGGACGCCGAGCCCGGCGAACTCTCGCGCGGCATCGCGGCCGCGGCACGCGGAGAGTCACCGCTCGACCCCCGGGCCGCCGGCACCGTCATCGCCGCGCGCATCCACGCACCGGAGCCCCGCGCGGTCATCTCGATCCGTGAACGCGAGGTGCTCGCCCTCCTGTCCCGCGGCATGGCCAACAAGGAGATCGCGCGCAACCTGGGTATCAGCGAGAAGACCGTCAAAGCCCACCTGACCAGCATCTTCCGCCAGATCAAGGTCTCCGACCGCACCCAGGCCGCCCTGTGGGCGAGAGCTCACGGGATCGCGACCGACTCCTGACACGAGTCGAGACGGCCAGCGAGAACCCGATCCAGACGGTGGCCGCGAGCCGCGCCGCTCTGGGGAACGACGGCGATCTCACCGACATCGCACGGCGACGGTTCGCAGCCGCCAGATGGGCCGGAGTACTCCTTTGGGGGCTCACACCACTGGTTCGGACCCTGTGACCGCCTGACCTGGCAATCGTGCCGACGGATGGAACCTCGCCGCAGCCCGTTGAGCGCCCACATCCGATCGTCGAACGACCCGCGCGCATGAGAAAGGCCACATGCGCGGCTAAGAACCGTCGTGGGAGCCCGTCGTACGAGCACATGATGCTCGTGGAACCACACGTCGCAGCCACGATGGCCGATCACCGAAGCCCGCGCGGATCCCGTTCCTTGTTCTCTCCGAACGAGTGCGTCGGCGGATGCGATCGAATCATCGTCATCTGCAACGGGCGCAGCGTCCAAGTCGGATCGCCGGACGAACTGGACGGCGAGGCCGGCCTGTTCCGAGAGTTGGCGGGGACAGCGCTTCCGGCATGAGGATCGCGATGCGACGGTGCCCGATCCCGTCGTGCTGTGGTTTCCTTGAGAGGAATCCGACGGGCCGCGGCCAACCAGTATCCGCATGAACGTCCGCGTCAACTACGCGCGCGACGAGACGACGCCGGTCGCCCCGGATCCGGTCGTCCCGTGCGTCAGCGAGATCCTCGACGAGAACCGGCTGCTCGAGGAACTCGCTCGGGCGTTTCCCGAGCATTCGTTCAGCGAGCCGACCAAGGTGCTGGACGTGTCCTACACTCCGCGTCGACGGCTGGCGGCCTCGTTTGAAGTCGCGGACGCGGGCACGCCGCAGATCATCGCAGTGCGCACCGATGGCACCGACTCGGCAGGCCTTGAACACGACCACAACGGAGCCTCGCGCACCCTTCGGGGCTGGGGTGCCGCGGCCTGGAAGTATCCGGCGGACCCTGCGCTGCCGGCATTGACACGACTCAGCAACATCACCGCGATGTCAGGCGTTGTCCGATGGCTGACCGGGACAGCGAGCGACGTGACCGACTGCATTCCCCTGCGCTACGTACCTGGGGAGCGGTGCGTCATACGGACGATCGGTCCCGACGTTGACATCGTGGCACGCCACTCCGCACACCAGGATGCGCAGCTCGGGCACGAACGTCTCCGCTGGCTCTGGGAGCACCCGGCGCGGTCGTTTCGAATGGCAGAGCCGCTCGGTTTCGATGACCGACTCAAGGCCCGCTTCGAGCAGACGATGACCGGTCGTCGATCGGACGGGGCGTCGATCCTCGGTCGGTCGATTCCCCTGCGCCGGCTGTGCGACGAGCTCGGCGGTCTCCACACGCTGCCCCAAGCCGGGGCCGTTCCGGCTCTGCGCAAGCTCGGTACGGGAGCGATCCTCGGACGCGTCGAACGCACTGTGACACGCCGTCTGCTCCTGGCGTTCCCGCGCGGTCTCGACGGACTGACGACCTCCCTGCAGGCCCTTCGCGCGGCGGCCGGTGGACTGTCCGCGTCGCCAGACGTCATGCTGCACGGGGACTTGCACGCCGGCAACCTCATCCTGGGCGAGGGCGGACCCGTGCTCGTGGGGCTGGATGGCCCCACATATGGCGACCCCGCGTTCGACCTGGCGCTCCTCGGCAGCAGCCTCTTCTTGGCAGCGCTCGAGCGCAACGCCTCCGTCACACGAGTCGCGACAATGATCGAGGAACTGCCCTGGATCTACACCGACGCCACCGGCACGCCAATCTTTGGTGACACCTATGCATGGCACCTTGCGGCTGCGTTGGTCGGATGGCAAGCCGACATCGCGCTTCAGGTCATCGTGCCGCGCGTCGACCTGTTGACCGCGACGCTGCTGAACACCGCGGTCACGGTCTTGCGCGACGGAGCCACCGCGGCGTCGATGACGTCGTTCGCAGACTGACGCGTCCTCGGCAACCTCCGGCCCACGCTGAATCCGACGACGCCCATCGCCGTCCAGTGGGGGGTGGCGGGCGGACGCTGACACAGGCGGTGCGGTCACCACCTGCGCCTACCGTGAATCCACGGTTCTGACGCAAATGACAAGGACGACTATGGCAACCGCCACGTGGAATGGAACGCTGGTCGCCGCGAGCGACGACACGATCATCGTCGAGGGTAACCACTACTTCCCGCCCGAATCGGTGCAAACCGAGCTACTGCACGCCAGTGACCATCACACCGTGTGCCCATGGAAGGGAACCGCCAGCTACTACGACGTCGCGGTCAACGGCGCGATCAACGAGAACGCCGCGTGGTACTACCCGCAGCCGAAGGACGCCGCTGCGGAGATCACCAACTATGTCGCGTTCTGGAAGGGCGTCACGGTCGCAGAGTGACCCACCGGGATCCGTGTGGACGCGCGCCGCCACATTGCCACCGGATCGAGGGTCAACGCGATGCCACACGCGAACGCGACGCACGCGGCGATCAATGCTCCTCCCGTGGCCGTCGCGATCACGAGCGCAAACATGCCGGATGCCCCGAGCATCCTGAGCGCCCCGGACGCGGCATCGGGACAGACGCGGCGCATCCCTCCGGCTGTCCATGACACGGCGACGAACGTCACCACGCCGGCACATAGGGCAATCCACACCATTCGTCGCCTCCTTGATGCTCCCGGACAACACGCCTTCGCCGTCGGATGCCCAGTTCCCTGGGCGCCCGGCGCAAGGTGCGTTGCGTGTGCGATAATCCAAGGATGCCGAACGCTCTGCCGCCCGAACTGCTCGAGTCGATCAAGGTCCTCGATGCCGACCTCCAAGATCGGTTCAAGGAATCGCTCGAACCGATCGCGCCAGAACTCGGTCCGCGTGAACTGGCTGTGCTGGACCGTCTCGCGCAGGGAATCGCCACGGGAGCGCCCGTGGCCGAATTGCAAGCGTTCGTGCGCCTGCTGCCCGTCTCGGTCAGCCGAGTGTTGCAACCGGCCATCGAGCCGGTCCTCGCCGCCTGACGACAAGCTCCGTCGCGCGACTGACTCGGGGATTGCGCGTCAACGAGTGAGCTGATTTGGCGTTTGCGACACAGTTGGCGCGAGGTAGCGACGGAACCTCCCGGCGCGGGATGGCGAGGTTCCGTGTTCCTAGACGGACCCTAACCCGCGGCGATCAGACCGACCCCGATCAGGGCGGCGGCAACGCCTGCGGCTTGGCCACGTGACAGGCGCTCGTGCAAGACGGCCTGAGCGAGGATGACGGTGGCGACCGGGTAAAGGCCCGCCAGCACGGACACGATGCTCAGAAGGCCATGCTGTGTGGCTGCGGCGTAGGCGACGTTGGCCACGATGTCGAGGACGCCGGCGCCGAGCACCAACGGCCACAAGCCTGTGCCGACGCGCACGCTCGTTCGAATCGCCAAGCAGACCGCCAGCAGCACCGGGACGCTGGAGACCCGGGTCGAGAGTCCCGCCCACAAGACGCTCGTCTCGGCCGCGGG
>JANMDV010000162.1:0-1615 GCA_031376485.1 Actinomycetota bacterium
GTTCGGGCGTGGTGCGACGATGGGTTTGGGATCGGTGAGTGCGGCGAGTCGCTTCTCGAGTCTGCGGACTGCCCGGGCCAACTCGTCCTCGCGGTCGGTTGGGGTGCCGCGGGTTTCGGGGATGACGACGACGATGACCGGTGCGGATGCTCCCACCGTGCCTGTGGCCGCCAGGAGCGGACGTACCGCCGCGGCGATCACGCGCTCGTAATCTGTCGTCAGGTGCTGGTGCGCGACAGCCGAATCGGCGGGCTGGCTCCACATCGGCACATCGACGATGCTGACCGAGGGAATCTCTCGTGAGACGGCGGTCGCGGCCGGGTCGTCCTGCTGCGACGGGTCGTCGGTTGCCGGTTCTGCCCAGTCGGCTGAGAAGCGGGGCGGGCCAGATGTCGTCCACTCCCACGCGGCGGCGTTCCATTCCTGCTGCGCGCCGTCCGCCATCTCCGCCGGGTGCTCGTCCACCTCTTCCCACGCCGTGGCGTCGGTCGCGGTCGGCAATGAGAGCGTTGCGACGGAGTCGCCGGCGGATTCCGGTTGGAGCGACTGGTCCCAATCGAAACCGGGCGGCATCGTCACCGTCGAGCCACTGCGATCATCGTCGGCGGTCCACCCAGATGCGATGTCCAGAGACTGGGCCGCATCCACGACCGCGTCGGTGTTTTCGTGTGCTCCGTCGTCGGCGAAACGCTCGGCCGGCGAGGAGTCGATCGTGTCGAGCTTGGGGGTGACGGCGAGCTCGCCAGGGCTCGGCCAGCCCGGAGCATCGACCGGTCCCCCGTTCGCAATGAATGCGTGATCGTGTGTTCCGACGTCCGCGTGCTCGAACTCGCGCGCTTCGCGCTGCACTTTTGACAGGTCCGGTGGCGCCGGCGCGCTCGGGACGTCATCGATCGCGACCGTTTCGTCTGTGATTGGCGGATCTTGGGCGCTCCGGACGGCCTCATGAGACGGCACGCCGGACACGCTCAATGCCAGCCTTGGACGCATTCGCCGAGGGGCCTCGCCGGTCTCGGTGATGCCCGTGAATGGGTTGCTCAACCTCGTCGTGCGTCGTGACAGTCGCTCGGTCCAACTCGTCACGTGCGTCGTGATGGCACGCCGCATGAGCAGAACGAACGCCAGAGCCGCGGTCAGGCTCAGCGTGATGGTCATGTTGACGGACATACTCAGCCAGCCAATTCTTTGGGAGGTCGAAGCCGTTTGGGGAGACCCCCGACGGTCCTAGGTCCTCTATCGGCAGTGAATCCTCCCGACTACACCCCCCGGCTGAGCGCGACATGACTCCGCCCGATGCGTGACGCCCTCCCGCTGGGGGGCATCACCTCGTCAGGGCCTTCGTCAGCGCGTCGGGCTCGGTGACCGGTGCGGCGCATGTGAAGTTGTGGCAGACGTACGCGGCCGGGGAGTCCTGGACCAGGGGACGATCGTGCAACAGGGGGACGGCTTGGATGCCGTGCGCGTCAGCGGGATTACCGGCCGCGATCGCAGTATGGGGGCCGGCCTGCGCCCGCCCTGCGGTGATCAGGGCGCCGGTCCGGGGGTCGGCCGGATCTCCGACGATGGCGATCTCGGTGCGGTTGGGCGCAGTCGCGAGGTCCAGGGCGATCAACGC
>JANMDV010000163.1:0-1626 GCA_031376485.1 Actinomycetota bacterium
GTTCGGGCGTGGTGCGACGATGGGTTTGGGATCGGTGAGTGCGGCGAGTCGCTTCTCGAGTCTGCGGACTGCCCGGGCCAACTCGTCCTCGCGGTCGGTTGGGGTGCCGCGGGTTTCGGGGATGACGACGACGATGACCGGCGCGGATGCTCCCACCGTGCCGGTGGCCGCCAGGAGCGGACGTACCGCCGCGGCGATCGCGCGCTCGTAATCTGTCGTCAGGTGCTGGTGAGGCGCGACAGCCGAATCGGCCGGCTGGCTCCACATCGGCACATCGACGATGCTGACCGAGGGAATCTCGCGTGAGACGGCGGTCGCGGTCGGGTCGTCCGGATCGTCCAGCTGCGACGGCTCGTCGGTTGCCGGCTCTGCCCAGTCGGCTGAGAAGCGGGGCGGGGCAGACGTCGTCCACTCCCAAGCGGCGGCGTTCCACTCCTGCTGCGCGCCGTCCGCCATCTCCGCCGGGTGCTCGTCCACCTCGTCCCACACCGTGGCGTCGGTCGCGGTCGGCAATGAGAGCGTTGCGACGGAGTCGCCGGTGGATTCCAGTGCGAGCGACTGGTCCCAATCGAAACCGGGCGGCACCGTCACCGTCGAGCCACTGCGATCATCGTCGGCGGTCCACCCAGATGCGATGTCCAGAGACTGGGCCGCATCCACGACCGCATCCGCGTTCTCTAGTGCTCCGTCGTCGGCCAAACGCTCGGCCGGCGAGGAGTCGAACGTGTCGAGCTTGGGGGTGACGGCGAGCTCGCCAGGGCTCGGCCAGCCCGGAGCATCGACCGGTCCCCCGTTCGCAATGACCGCGTGATCGTGTGTTCCGGCGTCCGCGTGCTCGAACTCGCGCGCTTCGCGCTGCACTTTTGACAGGTCCGGTGGCGCCGGCGCGCTTGGGTCGTCGTCGATCGCGACCGTTTCGTCTGTGATGGGCGAATCCTGGGCGCTCCGGACGGCCTCATGAGACGGCACGCCCGACACGCTCAAGGCGAGCTTTGGGCGCATTCGCCGAGGGGCCTCGCCGGTCTCGGTGGTGCCCGTGAGAGGGTTGCTCAACCTCGTCGTGCGTCGTGCGAGTCCCGCGGTCCAACTCGTCACACGCGTCGTGAGGGAATGCCGCATGAGCAGAACGAACGCCAGCGCCACGGTCAGGCTCAGCGTGATGATCATGTTGACAGACATACTCAGCCAGCCGATTCTTTGGGAGGTCGAAGCCGTTTGGGGAGACCCCCGACGGTCCTAGGTCCTCTATCGGCAGTGAATCCTCCCGACTACACCCCGGCTGCGCGCGACATGACTCCGCCCGATGTCGTGACGCCCTCCCGCTGGGGGACATCACCGCGTCAGGGCCTCCATCAGCGCGTCGGGCTCGGTGACCGGTGCGGCGCACGTGAAGTTGTGGCAGACGTACGCGGCCGGGGAGTCCTGGACCAGGGGGCGATCGTGCAACAGGGGGACGGCTCGGATGCCGTCCGCGTCAGCGGGATCACCGGCCGCGATCGCAGTATGGGGGCCGGCCTGCGCCCGCCCTGCGGTGATCAGGGCGCCGGTCCGGGGGTCGGCCGGATCTCCGACGATGGCGATCTCGGTGCGGTTGGGCGCAGTCGCGAGGTCCAGGGCGATCAACGC
>JANMDV010000153.1:0-8070 GCA_031376485.1 Actinomycetota bacterium
GCCACGGGCGCATGCGTGGATGCCGGCGGCTCGCGCTGCGGGCGATGGCGACGGCTGCGGCTGCGTGACGACTCGGCAGGCCGCCCTCGCTCCTCGTGCCGGGACGCGGACGGGCGATGCGGTCTCGGGCAAGACGCGCGGCGGATGCGGCGAGCACACCCGCGGCCGCCACCTCGATCCCGCCCGAACGCAGTGCAGGACGCAGCAGCATCCCGGCGACGAGCCCCCGGAAGGCCGGCGCCAACGCGTCGCCTGCCATCCGCCCGGCACGCGTCCCACCGGGAACGAGCGCCACCAGCGCGCGGATCGCGCGACCGAGCCTGCGATCGATTGACGTAGGGCCCGTCACAGAACAACTACTGCGAAGGGTGGCGAGCGAAAACCGAGCAGTATTTCCGGGACGGGCCTTAAGTGCGGAGCAGCCCGAGGAGATCACGGGCCGCGAGTTCCAACACGAAGCGCCGGCCATCGTCGTTCGAGCGCCCCATTTCGCCGAACGCGGATACGCGCAGCTCAAGTTCGAGCGTCGCCAGCCGGGAGACGCACCGCTCGCCTGAGCCCGGCGCCACATCGCGGGCGTGCTCAAGCGCCTTTTGGGCGGGGTACCCCTTGAGCCCGGTCGCCTCGCCGACGGCGTCCTGGGTCGCCCCATCGCCCAGCGACTGCGCAACCGCGATTCCGCGAAAGTGCCGGGTCAGCGTCGCGTGGATCACCGCGGGGTCGGTTGGTTTGTCCCCCACCCCGAGTTCGTCGAGCAGGTCATAGACCTTGGCGCGATTGCCTGCGATAACGGCATCGGCCAGCTCGTACGCTTTGGCCTCGGGGTTCTCGACGACCAGTGACGCGACGAGTTCCTTGTCGATCGGCGCCCCGGCCGTCGCCGACGCGAGCTTGGCGGCCTCGTGGGTCAGCGACATCGCGTCCTCGCCCACGAGGTGCACGATCTCGCGGGCGACCGCAGCCGGAAGCTTCGCCCCATGCCGATGGCACTCCGCAATCGTGTGATCGACGAACCACTTCGTGCGTTCGGAGCGTTTGGCCTTGGGGTCCGGGCCGAAGGCCAGGACCTGGCCCACCGCTTCGACCGCAGCCTTGAGCTTGGGGGTCAGCGCCCCATCGGCGATCAACGCGAGGCATGTCGCGGGGTTCGGTGACGCCAGATATGCGACGAGCGGCGTTGCGTCGTCCGCCCGCCAAGCGTCCACCCCGCGCAGCACGACGAGCCGGGTCCCCCCGAACGACAGCGTCTCGCAGGCGGCCACGATCTCGACGGCCGGCGTCTGTGCGGCATCCGCGACCTCGGGCGGCATACCCCCGTCGGCGGCGACCCGATCCTGCAACCGCCGAAGCGCCCGCTCGACCTTGCCTCGGTCTTCGCCCCAGATTGCATAGACCGGCCCCAACGGCTCACGTGCTTTGCTCACGGGTTCGGCATGGGATCGAAACGCACCCTGCAACCTTATCTCGCGTGCAGCCTCTGCTTGACAAACCAACTGGTCGGTCGGTATCTTCGCGCCCATGACGCCGCCCTCCACAACCCCGACCGAGCGCGGCGAGGCCACACGGAAGCGCATCGTGGACGTTGCCGCGAAGCACTTCGTCGAGCGGGGATTCGCCGGAACGTCACTCAACGACGTGATCAAGGACACCGGCCTGACCAAAGGTGGGTTCTATTTCCACTTCGACAGCAAGGCCGAACTGGCACTCGAAGCCCTGCAGGCCGTGCGAACCGAATGGCGCGAGGCGATCTTCGCGGCCGCCGGCTATCACCCGCGCGCCGTCGATCAGATCGCGGCAATGGTGCGGGCAGCAGCAGCCACCAAGTGTGGATCACCTTCAGGCGCTGCGATCGGGCGTCTCTGCGAGGAGATCGCAAGCCTGCCGGGGATGGCCGAACGCGCTCGTCCGTTCGACGCATGGGTAACGATCACGGCCGACCTGTTTCGCACCGCCCAGGCGCAGGGCGAGATGGATCCGAGCGTCGACATCGACCAGGCCGCGCTGTTCGCCGTCTGCGCGTATCTGGGATATGACCAACTCGCCGACGTCGCGGGTGATCCGGGCCTCGTCGAACGCATGATTGACCAGTACCTGGCATTGACCTTCACGGCCGTCGGAATCACCGTCCCGGTTCCCCCTGCATCGTGAACCCAGCCCCCGCTGTCCTCTCCGTGTACACCTACCAACCGGTCGGTTGTGTACCGACCGCGGTTGATCTGATCAAGGAGGTCCTGTGATGTTCTCGTCTCTCTCTCCACGCGCCCTCGCACGCAGTTCCGCGGAGCACCCCAAACGAGTGATCTGGATCTGGGTCGCGACGCTCGTCGCATCCATGGCCGTCGTCGCGATGCTGCTGGCCGACGTGCTGAGCCCCGCCCAATCGTTCGTCAACACACCGGAAAGTCAGCGGGCCGCAGATCAGATCGAGCAGATCACCGGCTCCCCGGACGCCATCGTCGAGCAGGTCGTGGTCAGCAGCACGACCGGCACGTTTGACGACCCCGCTCTTGCGGGGCGACTCGATGATCTGACGGCCAAGCTCAACGGACTCGGCCCCGATGTCGTCGCGTCTGCCGCCCCGCGTCTGGTCTCGAAGGACGGACGCACCGCGGTGATCCCCGTGGTGATGGCAGGCAGCATCAACATCGCCCGGGACAACATCACGTCGGTCATCGACACCGCAAAGACGCTGGACGGCACTGCGGGCCTCGACGTCAAGGTCACCGGCCTGACGTCGATCGAGGAGGCCAGCAACAAGGTCGCAGAAAACGACCTGAAGGTCGGCGAATCCATTGGAATCGGCATTGGCCTGATCATCCTGCTGTTCGTGTTCGGGGCCCTCGTCTCTGCGTTGCTGCCGTTGATGCTCGCCATTGCGTCCATCGTGGTCGCGCTCGCGCTGACGGCGCTCATCGGTCAGCTCGGCGAACTCTCGTTCTTTGTGCAGAACATGATCACGATGATGGGCCTCGCCGTCGGCATCGACTATGCGCTGTTCATCGTCAGCCGCTACCGCGAGGAGCGGGTGCTGGGCGTCGCGAAGCTGGACGCAATCGAACGCGCCGGCGACACGTCGAGCCGCGCGGTGTTCTTCTCGGGCATCACAGTCGTGGTCGCGCTCATCAGCCTGCTGATCGTGCCGATGTCGGTGTTCGTGAGCCTCGGACTCGGTGCGATCCTGGCGGTGCTCGCCGCGGTCGCAGCTGCCCTGACACTTCTCCCCGCACTCCTCTCGGTCTTGGGCGACCGTATCGAGAAAGGGCGTCTTCGCCTCGTCCCGCGTCGGCTCAAGGGCCGCGAGGATCGGGCGGGGTTCTGGGCGAGGACGGTCCGGTTGGTCATGAAGCGACCTGTCGCGAGCTTCGTCGTCGCCGCCGGCCTGCTGGTCGCCGCCTCGATCCCCTACTGGGGCATCAACACGGGTGCGTCCGGCGTGGCGACGCTTCCCCCCGGCATCGAGGCGCGCCAGGCGTTCGAGACCCTGGAGAAAGAGTTCAACGTCGGCGCCATCGCACCGGCACGCATCCCCATCACCGGCGACCCCGCATCCGCGGCCAACACAGCCGAGATCGCCCGCATCACCTCCGGCGTCGCCGGCGACCCGATCCTGGGCACTCCGCGGCTCGAACAAGGTGCGGGACCGAAGGGCGGGGTGCTTGCGGTACCCGTCAATGCCGACTCCACAAGCCCCGCCGCCGAGGACGCGGTCACCCGACTGCGGGCAACGACGGCTCTCCCGGTCGGAGGAGCCACGTCACTCAACCTCGACTACTTCGAGATCTCACGTGACTATCTGCCGATCGTGGTCGTCGTCGTTCTGGCGTTGTCATTCCTGGTGCTGCTGCTGGCGTTCCGATCGATCGTCGTCCCGATCGTCGCCATCGTCCTGAACCTGCTGTCGGTCGGTGCGGCATTCGGTCTCGTGACGCTCGTCAGCCAAGAGGGGCTCGGCGCAGGGTTCTTCGGCTTCCAGCAGGTCGACACGATCGAAGCTTGGATCCCGATCTTCCTGTTCGCGGTGCTGTTCGGCCTGTCGATGGACTACCACGTGTTTCTGCTGTCACGCATCCGGGAGCGGTTCCTGCAGACCGGCGACAACGTCGATGCGATCACCCATGGCATCAGTTCGAGCGGCCGGCTCATCACCGGCGCCGCCTTGATCATGGTGGCGGTGTTCGGTGGATTCGCAGCGGGTGATCTGGTGATGTTCCAGCAGATGGGCTTCGGTCTGGGCGTCGCCGTGTTGATCGACGCAACGCTCGTACGCGGCATCTTGCTGCCGGCCATCATGCGACTGTTGGGCAACGCCAACTGGTATTTGCCGAAGGCGCTCAACTGGCTGCCGAACGTGGCCATCGAGGGGCCGGGCCCCGTTCCGGTTGCCGCCCCCGCCACCGCGGGAGCCCAGTAAGGACCAGTGTCATGAAAACGACCTTGCCGGACGGCGAGCGAAAACCGAGCAGTACGGTGGTGGCGAGCCTCGCCGCTACTGGTCGTCACAACGATCTCGCCAGGTGCCGTATCGCGAAGGTTTGCAGCCGCCAACCGAGCGGGAGTTCTGGCACGGGCCCGGAGCCGATCTCGTATGCCCGCCTTCCCCGGGCGGGCATACGGACAGGTCCTATTGGCGTTCGACCGTCAGGGCGATGCCATCCGGCCCGCCCATTGCGGTCACGCTCCCCGAGCGGTCGGTGCGCACAACCCGAACAGACGCCTGCGTCAGCGTTGCCAGCGTTGTCGCCACAGGATGCCCGTAGGAGTTGTCGGCGCCCACAGAGATCAGCGCGGAACTCGGTGTCAGACGTCGCAACACACCCTCGAGACCTGGGTCTGCGGATCCGTGGTGCGCCACTTTGAGGACGTCAACGTCAGGCAGGCGCAGTCGGGTCAAAACGTTGCTCTCGGCATCGGCGGTCAACAGCGCCGAGATGCCCGGCGCCCGGGCCAGTACCACGAGCGCCGCGTCGTTTGCATCCTCGGGAGGAGTGAATCCCGCCGGCGGCCACAGCACGTCGAGGCGCCACACGCCAACCTGGATCACATCCTCAGCAGCGATCATGCGCACCGCAGTGCCCTGGCGGCGCGCACGTGCTGCGATCGCAGGCACCTCGACGGGCGTGGCGAAGGTCCCGACCTGCAGATCGTCGAGCACGGCGAGGGACGCGCCCGAATGGTCGAGTTGATTGTGGGTGATCACCATCAAGTCGAGCCGCCGAACCCCAGCCCGCCGCAACGCGCGTCGGATCGGCGCAGGCGCACCAGGCGGACCGGTGTCCAACAGCGCGGCTGCCCCGTCGGGAGAGCGCAGCAGGATCGCGTCGCCCTGGCCGATGTCGAGCGCGGTCACCGCGGCCTGACGGGGCCACGGCTCGGATTTCGGGCCGGCGGGAATCGCGGCCGCCACACCTGCGACCATCGCGGCGAGCGCCGCGATCACGACGATTCGTGGCATATGGGTCGCCACCAATGGACCTCGTGCGGCTCGCAGCCGCCGCAGCCAGATCACGCACGCGATCCCGATGAGCGCACTGGCTGCCGCGACCCACGTAGGCAGGGCCACGCTGGCACCCGGAACAGACGATGCAACGCGCGACACCCAGATTAACGCGGCGGCCCCCAGACCGGTGACCCATCCGAGAGCAACGCCGATCGGGGCGGTCAGCGCACCCAGCAGGATCCCGGAGAGCGCAAGGACGACGATCATAGATGCAAGTGGAACGGCGATCAGGTTGACAAGAAGCCCCGCCAGCGACAACTCCCCGAAGTGCCAGATCACCACGGGCGCCGTGGCAAGCGTCGCGGCCCCCGCCTGCGCCGCAAGATCTGCGAGACGTTTCGGCATGAGTTGGCCCAACCAGTCGGCCACGGGCGATGCGATCGTAAACATCCCGGCCACCGCGGCGAACGACAGCTGCAACCCTGGATCGCCGATCGCCCTGGGCTGGTGGATCAAGAGCACGGCCAGACCGACGACGAGCAGGTACCAGCGCTGACGATCGCGCGCACGAAGCTCCGCGAGGATCCCCAGCGCACCGACGATGCCGGCGCGAACGACCGACGCGCCACCATCGCAGACCAGGCAGTAGGCGATGATCGCAACCAGCGCAATCGCCCCCGCCGGACGTTTGGGACAACAGAACGCCCGCAACAACGCCATGATTGCAAAGGCCACCATTGCGACGTTCTGCCCCGAGACAGCCAGCAGATGCCAGATGCCCGCATCCCGAAAAGATTCGGCGGTGGACTCCGAAAGCCCGGCGCCGCCGCCGAGCGCCATGCCGCGCACCACTGCACGGCGCTCACCGGACAGACCGTCGCCCACCGAATCGGCGGCGGCGATGCGAACGCGATCACGCAGCCCCGTCAGGCCGTCCCGTCGCCCGATCGCGCGCACCGATGTGACCCGCAGGCGACCGGCGATGGCAGTGCGCTCCAGATAGGCCCGCCACCAGCCGGGCGAGCGTGCTGACGCAGCCGGTGCGAGCCGTCCGACCACGCGAAGGCGCGTCCCCAGACGGATCGGGGTGCC
Organism: Actinomycetota bacterium; assembly: GCA_031376485.1. Lineage (GTDB taxonomy): Bacteria > Actinomycetota > Thermoleophilia > Miltoncostaeales > Miltoncostaeaceae > CALMEC01. The sequence goes on from JANMDV010000153.1 coordinate 6,530, forward strand.
GGCGTCTCGGGGCAGATCCATGAGCAGCCGCGTGCCGGCGGGTACCCGTCGCGACGAGAGCGCCACGACGCGAACGCGTGCGCGAGGCCCCTGGGCGGTCTGTTGCGGTTGTGTATCAACGTCGACGACCCCCGTCACCGCCTGCGTCGGCACCCGGGGGGTCATCGTCGCTTCGAGCCGTCCGCTTCCCCACCCCCATCCTGCCAGCGCGAGCGCCACCACCAGGAGCCAATAGGCGACGCTCGCGTGTCCGGCGCGAAGCGCCAGGATCCACGCGCCGCAGGCGGCGAGCACGCCGACACCCGCAATGGCGACGGGAAGGCTGAGCACCAGCGCCAGGAGTATGCCAAGACAGATCGCACCGAGGAGCGCGTGCGGCGCATGGCAAAGGAGCGCGCCGGTTGATTTCGTTCGGCTCACATCACGGGGTCAGCCTGGACCGGATGGCCTCGAGGCGCGCCTGTCCGATGCCCGGCACGTCCATCAGCTGATCGACCGACGCGAACCCACCCCGTTCGGCGCGCCACGCGACGATGCGGGCAGCCAGCGTCGGTCCGATGCCGTCAAGTGCATCGAGTTGTTCGACCGTAGCCGACGACAGGCTGACCGGGCCGCCGCCCCCGGTCACCGGAATGTGCGGTCCCCCCGGCGGGGCGACGACCCGGGCCGGCACCAACACCTGCTGCCCATCCTGTAGCGGGGCTGCCAAGTTGACCGACGTCAGGTCGGCCCCCTGGGTCGCGCCTCCTGCGAGGCGTATCGCCTGCTGCACCCGCCCGCCATCCAGCACCCGGTAGACCCCGGGCTTGCGCACCTCTCCCGCGACATGGACCAACATCGGGTCCGGTTGACTTCGCTCAATGGTCGCCACCGCTCGACTTTGAGGCTGTGTCGGGGACGACGTGCTCCCCGCGAGACGCCACCCCAACCCGGCCAACGCGACCGCCAGAAGGACGTATGCCCAACCCGACCTACGAAGCCATGGGAGCAATCGTTCCATGCCCGCAGGCTAGGGCCGCAAATGTCACAGCGGACCACCGATGTGTGCCAATCGTGTTACATCTTCGTCAACTCTTACGTCACACTTCGCCCCTGACCAACGGTTAAGTTTCGGTCAAGAGTGTCAGACACGAATGTACCGGGATCCGTTTGCCCAGGCGGGATTCCGAGAAGTGAAATGACCCTTCCGTACACACTGGAACTGCGCCTCGCGGGTTACCGAGCTGCCGGCGGAGACTCGTCCTGCTCTTTACGCCGAGTCTGGACGCCGTCCGAGGAAGCACAGTGAATCGGTACCCCGAAGGCTCCCGGAAACGACTGCGACGTCTGGCGACTGCGCACTTTGGCCGGCCGGGACGGCGATAACTTCTCCTCGGCCGCGGACTCCTTAACCGACGACGAGGTTGACGAGCCTGTCGGCGATCACGATCTCGCGCCGGATGTCCTTGCCGTCGATCACCGCCTGCACCTTGGCCGATGCCTTCGCCCGTGCGGCGACATCGGCATCGCTCAACCCTGCCGGCACCTGCAACGTGTCGCGG
>JANMDV010000175.1:0-1613 GCA_031376485.1 Actinomycetota bacterium
ATGTCGGCGAGGATCCTGGCCGGATCGTCGTCGCGGCCCATCACCGCTGTTGCGGTGTTCTGGCCGGCCGGTTCGGTGTCGTACGCGAACTGGTCGTTGTAATTGACTGTTGCGTCGAACGTTGCTGTTCGATCGTGATCGACGAACGCGATGGCCAGATCGGACGTAGCCTGCTCGGGATCCTGCGCAACGAGCGCCTCAGCGACATCGGGCGTCTCGACCACCATGTATTCAGGCGTAGGGGGGGCAGGCGCGTCAACCGTTTCGGCGTGGTCGACGGCGCTTGGATGCTCGTCGACGGGGGCGATACCGGCAAGGAACGGCACGTCAAAGACGTTGGTGTCGGGTTCGGGGACGGCCGCAACCTGGACCTCGGGCTCGGTCTCCGGAGCCGCAGGGGCCTCCGTCTGGTCCGCCAATGCCTCCTCGATCACCACTGTCGTGACGGCGGCAACCGGCAGGGGGGCCGGGCTGGGCGCACCAAACCGCAGACGCACACCGCGGCCATCGGCGTTCGGCTCGATGACGAGTTCCAAGGACTGGCCGGATGCCGCAAGCCCGGCCAGGTCGAGTACAACCGGGCTGTTATGGCCGCCGAACACATCGTTCCAGGCGGACAGATTGGTCGTTTGGGGGGCGGATACCGGGGGACCGTCGGTCACCTGCCATGCGTCTGGCGAATCATCTGCCCACGCGGTGACAGGAACGTCGAACTCCACGTTGTCGGCCTCGGGAGTGTCGAGCTCCACGTGGGCGGTCTCGGGGGCATCGAGGACCGGGTCGTTCTTGAGGGCTGTGGCGAGGTCGTCGATATCCTCGGCGGACATATCGACCCCCTCAGTCTGATCCCAAAGTGATTCGTCGTCGGGCTCGCTCCATATCTCCTCCAGAGCGATCGGCGCGACGTCGTCGATGACGTCAGTTGCTTGCTGCGGCTCCGAGATCGTCCAGTTGCCGGACGTCAGCTCTTCGTCGTCCGTCTCGTCCCAGTTGGTCTCGGCATCCACGGTGTCCGCCCATTCCTCGATCTCAGCCAGAGCGGTGACCTCGTTGGCGGTCGAGAGGCCGGGGAGCTCAATAGCGTGGGTGTCGTCGTACTCGACGGCCTCATGCGCCCCGTCGTACAGAGACTCATCCTCCTGGTATGGCTCCTGTGCCTCGGGAAGCGGATCGAACGCATCGGGATCGAAACTCGATGCCAGCTCTCCCGGTGACGGCCACCCCGGTTGGGCGACGAATGCGCCTGCGTCACCCATCGGGGCGTCGTGCAGGTAAGGGTCATCGCTGACGGCGACTGTTACGGGCTCGGTCGCGATCGGCTCGGCGAGGGGTGTCGCCTCAATGACCTCGTCAACCGACGGCGCGATGGTCACCTCGGGGACGCTGATGCTGTGGACCCCGGAAGCGACTGCGGGAATGGGTGCGGCGGCGACGTCGCCCATTGCGTGGGCGGCCTCGGCAGCGAGCTTGCGCCGTTTACGTCGCGGAAGCGCTTGTCCGGCCTTCGCTCGGTTGCGGCGCCTAGAGACTGCGCCCGCGGGCGCAGCGCTCGTGTCGGGCGACGCGGCCGCAGCCGTACGACGGCGCGACACGAGCAGCAACACCATGATCAG
>JANMDV010000275.1:0-20196 GCA_031376485.1 Actinomycetota bacterium
CGAACTGCGGCGGATGGTTCGGGACCTCGTCGGCCTGCGGGGCCAGGTGGCGTGCGGCGACCCCACAGCCGACGCGTTCATCGACACGGTCCCCCCCTGGATGGACGATCCGCTCCCTGACCGGATCGCAGCGCTTGAGCGTGAGACCGAGGAGCGGCTCGCAGACCATCTGGGTCTGGGGCGCAAGGTCCTTGCGTCGCTTGACCCGGTCACGCGTCCGGTGCGTCGGATCGACCCCCTGGCCGATCACTTGGGCGTGCGGGTCCTTCGCCTGCTCGGATTCGTCTGGCCGGACACGTCCCGTGCAGAAGTGAGCGGGCAGGTGGACCTGCCTCCGGAGCTGGTACTGGGGCCCACGGCATCAGTCCGTCAGATTACGGACCGGCTCGGGCTCCTTCTGGAGCACGAGCAGGCCCCGTCGCTCGACATCGACCTGCGCGAATGGGTCAGCCGGTGCTTCGCCTCCCACCACGCGGCGCGATTCCGCCGGCGTCCGGTCGTGATCCAGGCATCGCAGGATCGGTTGCGCCTCGTGAGGGCGGCGCCGGAATCGCAGCGCCAGTGAGCCTCGTTGCAGGAGTCAGCGAGAACGGGCGGGGCCGCCCGTCCGCGGCGTATGGAAGAGGACTCTGACGAGTCCCATTTGCCTATCAGCCCCGCGCGGGGCGGTAGATCGCGCGCGAGATCGTCTCCAACCGGGCGCCACCCGGGCCGTGATGGCCACCTGACTCCCCACGGATGCGTTGCACGACCATGGGCCAGAGACGCTCGGACTTGGCAAGACGCGATGCCAGCCCGGGGGCCTGCTCGAACAGGAGCTTGCCCGCCCACGACACCGCACGGTGGCGTGAGAGCGCCCCGTCGAGAGTCGCTTGGAAGCCGTCGAGGCTGGCTGTTCGTCCTGCCAACAGGTCGAGTACCGCCCCGGCTGCGAGGCGGCTCGACAGGAACGCCTCGTACATTCCGTCTCCCGACATCGGGTCGACCAGACCAGCGGCGTCGCCGATGACGAGCGCCGGACCCCCGGCCACCCGGGCGCCAGGGCGGCGAAGCGGCAGCCGGTACCCGCGGACGTTCTGCAGGGCGTCCGCAGGGACACGGGCCTCGGCGCAGAGGCGCGTCAGGTGGTTGCGCAGGTCTGGCGCCGCCCGGCCCCAGCCGCCGACGCCCAGGTTGGCGTGCTCACCCTTGGGGAACACCCAGGCGTACCCGCCCGGCACCGTGTCGAACTCCAGCCACATCCGGCCGCGCCACCGATCGGCGTTAATGGCGCCCCATGGCACGTTGCCCTCGTACGCCACGCCGTACGTCACGCCACGTGCGAGGCCAAGCGCCTTGGCGCTGACCCCGTTGCAGCCGTCGGCGCCGATCACGACACGCGCTGCCATGCGGTCCGTGTCGGTGGCCACGATCGCGCCGTCCGGCTGCAGCTCGATACCCCGCACGCGCACGCCGTCACGGAAGTCCGCGCCCCGCGCGGCCGCCTGCTCGGCCAGGTGCGCGTCAAGCCGCCTGCGCTGGGTCATCAGCACCAGAGGCTCGTCGGCACTCCGCACGAATCGATCGCGGTACCCGAAGCCGAGTTCGACATGCATCACGCGATCCTCGACGACCGGCGTCACGTCGATGGGCAGGTGGTTGAGTCCGCGGACGGTGATTCCGCCGCCGCACGGCTTGTCGCGCGGGAACCGCGCTTTGTCGAGCAACGCCACGCGGGCACCCTGGGAGGCAAGGCGGTACGCGGCGGTCGAGCCCGCCGGGCCTGCACCGATCACGATGACGTCGAAGTGCTCCACGACCCGCATAGTAAGCGACGGTGCCACAATGCGCCGACGCCGGCGACCCGTGAGGAACCCCCGATGAGCGACGACGACAACTACACGATCGAGGACGATGATGAGGCCCCGCGCGACGCGGAAGCAGCGGAGCCAGAGAATGGGTCGGTGGCGCGTAACACGGGGGCGATCGCAATGCTCGTCTTGGGCCTGCTCACGATGGTTGGAGCCGGGCTTTGCGCGACGGTCCAGACGGGATTCCAAGAGGGCTTACCTGACAAGACGGCATTCTTCGTCGGGGCTCTCGGCCTGCCACTCAGCATCGCGGGCGCGCTGCTGACGGTCGTCGCCGTCTGCATACTGGTCCTCGGGCTCCGACTCCCGCGCGGAAACGAGTAAACCGTTGGGTCGTCCCAGGTCCCCACGCGGACGCGCCACGCTCGTCGTCGAGCGCCTCGCGGCGGAGTATCCCGACATCCATATCCCGCTCGACCACGCCAGCCCGTTCCAGCTCCTGGCTGCCGTGATCCTGTCGGCCCAATGCACTGACGAGCGTGTCAACCAGGTCAGCCCGGCGCTGTTCGCCGCGTTTCCAGATGCAGCATCGATGGCCGACGCCGGGCTCGACGAACTCGAGACGCTCATCCACTCCACCGGGTTCTTCCGCGCCAAGGCCAAGTCGCTTCGGGGGATGGCGCAGGCGGTGACCGGACGGTTCGGGGGAGAGCTGCCCGGCAGAATGGAGGATCTCGTCACACTGCCCGGCGTGGGACGCAAGACCGCCAACGTGATCCTGGGACACTGGTTCGGCGTTCCGGGCGTCGTCGTCGACACCCACGTCCTGCGCCTGTCGCGGCTGCTCGGGCTGACGACCCAGACCGATCCGGTCAAGCTTGAGCGCGACCTGATGGCCCTGTGGCCGCGGAGCGCGTGGTCCGACACGACGATGCGGATGATCTACCACGGCCGTCGCGTCTGCATCGCCCGCCGTCCGCGATGTGGGGAATGCGTGATGGCTGATTTCTGCCCGTCGGCCGGGGTGGGAGTCCCAGTGCCGCCGCCCCGCCCCCGGCGGTCGCGCTCAGCGGAGTGAGGCGGCGATGCGCAGCGCCTGATCGCGTCCGGCGGCGCCTTCGATGCGGTACGTGACACCAGCCCGCTCCCAGACCAGGACGTCGGCGACCGTGCGCGTCGTCTCGGTGCGAAACACCCCGCCGGGGTCCACGTAGCCGATCGTGTGCGGTCCGCCGCTCAACCAGAAGCCCCCGCCGCCGTCGACATCGACCGCCTGAATCTGAGTGCGCGCCGGGTCGAGCGTCTTCTCGGCGACGAGCGCCCCGCCAAACTGCGTCAGGACGAGCGCACCGCGGGCGACGATGCCGGCGTCACGCCAGACCAACGCATAGGCCCCGTCGCGTGGTGGTGACTGCACGAAGACCTGGTCGGGATCGGCGCTCGGAAGTCCGGGGAGCCGCAGCGGGAACGGCGCACGCACCCGAGCCTCGGCCAGGGTGATCGGCGTTCCGAGCGGCCCCGTTTGGCCTGATGCCGGCGGTTGGATGGCGGCAGTGGGCGTCGTCGGGCGCGTCGCGTTGGGGGTGGTGATGATGCGAACGCCGCCGATGTCGAAGAACCGCAGGACCGCGTTGCGCGCCGGCGCGACCGCTGCGACCGCCCCGACTGCGATGGTGGCGGCGGCCAACGCGACGACCAGGCTCCTGGAGCGCGGGCGCTGCCGTGCCGGTGCTGCCATCTGGCCGGCGAGTACGGCCTGCAGGAGGTCCGGGGTCGGCGGCGCGTCCCAACGGGCGCCGAGGTCGGCGAGGCGGGTGTCCAGGTCAGACACGTGGATCCTCCATCAGCTCGCGAAGCCGACCGAGCGCACGGGAGTGTCGGGATTTCGCCGTGCCGGGTCGCACTCCGAGTGCCATGGCGGTCTCCTCCTCCGACAGCCCCGCGAAGTACCGAAGGGCTACGACGAGCCGTTGGTCCTCGGGGAGCAAGGTGACCGCGCGAAGCAGTTCGTCGCGATCGGCTGCGGCGACCGCTGCGGCTTCGGGTGACCGGGCCGCGTCGCCCGAGGTCTCCTCCGCGATCTGCAGCACCAGCCGATCGCGACGCCGGGCGCTGCGCATCCGGTTGTGCGCCTCGTTCGCAACGATGCGAAGCAGCCACGGTCGCAGCGGCTTGCTGCGATCGAAGCGACCGAGCGCGCCGAGTGCCTTGATCAAACCGTCCTGCGTGGCATCGCGCGCCTCCTCGCGTGAGCGCGTGATCAGGTACGCGGTGCGGAAGGCGATGTCTTGATAGGTCGTCACGATCTGTCGGATTGCGTCATCGTCGCCGAGCTGCGCGCGGCGCACGAGGTCTGCGTCTGGTGGGCGGTCCTCCACCACACTGTTCTACACCGGTGGGCGCACTGCGGTTCCCTGCGTCGGAACCGGCGATGCGGTCGCGGGTTGTACTCTGCCGACCGTGCCGATGATCGATCCGGACAGCGTTGAGAAGGTCCGCCAGGCCGCGGACCTCGTCGAGCTGCTCCGGGGGCGGGTGGAGCTGGTGCGCCGGGGCGGCCGGTTCTGGGCGCGGTGCCCGTTCCACGACGAGAACTCACCCTCGTTCACGATCATGCCCGACCATCGCAACTACTACTGCTTCGGCTGCGGCGCCAAGGGCGATGCCATCACGTGGATGCGGGAGCGCGAAGGGGCGGGCACGTTCAGTGAGGCGATCGAGGCACTCGCCGATCGCTTCAACATCGAACTGCGCTACCAGCAGGCATCGGCGCAAGAGGAAGCCGAACGCGCTGCCAATGCCCGTCGGTTGCAGCTTCTGGGGCGGGCCGGTGACTTCTACGCCGCCTACCTTTGGAAGGCCGACGAGGCCGAACCGGCGCGCCGCTACCTGATGGAACGCGGATTCGACGAAGAACTCGTGCGACGGTTCAAGGTGGGGTACGCCCCGGGAGCCGGCAACGTCCTGGCCGGTCGCGCCGCACAACAGGGTTTTACGCGCCAGGAACTCGTCGACGCCGGCCTCTCACGGCGCGACGGGGGCGACTTCTTCACATCGCGCATCATGTTCCCGATCTGCGACGCGCGCGGGCGGGTGCAGGGGTTCGGCGGACGGACGCTCGATCCCAACGAACGCGCCAAGTACGTCAACAGCGCCGAGGGCTCCGGCTTTCGCAAGCGACGGTTGTTGTTCAACCTGGATCAGGCACGTGGCGCCGCCAGTCGGGCCGGTTGGGTGGCCGTCGCCGAGGGGTACACCGACGTCCTTGGCATGGCCAAGGCAGGAATGGACAACGCGGTCGCCTGCATGGGGACGTCGCTCACGACCGAGCAGCTGCGGCTGCTGGCGCGGACGGCTGACGAGGTGCGGCTGTGCTTCGACGGCGACCAAGCCGGGCAGGACGCCGCGTGGCGGTCGGTCGAGGCGGCGGCGGGCGTGGCGGTGCGGATGTCTGCGGTGCCGTTTCCGCCCGGGCGAGATCCCGGCGATCTGGCGGGTGATGACGAGGGCTTGATCACGCTCCGCGAGGCGGTCGAGCGCCCCGAGCCGATGATGGCGTATCTGGTCAGGGCGCGGATTGGGCGCGCGGGACGCTCGGCGAGTGAGCGGGGCGCTGCCCTGGAGGACGTCACTGCGCTGCTGCGACGGTTCCCGGAGTCCATCGAGAAGGACGACGCAGTCAATCTCGCGGCAAGCCGGCTTGGGCTGTCCCGGGTCCTCGAGGACGATCTTCGAACTGCGGTGCGGGTCACCACCACACCGGGAACACCGGCAGCGCGACGGAACCCCGGTGTCCGCGTCAGTCCGGACGAGGCCCGCGAGCGGCGCTTCTTGGCGTTGGCGGTCGCACTGCCGGATGTTGCCCGCACGTACGTCGGTGACCTCTCGGACGACGCGTTTGACGAGGCGCTTCATCGGCAGGCGTTTGCGCTGATCGCATCAGGTGAGCCCCCGTCGCGCTGGCCCGCGGAACTGTCGGCACTGGCGGTCGACCTGCAGGTCGCGATCGTCGACGAGGCGCCGGCCGAGGCGGCGCTTCGCGAAGCGACGTACCGGTTGCAGGAGCGACTGCTGGAACGCCGTGCTCACGCCGCTCGGGAAGCGGGACAGGTCGAGAGCTTCCTCCGTCTCCAAGACCTACTGCAACGCGTGCGCCAGGCCATCCGGGAGAGCGACTGACGATGGCGCGGATCGCGACCCACGAGCATCTGCGACGTCTCTACCGGCAGCCGAACGACCGAGTGCTCCGCAAGGAACTCGACCGGCTCGACGCCCATTGCCGCACCTACGTCGAGCAGTCTCCGTTCCTGGTGCTCGCGACGGCGGGTGCCGACGACCGCGTCGATGCGTCACCGCGCGGCGACTTGCCGGGTTTCGTGCAGGTCGCAGACGCGCGCACGCTGCTCATCCCTGATCGGCCCGGCAACAACCGACTCGACTCGCTCGCGAACCTGGTGGATCGTCCCAATGCGGGAGCGATTTTCATGATTCCGGGAGTCGACGAGACGTTGCGGGTCAACGGCACCGTCGAGATCCGTGACGACGACGAGCTTCGGGTGCGTTTTGCCGTCGATGGACGTCAGCCGACGGCCGTGTTGGTGATGCGCGTCGAGCAGGTCTATCTCCACTGTGCGAAGGCGTTCATGCGGTCCAACCTCTGGAATCCCGCAAGCTGGCACCCGTCGCGACCGGTGCCGACGCTGGGCGAGATGATCCATGACCAGATCTCTGAAGCGGCCCCGGCCGAAACCCAGGACGCGATGCTGGCCCGCTACCGGGAGTCGCTCTATTGAGCAACCCACTGTCTGCTGCCGTCGGGGCGCTGCTCGGCACGCCTGCTCCGGCGCTCGACGGGTACGACCGACTGGAGGAATGGCTTGCCGCACGGGGCGTCGGCCTCGTCGAGGTCGCCGAACCGCAGGAGTTCTCGTGGCCGGGTCACTGGATCGCGGTCACCGAAACAGGGCGGGCGGTCGTCATGTTCGGCGCCCCTTCCGCAGCGGTGAGCGGCGACCTGACCGACGGCGAGACCATTCGCCGTGGCTTCGTCCTGGCGCAGCACGATCTGAACCTGGATCGCCGGACGGACAGAGTCCGCGGCGTCGTCTCGTCCATCGTGATCGCCGGCGAAACTGCGGGCCCCGCCCGCGATGTGCAGACGTGCCGCGCGATCGTCGGACGCGGCTTGGAGGGCGACCGCTATTCGACCGGCGGCGGGACGTTTGCGGCCCCGGGGCGTTTGGGGCAGGACCTGACATTGATCGACGAGGTCGCGCTTGAAGCGGCGGGGATCGGCGCGGTCGATGCGCGGCGCAATATCGTCACGCACGGGATCGACCTGGACATCCTCGTCGGCCGCCGATTTCGCATCGGAGGCGTGGTGTGCATGGGCGAGCGGCGCGCCGAGCCCTGCGCCCACCTGCAGCGGATGACACGACCGGGGGTGTTGCGCGCGTTGGTGCATCGCGGGGGCATCCACGCGGACGTCGTCGCAGGTGGCGAGATCGCGATCGGCGACGTCGTGGAACCGGTCGAGCCGGTCAGCGCCTGACGAGCGCGACGGCGCGCGCCTCACGGGGCTGTCCGTCGACCTTGGCGGCGCACACCGCCTCGAGACCGAACTGATGTGTCCCTGGATCGGGGCGACGGCTCGCGGGTCCGATCCAGTCGATGAGCGGGGACGGGCCGAGCACCGACGCGCGCGATGCCCAGAACAAGAGATGTGCCAGGGGAAGCGCTCCCAGGCTCACCGCCTCTGGGTGTCCGCGCGACTCGACATAGACCCTGTGGGCGGTGAGGCATGCCGACAGCGCGATCGCGTCCGTGACGCCCTCGCGCTCGAGTTCCAACCCCAGGAGTACACCCTCGGGCTCATACCCGTCCGCGGACGATCCGCGAACCAGGGCAGGGCGGATCCGCGCAAGCTCTGCGCCGATCGCGGCGCCGATCGCCCCAGCCGCGGCGCGCAGGTCCGGGTCGAGATCGTCGAGCTGATCCTGCACGCCCGGACCAGGACGCAGGCTCACAGTGTTGCATCCACGTGCCGACCGATCGTTCGGGACGCGACCCGGGTCAGCCGTTGGGGCGATCGGGCGGAATCTCGGTGAACTTGAACTCGTCGTGGTTGCCCCGCTTCTGGGTGAACCAGTAGACAAGGCCGCCAAGGCCTGCTGCGATAAAAAGCTTCTTCATGAGTTACTCCTCGGTGTCGTCGATTGGCGGATCCGCTGCGACCGGTGCGAGGGACAGGTCGAGGAACGAAACGCCGTGCCGGGCCCCCACACACAGGTGAGGGCGTGCCGCATTCTCGCGCACACCCGTGAGCATATGCGTCGGGCCGGTCGCGAACGCGACGAGCGGTGCGGCATCCGTGCTTCGAACTGATGGGGATTGTCACGGGGTGCTCCCGGATGTGGTCCGAGCAGCGCTCGTCGTCGTATGCGTGCGTCTGACCGGTAGGGAATGTCATCAGGGCAGGGCGCGACGCCCCATCGGCGTCGGCCGAGTGTCGTTCGACGCCCAACCCGATGGTCCTTGGTCTTCATCCCACCCGTAGGACGACTTTTCCGACCACGCTGTCGGCGCCGACGAGGAGGTGGGCATCTGCGACCTGGGAAAGTTCTAATACCTCGTGCACGATCGGGCGCAGCACTCCGACGGCGAATCTCGGAAGTCCCCACTCGGCGAACGCCGCCACGATGGCGGTCTTCTCGTCTCCGGTGCGTCCACGAAGCGTGCTGCCGATGACCGTCGCCTGCAGGGTGAGCAGCGTGCCCAGATCCGCTTCGGCGCGCCGTCCGCCGACGAGGCCGGTCAGGATGATTCGGCCGCTGCGGGCGAGCGACGCCACGTTCTGCTGCCAGTATGCTGCGCCCACCAGGTCCAGCACCACGTCTGCACCGTGGTCTGCCGTCATCGCGCGGACCTGATCGGCGAACTGCCCGTCCGTGACCAGGATGCCCTCGGCGCCAAGTTCCTCGGGCAGTCGCAAGCGGTCATGCGTGCGCGAGGTTGCAAGCACCCGGGCCCCCAGTTCGCGCGCGATCTGGATGGCAGCCGTCCCGACGCCGCTCGCGGCCGAGTGGATCAATGCGACCTCGCCCTCGTCCAACCGGCCGAGCATGCGAAGGGTCAAGGATGCCGTCAGGAACACTTCGGGAATGGCGGCGGCGTCGTCCCACGACATACCCTCAGGGATGGGCATGGTCTGTCCCGCGGGCACCGCGACGAGCTCTGCATAGCCGCCGCCGGAGAGCAGCGCCATGACCCGATCCCCGATTCGCACGCCGCGCACGCCGTCCCCGAGCGCGGTGACCTCACCTGCGCATTCGAGCCCCATGATGTCGCTGGCCCCGGGTGGCGGCGGGTAGTTACCGGCCCGCTGCATCAAGTCCGCCCTGTTGACGGCGGTGGCGCGAACCCGGATCAGCACCTCGCCCGCGGCGGGCGTGGGGTCAGGGACCTCGGCGATCTTGAGCACCTCGGGACCGCCCGCCCCGGTGGTGACGACCGCCTTCATTGCTCCATGAGGCGCTTGGTCAGGATTTGGCGTTGCTCGAATGTCCTCCGCAGCATCCGGTTGACAAGGAGCTTGTCGCCGATCGCGCCGATCGGCCCGAACGGGGGGACGTAGGTGATGCGGTCGGTCAGGCGGCAGCGGTCATGAGCGAGCGGCTCGAACCGGTGCTCGTGCCGCCACGCCGCGAATGGTGATTGAAGCGCGACGTCGACGACCGCACGGTTCAACACGACCGCCTCCACGCGGAACCGCCACGTCATCGCAAACGGAATGGGCTTCTGCCGCATCACGATCGTCACGATCCCGCCGTCCCGGAGCGGGAAGGTCCCGTCAATCGACTCGAACTGCACCCCGGGCGACACCCGCGGAGCGTTTCGCGTGTCGCAATGGAAGCGAAACAGCTTCTCGACGGGGCAGTCGATCTCGATGGACTGCTCGATGACCGAGGGTTTGGCTTTGGGAAACGGCAGCTTCGGAGGCACCGCGCGATCCTATCGGCCGATCGGGATACTGGTCCGGGGCCGGCGTGCGGTGGCGATCCCAGCATTGACGGGTGTCACGGTCCAGCGGTACGTTGTCGTTCCCGATACGCCAGTCGTGTCGCAGATCACACATCGACGTCAGGAGTCAACGTGAAAGAGCTTCGGTGCGGGGACATCATGGAGGGGTGCTCCGCCAAATTCGAAGGGGAGACCATCGACGACATCATCAAGCAGGCCGCCAAGCACGCGCACGAGGAGCATGGCATCGCCGATATCACCCCCGAGGTGCAGCAGGCGGTCCTCGCAGCAATCCACGACAAGTAGCCAGTACGGGCTGGTAAAACGAGCAGGTGCTGCGTCGAGACGACGAGCGAAACTCAAGCCAGGCGGTGGGTGGCGTGCCTCACCGCAGTTGGGAAGAACGGCAATCGCGCGGGCGTCGACGTCTGGCGAAGGGGGGTTGCATCCGCCAAAGCGGTACCGTCGTGGCTCTGCCTGGCGTACTGGGGCAGCCGTCTTAAGCTTCGGCAACGGTAGGACGGCCGCCCATATCTCCGAACCGCCGCCCGATCACGCGCTTTCGGCGCCTGGGCACGGTTAAGTTTTGGTTAACAGTGTCAGACACGAATGTACCGAGAACCGTTACCTGCAAACGGGTCTCGGGTTGTGTTTCGACCCTTCCGTACACGTGGGTTTTACACGTGGATCTTCGCACTGGCTGCGGTCGCAGTTGCCCTTTCGGAGCGACGGGTTGCGCGGGGATGTACGAGCGTGATTGCTGCCGTACCCGGGCAGGGCTGCCCGATGCGCTGGTGAAACGACCACCGAGCGATCACCGCTGACCGTGTCGGATCGACGAGCCGCGGGAGGACGGTTGACCGTCCGATCGAGTGGGGGCGGTGGGAGTCGAACCCACACGAGGTTGCCCTCAACGGTGTTTGAGACCGTCGCGTCTACCGTTCCGCCACGCCCCCGCTGCGAGCGCAGTTTAGCGCCAGGCGCTGCTGCGACCGTTCCGATTGATCCTCGCTACGCGCCGTCCGGTACGTCGACCCTCGCGAGGCCTTCCTTCTTCGCCTGCGCGATCACGGCCCTGGCGACGAGGGGGGCGACCTGGCGGTTGAAGACGCTCGGGATGATGTAGTCCTCGTGCAGTTCGTCCGCGCTGATCGTGCTCGCGATGGCTTCGGCGGCGGCGACCTTCATGGCCTCGCTGATCTGGCGGGCACGGCAGTCGAGCGCGCCGCGGAACACGCCGGGGAACGCAAGCACGTTGTTGATCTGGTTGGGGTAGTCGGAACGCCCGGTCGCCATGATCCGCACGTAGGGCGCCGCGACCTCCGGCATGATCTCCGGCGTGGGGTTGGCCATGGCGAACACGATCGGGTCGGTCGCCATCCGCTTGACCTGGTCGACCTTGAACGTGTCGGGGCCGGACAGTCCCAGAAACAGGGTGGCACCCTCGATGACGTCGTCGAGCGTCCCCTGGATACGCTCGGGGTTGGTGTTCTCGGCGTACCAGTCCTTCATGTGGTTCATGTTCTCGGTGCGGCCCTTGTAGATCGCCCCGCGCGTGTCGCAGCCGATGATGTTGGTGACGCCGGCGTTCATCAGGATCTTGGAGCACGCCACACCCGAGGCGCCGACGCCGCTGACCACGACCTTTTGTTCGGCCATCGTGCCGCCGGTCAGCTTGAGCGCATTGATGAGCGCGGCGAGCACCACGATCGCCGTGCCGTGCTGGTCGTCGTGGAACACGGGGATGTCGAGCGTCTCTTTGAGACGGTCCTCGACCGCAAAGCACACCGGTGCCGAGATGTCCTCCAGGTTGATGCCGCCGAACGCCGGGGCGACGGCGGTGCAGATGTCGATGAGCTCCTGCGGGTCCTTGGAGTCGACGCACAGCGCGTAGCTGTCGACGCCGCCGAACTCCTTGAACAGCATGGCTTTGCCCTCCATGACCGGCATGCCGGCAGCGGCGCCGATGTCGCCAAGGCCGAGCACTGCGGTGCCGTTGGTGATGACCACGACCATGTTGCTCTTGAGCGTCAGGTCGAAGGCCTTGGCCGGGTCGTCGGCGATCGCGCGGCACACGTTCGCCAGGCCCGGTCCCTCGACGACCGCCAAATCCTCGCGCGTCGCGAGCGGCACGCGGCCGGCCATCTCGATCTTGCCGCCATGGTGCAGTTGATACGTCCTGTCAGAGGACGAGACGACGGTCACGCCGTCCACCTCGCCGGCGGCGGCCACGATCTCGTCGGCGTGCTCAGGGTCGGACGCATTGACGACGATGTCCCGCACCACCGTGCCGGCGTCCGTGGAGATGACGTCGACGGCGCCGATGTCGCCGCCTACGGCGTTGATCGCGATGCCGAGGGCGCCGAACAGGCTGGGCTGCCCTGCGGCGTGCTCGACGCGGATCGTGACGCTGTATTGGGCACTCGGCGTGGTCCTGGTGGACACGGTCGCTCCTTGCTGCAGAATCGAAGGGACGGCAGCATATCGACCGCCTCCGTCGCTATTGTCGTTTGGTGACCGATGCCCCCACCGAGGCGCTCGCCGAGACGACCGCGCCGCGCACGGTGGGTGAGTTGATGCTGGTTGACGGCAACAGCCTGGCCTACCGGGCGTTTTTTGCGCTTCCCGACACCATCTCCACGGCCGACGGGTTCCCGACCAACGCCCTGTACGGGTTGGCCGCGATGATGATGAAAGTACTGACCGAAGAACGTCCGAGCCGCGTCGTGGTCTGCTGGGACGCGCCGGGCAAGACGTTCCGACACGAGCAGTACCCCGAGTACAAGGCCGGGCGGTCCGTGACGCCGGACCTTCTGCGAGAGCAGTCGGTGCATTTTCGACCCTTGATGGAGGCGTTCGGGTTCGTCAACACCGAGCTGACCGGCTTCGAGGCGGATGACCTGATCGGCACGCTGGCGCGCCTGGGCGAGGAAGCGGGGGAGCGAGTCACGATCCTGACGAGCGACCGCGACATGTTTCAGCTCGTCACCGACCAGGTCAGCGTGCTGGCCACAGGGCGCGGCGTTACCGACACCACGCGGTACACCCCCGAAAAGGTCGTCGAGCGATACGGGATCGGGCCGGACCTGATGACCGACTACCGGGGCCTGGTGGGCGACAACTCCGACAACCTCAAGGGCGTTCCCGGCATCGGTGAGAAGACCGCCACCCAGCTCATCCTCAAGTACGGCGACCTCGAGTCGGTGCTCGAGCATGCACACGAACAGTCGCCGAAACGCAAGGAGAACCTGATCGCCGCAGCCGAGGACGCGCGGCAATCGCGTGACCTGTCGGTCATCGAAACCGCCGTGCCGATGGATCTGCAACTGGACGACGTGCCGCCACTCGACCTGGGCCCCGCGCGGCGTGCCACGCTGGAAGAGATCTTCCGCCGGTTCGAGTTCGGCAGCCTGGCCCGACGTCTCGACGAGCTGACGTCGGGCCCCGCGGCGCCGGCCCCGGAGACCGTCGGCATCCAGGTGAACGCCGTCGAGTGCGGTCCCGAGGAGCTGACGATGCGGCTGCTCGACACGACGGCGCCGGTCGCGCTTGCGGTCATCGGGGGGCGCTGGGCCGTCTGTGTCGCTCCGCCCACCGTGCTTGTGGGTGATCTCGAACCGCCGACCTCGCTGGCCAACGCCCTCGGCCGCATGCTGATCGTCTGCCACGACTTCAAGAGCTTGCCGCATGCGATGTCGGCCCAACTCACACCATTGCACGACACGATGGTGGCCGGGTACCTGCTCGAGCCGCGTCGACGCGGATACGAACTGGACGAACTCGCTGCGGATGTCGGCGTCGGTGTGTTGGGATCGGATGAAGATGCCGTGCGGGCAGCCGTACTGACCCACGCCGTTGCCGAACGTCAGATCGAGGCGATGCGACGCGAGGGGCTCGAACCCCTGTTTCGCGAGGTCGAGTTGCCGCTGGTCGCGGTGCTCGCCGACATGGAACGGGTGGGCGTGGCGCTCGACACCCATCGGCTCGGCGAGATCGCCCACCGCGTCCGCGACCGGGCGGACGAGCTGCGCGACCAGATCTGGGAGCTGGCCGGCGCCGAGTTCGTCATCGACTCGCCCAAGCAGCTCGGCCACGTGTTGTTCGAGACGCTCGGGCTGCCGACGTTCCGCAAAGGCAAGACCGGGTTCTCGACCGATCGGCGCGTCTTGCGTCTGTTGGAGGGTCGCCACCCGATCATCGCGCTGATCGGCGAGTACCGCGAACTGACCAAGCTGGATGGCACGTACCTGTCTGCACTGCCGCTCCTCGTCGATGCCGAGAATCGACTGCACACCACGTTCAACCAGACCGTGGCCGAGACCGGTCGCCTCTCGTCTGTCAACCCCAACCTGCAGAACATTCCGGTGCGAACCGCTATCGGCCGGGAGATCCGTGGCGCGTTCATCGCACGTGAGGGCTGCAAGCTGGCGAGCTTCGACTACAGCCAGGTGGAGCTTCGGATCCTGGCACATTGTTCCGGCGAGCCCACGCTGGCCGATGCCTTCCGCGCCGGCGAGGACGTCCACCGCGCGACCGCCGCCGAGGTCTTCGGCATGGACCCGGCCGACGTCGACCGGCAGACCCGCGACCGCGCCAAGGCCGTCAACTTCGGCATCGTCTACGGAATCAGCGCGTTCGGGCTCTCGGAGCAACTCGGCATCGACCGCGAGGAGGCCCAGGCGTACATCGACACCTACCTGTCCCGGTACCCGCGGGTGCGGAGCTTCATCGACGCGACCATCGCGGCGGCCGCCCAAGACGGCTACGTGACCACGCTTCTGGGCCGTCGCCGCCCGATCCCGGAGCTCCTCGGTCGGACTGTCCAGCAGCGCAACCTGGGCGAGCGTCTGGCCGTCAACACCGTCATCCAAGGCTCGGCTGCCGACATCATCAAGGTCGCGATGGTGCGCGCGCACACTGCGATCACGGATGCGGGCCTGCGCGCGCGCATGGTCCTCCAGATCCACGACGAACTCTTGGTCGAGGTTCCGGCGGATGAGGTCAGGCAGGTCTCGGCGATCGTGCGCGACGCGATGATCGGCGCGTACTCCCTCGACCCGCCCCTCGAGGTCGACCTCGGTGTGGGCGAGACATGGCTGGACGCGAAGTCATAAAACGACCAATAACTTATGGTTGTTAACCAAATAATGTAGATTTTGCAGGATGAGGACAAGGAAGTTCGGAATGACGGCGGGCTTCGGCGTGGCGATGGTGATCGCCCTGCTGCTCGGCCCCGTCGGCGCGGCGCATGCGCGGCTGCTGATCGCCGGCGGGACGACCTCTGCACCAAGCTCATGGCCGTCGATCGTCGCGTTGGTGCCGGGGACCGACCCCGACTACCTCAACGCGTTCTGTGGTGGAACGCTCATCGCGTCCGAATGGGTGCTGACCGCAGCCCACTGTGTAGCCCTGCCGACGCGCGACGACCCGGCAGAGGTCGACGTGGCGATCGGGGTCACGAGCCTGGCCGACGACCCCGGTCAGCGGCGTGACGTCTCCCAAATCGTCCGCCATCCCGTCTCCAGCAACGTCACGCTCGTCAACGACGTCGCGTTGCTTCGCCTCGCGACGCCCGTGGTGTTCGGTCCAAGCGTTGCCGCCATGGAGCTGGTCTCGCCGTTGCGTCCCGAGCTGTGGGATCCCGGCAGCCCCGCCGAGGTGTCAGGTTGGGGCGACACCGGTGCTGGACCCTTTGCAGTTGACCTGCAGCAGGCGTCGATCGCGATGGTCGCGGACGCGACGTGCGCATCGTTGTTCGGCGGCAGTGTCCCTTTCACGTTCCAGCCGGATTCGATGGTGTGCGCAGGCGCGCCCGGCTCACCGATCGGCTTCTGCCAGGGCGACAGCGGTGGCCCGCTCACCGTCCGCGATGGCGCCACGCGATTCCTGGTCGGGGCAGTCAGCTGGGGTGTCCTGTGCTCGTTTGCGAACCGGCCGGGCGTCGACGTGTATACGCGACTCGACGCACTCCGCGGCTTCATCTTCGGTATATCCGGCCTCAACGCGACCGTGCCTGGCATGCCCTCCGGTGTCGTCGCTGCGGCGTTTGGCCCTTCGGCGACCGTCTCGTGGCAGGCCCCTGCGTCCGACGGCGGTCGCGCCATCCAGACCTATGGAGTCCGGGTCATCCAGAACGGGGTCTCGGGACCGCTCGTGACCGTGCCGGGCAGCGCCACGCAGACGACCGTCACCGGCCTGACTCCGGGCGACACGTACAGGTTTACCGTGCTGGCTGCGAATGCGGTCGGCCTGAGCCCGCCATCAGCTCCGACCGCAGGCGTCATCCCGACAATGTCCGTGCCCGTCAACACCGTGGCGCCCACGGTTACCGGGGCCCTGCGTCGCGGTGAGGTCGTGACCGCCACGATCGGATCCTGGACGTCCCTCGGGACGACGACGGTCGCCTGGGAGCGGTGCGATCAGTCCGGGGTGAGCTGTCAAGACGTCGTCGGCGCGACATCGTCGGGCCTTCAGTTGAGCGTGACGGAGGTCGGCGCGCGTCTGCGCGTCCGGGTGACCGCGACGAATGCCGTTGGCTCGACCATTGCCAGGTCGGCGTTGACGTCTGTGGTCGTCCCACCCGTCGCCCAGGCGATCGGAGAGCCTGCGATTACGGGGACCACGCGCGTTGGACGCCCCTCGCAGGCATCGTCCGGGTCGTGGTCCGAGCCGTCCGACATCACCCTGACCTGGCAGTCGTGTGATCTGTCGGGTCTGTCATGCATGGACATCGCCGGTGCGGTAGGCCCGACGTTCATACCGTCGCTTGATCACGTTGGCCGGCGGATGCGCGTCCGCGCGGCCGCGTCCAACGCAGGTGGCGTCGGACAGGTCACGTCACAGGCAACGCCGATCGTCCGCGGTGCGTTCACGATCGGCGTGCGCACGGCGCAGCGGGTCACCCAGACGCGCACGGGGAGGTTGGCGGTGATCATCGGCGTGCGGGTGGAGCCCGGCGCCCAGGTCGCGATCCAGGTGCTCGATCACCGTGGCGCGGCTCGGCGGCTCATGCGTGGTCAGAGTCGTGTCAACGCCACGGTCGCTGGTGGGCGCGGACCGACGACGCTGAAGGCGATCGCCCCGGCCACCGGCCTCGTCAACGTCACCGTCGTGCTCGACGGCGCCCCATTTGGTCCCCTGCATGCGGCAAAGCTCTCGCTCGTGGCGACCGACTCGACAGGTGAGCGCGCGACCCTTCGCAGAGGGTTTCGCGCCCGTCTCTGACCGCGGACGGCTCGTCCGGAGCGACGTGGCTCAGGACAGGCTTCACCCGGCCCATGGTCGGGACGATCAATAGGTTTTTGATATTTGTCTCTGCGTCACTTATCGTGTCGGTGTGATGAGAACACGTATGTTCCAATGGGTGGTTGCCGGGGTCGTCGCAACGCTTGCGGCAGTCGGGGCGATCTCCGTTCCCGGTGCCGACGCGGGCGCTCGTGTCGTTGGCGGCGCTGCTGCGCCGTCGGGGTCGTGGCCGTCGATGGCCGCCCTCGTCACGGCAGGTCAGACGCCGTCGGCAGGGCAGTTCTGCGGTGGAACCCTCATCGATCCCGAGTGGGTGCTGACCGCCGCCCACTGCATCACCGACCCCGCTGGCATGGTCGTTCCGGAGACGTCGTTCGACGCGGTGCTGGGTGTGACCGATCTGGCTGCAGACGTGGGCCAACGCCACACGATCTCCCAGATTGTGCGGCATCCGGGGTACGTCGATGGCCAGTTCGTCAACGACGCCGCGCTTCTGCGCTTGGTGAGCCCGGCCGTGTTGGGCCCGACGGTCGCCGTGATGGACCTGGTCTCGCCGCTTCGGCCCGACCTGTGGGATGCCGCGAGCCCCGCGGAGGTGGCCGGGTGGGGCAACACCAGCTCAACCGCGAACGTCTTCGTCAACGCGCTTCAGAACGCGTCGATCTCGGTCATCTCCGATTCGACCTGTAATGCGCTCATGGTGGACGGGATGGCGCCTGACTTCTCGGCTACGTCGATGCTGTGCGCCGGAGTGCTCGCCGGCGGTGTCGACACCTGTCAGGGCGACAGCGGCGGGCCGCTGACGGTCAGGGACGGGCTCGTACGCACCCTCGCCGGGCTCACCAGCTGGGGTATCGGGTGCGCGGCGCCGAACGTTTCCGGCGTGTACACCCGCCTTGACGCGTACCGCAGCTTCATCTTCGGGCCCGCCGGGCTCAATCAGAACCCTCCATCGACGCCGCTCAGCGTGGACGCGGTCCTGCAGGACCCACAGACGGTCACCGTGACGTGGACTGCACCCCCCAACGGCGGCCGGCCGATCACCGGCTATGCCGTCCGCACCCTCCAAGGTGGCGTCACGGGCAGTGCCACGGTGCTTCCGGGCGCTTCGACGAGCACGACGATCGCCGGCCTCACGCCGGGCGGGGACTTCACGTTCACCGTCACGGCGGCGCATTCCGCTGGGGCGAGTACACCCTCGGACCCGGCCGCCCCGCTCGTTCCCCAGAGCACCGGCCCACCGATCGTCACAGGAGAGGCGAGACGCGAGCGCACGCTCGGCGGTGCGAGCGAATGGCGGTACCTGACCGGCCAACCAGTGGCGTTCCAGTGGCAGCGATGCGACGCGGTCACGTCGGCCTGCAGCGATATCGTCGGAGCGAATGGAGCGAATCTGGTGCTCGTCCAGTCCGACGTCGGGCACCGGGTTCGGCTGCGCGTGACCGCCACGAACAACAAGGGATCGACGCTGGCCGAATCTGCGCTCACCTCGGTCGTGGTCCCGCCACCTCCGACGTCAGTCTCGCCGCCGACGATATCGGGCATTTCTCGTGTCGGGGTGCAGTTGCAGGCCACGACCGGCTCATGGACCGACCTGGACGGTGCGACGATCGGTTGGCAGGCGTGCGACGTGTCCGGGACGACGTGTGCCGACATTGCGGGTGTCACTGGATCTGCGTTCGTGCCGCAACCCGCCCAGGTGGGCGAGCGGCTCCGGGTTGTCGTCACGGCCACGAACGCGGCAGGCGTGACGACGGCCATGTCCGATCTCACCGCGCCTGTTGCGCCAATACCGAATTCGATCCTCGATCCAGATCTCACGCCGCCGACCATCAAGCAGCTCGGCTCCTCGAAGGTGACGCAGGCCGCGAATGGGGTTGTGACCGTCAGGATGCGGGTCAAGGTGACGCCCGGTGCGCTCCTCGTCGTCCGGGTGCTGGATCATCGCGGTTCGCCGCGCGTCCTGGATCACCTCACGAGCCGGATCGGCGGCAGACGGGCGACGCGCGTCACCGCGCGTCGGCTCTCCGCAGTCATCGATGCCTCGGGCGTGGCCGAGATCAAGGTGGTCTTCGCCGGCAACAACAGAAACCCCCGCCGCATCGGACGGCTCGCGCTCGAAGCGAGCAGCCGGAGTCGCCGAGGAGTCTTGAGTCCGAGCTTCCGAACGCGATTCTGAACAGGCGAGCGACCGGGGCGATCTCGTCAAGGATGAGCTGTGCCTGCAGCTCCTGCGGGTCGGGGTAGGGACCACGCAGAAACCACTGCACCGTTTGGCGGCTGCAAACCGTCGCCACGAGGCTGCGCGGGATCGCAGGCATGGTCTCCGACGAGCGCTACTGCATCGACGTGCTCCAGCAGATCAGTGCGGCGCAGCCCGCGCTCGACAAGGTCGCGCTCGTCTTGGTCGACGAGCACGTTCGCCACTGCGTCCTCGGTGCGGAGCCCTCCAACCAGGACGAGAAGCATCGGGAGCTGATGAGCGCCCTCGACCGCCTGGTCAGCCGCCGCTGAGAGATCCACCGGGTTCGGATTCCGTCAGCTCCGCGACGATCCGCACCGAGTCCACGGGTTCGGTGCGACAAGTCACATTGATCAGTGGTGCTGATGGACGACGGCGTGGCCGCTCCCACGGGCGATCATATGTCGGTTGACCGGAACCGTCGTCACGAACGCCACCGCGAGCGGCGGCGAGGCTTCCCCAGAACAGGCCGTCGATGGCAACCCGCTCGCCGAAGGGCTTCGTCAGTCCGGATGTTTCGACGACGTAGGGAGTGCCCATATGATCTGCGTGCCGCTCCTGTCTGAATCCGGCGAAGCGGCCAGGACGCGGCGTTGACCAGGCCGTTCAGCCCGACGCATGTACGACGAGTCTTCCTCTGGCTCATGGGAGCCTCCTTCCGCCCTCGCGGGCGGTTGGGTTCGTAGAGGCGCGGCGGGCTCACTACTCGTATTGGAGCGCCTCAAGCATGTTCAGCCGGGACGCCCGCCGCGCGGGCAAAATCGCGGCGAGGATGCCCGCCGCGACAGCGACGAGCGCGAACACGACAAGCGTGGAGCCCGGGAGCGAGAACGTGAGCCCCTCGTCCCTGAGCGCGACGGTGACGAGTCCGGCGAGGAAGAGCCCGAGCGGCATGCCCAG
>JANMDV010000003.1:0-7691 GCA_031376485.1 Actinomycetota bacterium
GTACACATTCATCGTCTGGGTCGCGACGGCGGCCCAGTCGAAATGCGCGACGGCGCGGGCTCGGCCGGCCTGACCCATTGCGCGTGCGCGGGTGGGGTCCGCCAGCAGTTCGTTGACGCGGCTCGCGATGTCGGCGGCGAATCGAGCGGGATCTGCTGGTGCGCGCGAAGCGTCGGCAACCGGCTCGAACGGCACGAGCAGTCCGGTCACGCCGTCTTCGACGACCTCGGGAATGCCGCCGGTGGCGGTCGCGACCACGGGCGCCTCGCACGCCATGGCCTCGAGGTTGACGATGCCGAGCGGCTCGTAGATCGACGGGCAGACGAACACCGATGCGTGGCTCAGGATCTGCGCGATCTCGGCCTTGGAGAGCATCTGCTGCACCCACACCACGTTGCCGCGTTCGGCCCGGACCCGGTCCACGGTCGCCGTGATCTCGGCCGCGATCTGCGGGGTGTCGGGCGCCCCGGCGCACAGTACGAGCTGTGCCTCGGGATCGATCGCCGGAGCGGCGTCCAGAAGGTGCGCCAGACCCTTCTGCCGGGTGATCCGTCCCACGAACACGACCGAAGGGCGTGACGGGTCGATGCCGTGGCGCTCCAGGGCATCGGTCGTGGGATCGGAGCGGTACGCCGCCGCATCGATGCCGTTGTAGATGACGCTGACCCGCTCGGGATCGATGGTCGGGTAGCACGAGAGCAGGTCGCCGCGGTGTTCGCGTGAGACGGCGATGACGTGGTCGGCGGCCTCGAGCGATGTCTTCTCGCACCAGCTCGACACGGCGTAGCCACCGCCCAGTTGGTCGGCCTTCCACGGGCGAAGCGGCTCCAGGCTGTGGACTGTGGCGACATGGGGGATGCCGTAGGTCAGCTTGGCAAGATGTCCGGCCATGTTTGCGTACCAGGTGTGGCTGTGGGCGATGTCTGCGCCATCGACCGCGGCGGTCATCGCGAGGTCGATCGAGACGGCCTGCAGCGCAGGCATATGCAGCGCCTCGCCGGCCAGCACGTCCCACGCGCCGTAGGCGTGCACGGTCGGGCCGTCGAGTGACGGCTCCCGCGGCGCCCCCCAACAGTGGACATCGACTCGGGCGAGCCTGGCGAGCTCTCGCGTCAGATACTCGACGTGGACGCCCGCCCCGCCATAGACCTCGGGCGGGTACTCGCGTGTCAGGACAGCGATCCTCACGCGGCCGTGACGCGCTGACCCTTGCCGATGACGACGATGCCCGCGTCGGACACGACAAAGCGTGCGCGATCGGCGTCCGGGTCGACCCCGACCTGCGCGCCCGCCTCGATCTGGACGCCCTTGTCGATGATGGCCCTGCGCACGACGGCACCGGGGCCGACGATGACGTCGTGCATCAGGACCGAGTCGGTCACCAGCGCCCGCTCAAGCACGCGCACGCCCGGCGAGAGAATTGAGTGGTGCACCTGCCCGCCGGAGACGATCACCCCGGCACACACCAGGGAGTCTGTCGCGACGCCCATCCGATCCTGGTCGGCGAACACGAACTTCGCCGGCGGGAGCGGCTCGGGCATCGTCAAGATCGGCCACTCCATGTTGTAGAGGTTGAACGCCGGGATGACTGCGATCAGGTCCATGTGGGCGTCGTAGTAGGCGTCCAGGGTCCCCACGTCGCGCCAGTACCGACCGCTGTCCGCGGACCGGCGCAGACCCGGCACCTCGTTGTCGTTGAAGTCATAGACGTGAGCGTCCCCACTCGCGGTGAGCAACGGGATGATGTTGCCGCCCAGGTCATGGCGCGAGGTGGGGTCCTGTGCGTCGGCCGTGACGGCATCGATCAGTGCCTCGGTGGTGAACACGTAGTTGCCCATGCTGGCCAGGATCTGATGTGGTGCGCCCGGCAGTCCTTCTGCCGTGGCGGGCTTCTCGCGGAACGCCACGATGCCGCTGCTGTCGGAGGCCTTGTCGATCACCCCGCAGCGGCTGGCCTCCTCGATCGGCACGCGCATGCCAACGACCGTCACGCCCGCGCCACTTGCGATGTGCTGGTCGACGACCTGGCGTGGGTCCATGCGGTAGATATGGTCGGCGCCGAGCACGACGATGTGGTCAGGCCGCTCATCGTAGATCAGGTTGAGGTTCTGGTAGATCGCGTCGGCCGAGCCGGCAAACCAGTGGGGACCGCGCCGCATCTGCGCCGGGACCGGCGTCACGTAGTTGCCAAGGAGCGACGACATACGCCAGGTGGTGCTGACGTGGCGGTCAAGGCTGTGGCTCTTGTACTGAGTCAGCACGGCGATGCGCAGATACCCGGCGTTGACCAAGTTCGAGAGCGCGAAGTCCACCAGCCGGTAGTTGCCGCCGAACGGAACCGCCGGTTTGGCCCGGTCTTCGGTCAACGGCATCAGGCGTTTGCCTTCACCACCTGCGAGCACGATGCCAAACACATGACGGGGGGACATGGCCGGAGCCTACCCGGTCACGGAGATATCCCAGGCGCTGACCGGTCAGGAGTCCGAGAGGGCTAGGATCGTCTCACTCAATCGAACCAGGAGTCCTGAATGCCTCGTCTTCACGCGCCGCAGTTGGTCACCAACAGCCGGATGCTGTACTTCACGTGGGTTCCCGCAGACCCCGCCGCGGTGCGCGCGCTCGTCCCGTCGCAGCTCGACGTGGCCGAGAACGCACAATGCTTCATCAACCAGTACGTCGTCGATTCGGCTGACCAGACGTCGGGTTTCGAGCCGTATTCGCTGACGTATGCCGGCGCGGACCTCGCCGGCCAGAACACGCCCGACGACGCGGTGCCGGGCCGTTGGTGGACCCACTACTTCAACTCCAACGAGGAAATGTGCGAGTACGCCGCAGCGCGCGGCGTGCCGGCCGGACCCGGGTCGACGACGCTCGAGATCACCGACGGCATACTGACGGCGACTACGCTGGCCGACGGCGTGCCAGTCATCAAGACAACTGCGCGGGTGGGTGACGAGATCGCCGTTGTCGGTCGCGGCCAGCTTCGCTACATCACGGACATCGACGGTGCGCTGACGAGCGGGCTGTATCCGTTCGTCGCACCGATCGTGCAGCCATGGGAGGTGCTGAGCCTCGAGTTCCTCGACTCGAGCCACCCCGTGTACGCACTGCGTCCGGCCGACCCGCTCGAGGTGACGTGGGGCTTCTACTCGCCCAACGCCTCGTTCTGCTACCCCGGCGGCGAGGGCCCTCTGGGCTCCAACTAACGCGGAGGGCTCCTTTGGGTGCGCCCCTTGCCGCGGGGTGCGCCCAGGGCGCCACGCCCGTTGAAGCTCGCCCGGCCGAGCGGCAGACCCAACGATGCTCGGAACTATCCTTCCGTGGGGAAGAGTTCCTTGACCGGCACCCGTGCGTCGAGGCCCGGGACCGACAGCTCACCCGACTCTGCGACCTGATGGATCTGCTCCCAGGTGCCGTCGGGTCGTGGACCCTCGTGGACAGTGACACTTCGGGAGGGGATGTCCACGATCCAGTAGACGGGCGCTCCGGCTTCTGCGTAGAGCGGGATCTTGCGGCGGTCCAGGTACTGGCTCGTCGCAGAGACCTCGACCACCAGCAGCATCTCCTCGACGCGCGGATGGCGGCGCTCATGTCGCCACGGACCTTCTACCGGTCGCACTGCGATGTCGGGCTCGGGGAGGTAGTACGCGGAGCCGCCGACCGTGGTCTGCATCCGGATGATGTAGTCCACGCCGTAGAGCCGTCCCAGG
The DNA here is from genome assembly GCA_031376485.1 of Actinomycetota bacterium. Classification (GTDB taxonomy): domain Bacteria; phylum Actinomycetota; class Thermoleophilia; order Miltoncostaeales; family Miltoncostaeaceae; genus CALMEC01. The sequence goes on from JANMDV010000003.1 coordinate 3,711, forward strand.
CGCGCGCCGAGTTCCTCAACGACCTGTGCGTGATCCCAACCGGACGGGCTCACCAGGCAGATCTCACCGTCGATGAGCTCAAGCCGCTCGTTCCCATCGATGACCCCGACGTCGACCATGCGCCATACCTCGTCCGCCGTAAACCGGCGCGTCCGCACCTCGGTAGGAGCCTGGAGTGCCATCCCTACAAGGCTACCCCGCTCTCGCTCGGTCGTCGAATTGCACGACGCCGAGCGTAGACGGCAAGGTGTTACAGGTGTGTCACGACTCTGTGCCAATTCGCACACGATGTGTGCCAATTGCTGTGACATTCGCTCCGACGGGCGGGCCCGGCGGCCGCTACGCGGCGGGAAGGATCTTCGCGACCGGCAGCACGGTGCCGAGTCCCGGAAGCTGGAGTTCCGCCGCCTCAGGCACGACGGTGATCCGCTCCCAGGTGCCGTCCGGCCGTGGCCCCTCGTGGACGGTCACTTGGCGGCGCGGGACGTCGACGATCCAGTAGATGGGCGCCCCGGCCTCGGCGTAGATCGCGACCTTGCGTCGCGCGAGCCAGTGGTTGGTGACGACGACCTCGATCAGGACCAGCAGCTCGTCGCCGCGCGGGTGGCGACGCTCCGCATCCCAGGGGCCGTCGGTCAGGCCGACCGCGACATCCGGTTCGGGGATGTGGTCACGCAACCCGCCGAGCGGCATCTGCACACGAACGGTCCAGTGCTCCCCGTACGCCAGGCTCATGATCCGGTTGAAGTGCCCGATCGAGCTTGCGTGTGGCCACCCTGGGGGGCTCACGATGAGCAGTTGTCCGTCGATAAGCTCGATCGGCTCGTCGTCGTGGAGGATCCCGGCGTCGACCATCTGCAGGACCTCGGCCGCCGTGAACCGGCGCGTCTGCACCTCGGTGGGGGACTCGAGAGCCATCCCCACAAGGCTACCTCGCTCCCGTTACGTGGTCGAATTGCATGACGCCGAGCGTAGACGGCGAGGTGTCACAGGTGTGTCACGACTCTGTGCCAACCTGCCCCCGATGTGTGCCAATTGATGTGACACTTCATCCTCAAAGAGGAGGATCCGGGCGTCGGCCCGAGCCGGTGGCTACGCCGCGGGCAGGATCTTCGCGACTCCGAGCGTGGTGCCGAGCTCCGGAAGCACGAGATTCCCGCTCTCGGGAATGACCGTGCCCCGTTCCCATGTTCCGTCCGGGCGGGGCCCCTCGTGGACGGTCACCTGGCGCCGCGGGACGTCGACGATCCAGTAGATGGGCGCCCCGGCCTCGGCATAGATCGCGATCTTGCGTCGCGCGAGCCAGTGGTTGGTGACGACGACCTCGACCAGGACCAGCAGCTCGTCGCCGCGCGGGTGGCGACGCTCCGCATCCCAGGGACCGTCGGTCAGGCCGACCGCGACGTCCGGTTCGGGGATGTGGTCGCGCAACCCGCCGACGGACGTCTGCACACGCACGGTATAGCGCTCGCCGTATGCCAGGCTCATGATCCGGGTGAAGTGTCCGATGGACCGCTCGTGCGACCACCCCTGAGGACTCACGATCAGGAGCTGCCCGTCGATGAGCTCGAGTCGCTCGTCCTCGCTGATGATCCCGAGGTCGACCATGCGCCACACCTCGTCCGAGGTGAAGCGACGGGTCTCGGGTGCGGTGGGGGACTCCACTGCCATCGCCAACAGGTTACCTCGCTCTCGCTCGTCCATCGAACGTGCATGAACCCGCGCGCAGGAGCCGAGGTGTCACACGTGTGTCACGGCTCTGTGCCAGCTCGCGCACGAGGTGTGTCAATCCATGTGACACTCGGCCGCGTGACGGACACCGTCGTGCGTGATCACGGGCAGAGAAGCCTGACCGACGGGAAATCCGACCGGTAGGGCCGTGGATCCCGGGTGAGGAGACGCATACCGGACACCGCCGCATGGGCGCCGATGAGAAAGTCCGGCAGGGGCGTCCGGCCACCGCGCCCTCGTCGCTTGAGGTGTTGGACGAAGGCGCGGCTGGCCAGGAAAGCGGCGGGCCAGGGAAGGTCGACCCGCCGGTAGGTCTCCGTGGGCACCGCGCCGTCCAAGTCTTCGATACGTGCGAAGCCCGCCGCGAGTTCCGCGTAGATGATGGGGTTGATGGCGAGTTCCCCGATGTCAGCCGCCTCGGAGAGGGCAGTCGAAGACCAGGCGCCCCATCGCGGATCATCGGTGATGACGTCGATCAAGACATTGGTGTCGACCAGCGTGCCCGCATCGGCCGGTGCCGTCACTTCGGCGGTTTCCTGGTGAGCGCGAGCAGGTCGTCAGTGCTCATACCGCTCCAGCCCGGGGCCGCGCGGAGGCGTCGCACGACCTCGGCGCCCCGTCCCGCACCCTCGGTTTTCTCGACCTCGATCCGTGTGCCACGGACCCGGAAGTTGAGTTCGGTACCTGGAACGATTCCCAGCGCCTGCCGAACCTCGAGCGGGATCGTAACCTGCCCCTTCGTTGTGACCCGCATGAGCGTGTTTCCTTTCAAGCGGTATTACCGGAGAGAGTATTACCGGCTGGATGAGCTGGCGCAACTCGGCGGATTGTCATGTAAACGGAATGGCGCACGCGCGGTGCCGAGTGTGCTGGGTCCGAGTTTGCCCAGGGCGACAAGACTTTCACGCGTCGAGCGGTGTGCTCACTCCTCACCGCAGGCCGGGACCGCCTCGAAACCTGCGTCGTCGATCAGCGCGTTGACCGTGTCCATCGGGATCGCGAGTCCAAGCCCAGTCTCCCGCTCGATTGCGTAAACCACGCCGGCGACCCGGCCGTTTCGATCGAAGAGATGCCCTCCCGTTTAGAGTAGATGTAAGTAGATTCACACAACCCAGTGGTGATAAGGGTTCTTGAGGGTTCTAGCTCGTTGAGAGAAGTTTGGAGCAACCCGCCTGGGCCTGGGGCCCCGGCCACCTCTACCAGTGCCGTGTGGCCTTCTACGTCTCGTCGCTCGGTCCCGAAGAGGGAATCCCGGTGAGGGCAATGCCAGGCTCGAAACAGCTCGGCGTCACTCAGCTTCGGAGCCGCCAGTATGCACGCGGATCCTTGGGGCTCGCGCCGACCCAGTCGATCACCCCTTCATCGCGTAGTGCCTTCAACCGGCGGATGGCGACGGGACGCGAGATCCCAATGGTCCGCGTGATATCGCCGGTACTCGCATGGGTGACGGCGCGTATCGCGCGGAGCAGCTCGCGCGATCCTTCGGGCAGCCGGTTCTCGAGTTCACGGTCAACAGCTTCGGTGAGCAACGTCAGCCGGACGCTCCCCGAGGTCTGGTGGTACTCGGGATCCGCGAGACCGGCCAGTCGCATTTCCTCAAACATGCGCTTGATGCCTTCTCCGAGCTCCTGCCCGAAGTGAAGGTCGGCGCAGACGCGGGCAATGCGTGGGTTGCGTGCGAACCGGTTGATCGCCAGCGGATTGGACGGATCGCTGATCCCCGGGAATCGACCGGGGCTGTGGATCTCGATGCGATCGTCGAACACCTCGACCCGGATATGGTCTCCCATGAAGCTGTATGACCGGTGGACGACCGCGTTGACCATACCCTCCAGCCAGGCGTCCTGCGGTACGAGGCCGACCGGCCCAAACCGCCCGTCGGGGCGAAGCGCCGTTCTCGCGGGCGCGATCCGCTCGACCTCTTGGGCGGCTTCGCGGAGCATCCTGGGGATCGGCCCGTCGTACCTGACGTCGCTGAGGATCATCTGGCGCGACCCCGTCCCTCGCTCGGTTCCGCGGTAGCGAAGCACTCGGAGCGAGGCCTCGGGGTAGCGTGACTGCGGGTGCTCTCCGAAGAGCAGAACCCCGGCGACGGTGAGCCGGCCGTCAGGTGTGACGAGGGTTCTCGAATGCATGAGACGGGTCGGGTCGGTCGAACCGAGAGCGGTTGCATATTCGTTCAACAGCTCGTGGTCGAGGTCCCGCACGGTGGCATCGGTCGTCGAGCCTTCGAAGTAGGCCTGGCCTTTG
>JANMDV010000016.1:0-7340 GCA_031376485.1 Actinomycetota bacterium
CGCGCCGCGCACGAGGACTGCCAGTTGCCATCCCATCAGCACGACCAACACCATCGCGGGCACCAGCGCGATCGCCTCGATGCTGGCCTGACCCCGACAGCGTCGGCGTTTCATGGCGTCACTGCCGCGTCACCGACGACCGTGCCGATCGTGCCACGCCCCGACATCACCATGGGGATCGGCACGCGCACGCGGACCCTAATGCGGCCCGTGGGCTCTGTGACCATCGAAACCGTGGCGCGCGTGGCGAGGTCGCGGGGCAACACGGCCAGCGCCGCCCGCTCCACCGGTGCTCCAACCGACCCCGCCCGCGCCGCGGTATGAGCGGCACTCTGGGCGGTCTGCCACGCGTACGCCGCGACGACCGCCTGCCACCCGACGAGCGTCAGGAACCCGAGGGCAATGGCGACCCCAACCATCTCGACCGCCGCCTGCCCCCGTTGCCGTTCCCATCGCATGACCTCACGGTAGGGAGACAGGTGTCACAGGTGGCGCGCGAAACTGTGCCAATCCAGACACAGAATGTGTCAACTGCCGCCACACCTCCGGATGGAATCGCCGTTCAAAGCGTCGCGACTCAACAGGGCCGACCAAGAGCCGTGGTGAATGCCGCGTTGAAAAAACTTAGTAGCGGCGGCTCCGGTAGACGATCCAGACGATCACCACGCCGAGTGCCGCGATCAGTGCCCACACCCCGGCGGTCGAGATCGTGTCGGCGAGCACGAATGGCCCCGCCACCACGAGGAACACGATGCCGACGGCGCACGCGATGACGATGCCCCGGAGCAGCGGCGTGATGACGAGCCACTTGAGGCTGTTCTCACGGAAGTAGCGGTAGCCGATCAGCACGAGCGCCGCCAGGAAAAACACGAGGAAGATCTGGTTGAGCGCATTCGCACTGGCGCCCAGGCCCTCGCCCCACACGAGGCCCAGAGAGGCGACCGCCGCGAGGATCAGGAAGTTTCGGATTGCGACCAGCCGACGGTTCACGTCGCGAAGGATCGCAGATCCTGCGGGTAGCGTCAGTCGGGCCCGGCGCCACCCCTCGGGGCGAACCCCGCGCACCGCCGCACGGGCACGGGCGGGTACTTGGCAAACCGTGCGTCGGTCTTGGACAGCAAGCACATCGAAAACCTTGACCGCTTGGTCACCACGACCTGTTGGTGACGGCAGCGGTCACACAGACCCGCCGATACCCCGCGGGAGGGCTGGTCAGGTCGATTCAGCCGTGACCCGAGCAGCGAAATCTCCGACGCCCATGGTGCCGACGTCCTCACCGTGCCGGGCGCGCACCGACACCTGCCCCGCTTCGGCCTCGCGATCGCCGATGACGAGCAGGTAGGGGACCTTGGCGAGCTCGCCGTCGCGGATCCGCTTGCCGACCGACTCCGCCCTGACGTCGGTCTCGACCCGCACACCAGACTGCACAAGCTGCGCGCGCGTGGCCTCGGCCGCGTCATGGTGGCGATCGGAGATCGGCACGACCCGCGCCTGCACCGGCGCGAGCCACACCGGAAAGTCCCCCCCGGTGTTCTCGATGAGGATGCCCAAAAACCGCTCGATCGAGCCGCTGATGGCTCGGTGCAGGATGACCGGCCGCTCGTCGACGTCGTCTGGCGAGGTGTACGACAGATCGAACTGCAGGGGCATGTAGAAGTCGAGCTGGCAGGTGCCGAGCTGCCATGCGCGGCCCATGACGTCGGTCACGTGGAAGTCGATCTTGGGTCCGTAGAACGCGCCGTCGCCCTCGTTGACCATGTACTCCCGATCACCCAGGGCGTCGCGTAGGGCTGCCTCGCCGGCGTCCCACATCTCGGTCGTCCCTGCGGCCTTCTCGGGTCGGGTCGACAGCTTGAGCCGAACGTCGTCAAACCCGAAACGTGCATAGAACCGATCGGTCAGGTCAAGGATCGCCCGCACCTCGTCCTGGACCTGGTCGACGCGGCAGAACACGTGCGCGTCGTCCTGGGTGAACGCCCGCACGCGAAATAGGCCGTGCAGCACGCCCGACAACTCGTGCCGGTGGACGTGGCCGAACTCGGCCAGGCGTAACGGCAGGTCGCGGTAGCTTCGCCGGCGGCTACGGAAGACCAGACACGCGCCCGGGCAGTTCATCGGCTTGACCGCGAAGCCCTGGTCGTCCACCTCGGTGAAGTACATGTTCTCTTTGTAGTGGTCCCAGTGGCCGCTCTTGTGCCACAGATCCTCGGACAGGATCGTCGGCGTGCGAATCTCGTCGTAGCCCATTGCGGCGAGTTCCTCGCGGATCACCCGTTGGATCTGGTTGACGACGACCATGCCTTTGGGCAGGAAGAACGGGAACCCGGGGCCGGCGTCGTCGAAGTGGAACAGGTCGAGGTCCCGACCGACCCGCCGGTGGTCGCGCTTGCGGGCCTCTTCCAGGCGTTCCAGATGGGCGTCCAGCTCGGTGCGATTGGTGAACGCCGTGGCATAGACGCGCGTCAGCATCTGGTTCTTCTCGCTGCCGCGCCAGTAGGCGCCTGCGACTGACAGCAGCTTGACGGGCCCGATACGGCCTGTGTCGGCCAGGTGCGGTCCGCGGCACAGGTCGGTGAACTCACGCTGGCGGTAGATCGACACCTCGGTCTCGCCGAGCCGCTCCAGCTCGTCGACCTGATCGACCTTGTACGGCTGATCGCGGTCGGCGAAGTACGCGCGCGCGTCGGGCATCGACATGACCGTGCGCTGGTAGGGGGCCTTGGATTTGATGATGCGGTTGATCTCGGCCTCGATGGCCGGAAAGTCCGCCTCGGTCAGCGGCCGCGGCAGCTCGAAGTCGTAGTAGAAGCCGTCGTCGATGGCGGGGCCGAACCCGAACTTTGCCCCGGGCACGATGGACATCACGGCCTCGGCCATGACGTGCGCCGCGGAGTGGCGCATCACCGCAAGGTAATCGTCGCCACTCTTGCTCGTGATGATCTGGATCGCGTCGCCGTCGGCGAGCGGGCGGGCGAGGTCCCGGATCTCTCCTGCGACCTTCGTCGCGACCGCGGCCTTTGCCAGACCGGGCCCGATCGCGGCGGCGGCATCATGGCCGGTCGCGCCCTGGGGCAGGTCGAGCCGGCTCCCGTCTGGCAGAAGTACGTGCATGGCGCGAGAGGGTAGCAGCGCGGCATGCGAGGATCGGTACGTGCGAGTGCCCGACGCAACGCGAACGCCGGCAGGCGGCGGACGGTTCGACATCACGGTCGCCGGCGACACCGTCACGAAGCGCGGAGACCCCCGCGCGCTCGCGCGCGAGGCGGCGGGACTGCGGCGTGCAGCCGGACTCGACCTTTCCCCCAGGCTGCTCCGCGCGGGACGCGGGGTGATCGTCTCCGCGCGCATCGACGGGGCCGACCGACGACTCGACACGTTGCGCCCGGCCGACGCGCGGGCCTTGGGCCAGGCGCTGCGCAGGTTGCACGAGGGCCGTCGTTGCACCACAGGCGGGCTCCCCCACTGGCCGTCGCGGGCACGTTCGCTCATGTCATATCGGCGTCGTCGTGCCGACGACACGCTCGCGGCGGCGGGAGGCGACCGGAAGCTGGCCGAGCGCATCCTGGCCAGCCTTCCCGCAATCGACGAGCGCCGCGCTGCGCAGCCGTTTCGCTTTGTGCATGGCGATCTGGTCGCGTCCAACATCCTGTGGACGCCCACGCCACACTTGATCGACTTCGAGTTCTGGCGCATGGGCGACCCGGCCGAGGACCTGGCATACCTCGTCGAGGTCAACGGGCTGCCGCACCAGGTGGTCACGGCGCTATTGGACGGTTACGCCAACGCATCCGTCGCAGACCGGATCGACGCGTGGCGGGCGCTCTGCGCCCTCGACGCCGGGCTCTGGTACCGCAACGCAGGCCAGCCGCATCGGGCTGCCGAACTCGTTGCCCGCGCGAACCTCTGATCAGGCGGGCACTGGCATCACCGGCGACACCGGGTGGCATGCCAGCCCGCGATCGGCGGCGAGAATCTCGAGCACCACGGCGGTGTCGGCGATCGCGACACCGGTCAGATGCTCGGAACGCTCCTCGAAGTCCGTAACGATCGCGCGACACGACTGCTCGTAGGCCGCGCCGTCGCCGTCGACGAGTGCGGTGATCGCATCTGCGGTGCGGGCAAACCGCTCGTCCCCGCCGCGCATCAGCTCGGCCCCCCGCCGCGCGGTCTCGCCGTCGCCGTCGACCATCGCGGCGATCGCGATCGCGTAGCCGGCAGTCGGTGTTGCAGCCGCATCGGCCAAGGCCTGACGGGCGAATGCCACGGCATCGGCCGGGCTGCCCGCGATGATCGCCGCCTTGAGCATCCCGACCAAACGCCCGTAGCTGGCAGGTGGAGCGCACTCATAGGACGCCCGGTACCGACGCGCCGCAGCGTCGAACATATGGGCCGCGGTGGGCGTGTCACCATCCAGCAGGGCCCGTTGCGCGCCGGCTTCGGCATCCAGCGCCTCCATCAACAGGTCCAGGTGCGGACCCGGTGGCAGGCGTTTCGGGGCCGTCATCCCGCGGACCGTCTGGCTCGGCGGATCATCAGGCGCTCGTCGATCCCGAGCGCAACGGTCAACGCGTCGACCTTGGCATCGCCCGAGACCTGGTCGGCGATGTGCCACGCCTCGCGTGACAGATGCGTGAGCCTGGCCTCGCCGTCGAAGTCCGCCCCCGCGACCTCGGCCTCGTGGGCCAACCGCGCCAGGATTGCGGTGAGCTCCCGCTCGCTCCACTGGATCCGCCGGCCTGGCCATTCCGCGTTGCGGCGGATGAACGACCACAAGATTGCGATTAGCGGGAACTTGAGGGCGACCACGACGAACATCACCCACATGCCCCGACCGAACGTGCTGTCGGACACGTGCGGTGCCAACACCAGGAGCGACGTGCCGAAGATCGCCAGGACGATCGTCAGGGCGAGCAGGACCACAAGCCGGCCGCGCCGGAGCGTCCCGTCGTTTCTGCGGTAGAGGTAACGGCGGAGCATCCTGGGATTGTCGATGGCGGAGCGACAAACGGCAAGTCCAAACGGCCGTGGCTACTGTCCTGGGCACGGCGTCCCGTGGCCGGGTCACGCACTCTGAATTATGAAGAAACTGTCAAAATATAATGAATCCTCTCCCGCTCGTGGCGCCCTCGGCCGATAACGAGGGTGTCGCCAACCACCGGCCACTCAACCCCCTGTCAGGCCGGCGGGAGGGACCTCATCCCACCCGGCGGTGGAAACACCGCCTGCAAAGGCGCACCTTCTCAGGTGCACCTCCTCACCGTCTCAACCAGACGGTGAACCGTCTCATCTCATGTCCCCTCCGAACCGGGCCCCAGGCCCGGTTCGGCGGTTAACCGACCATGCACGCGGTCGCCCGTGCCGCACCAACCGTTCGCGGCAGTGGCGCTCAAGAGGCGTGGGAGCGGCCTTTCGGGCGCATCACCGGTGGACGCAATCAACGCGTCCCGACCGATGCGGTCCGGCCCCTTGGCACGACGGTGCGCATGGTCATCGGGTGCACCCGCGCCTCCACCGACGGCCGGGATACATCACAGGTCCAGAACCCGACACGAGCCAAGTCTGCGGGTTCCGCCCTCCATGGAGTTCGCGAGGTGTCTCCGGCACCTGGCGCGATGACTCGTCACCAGTGCAACGCTTCGCGCGGTTCATGCGAATAATGGGGTGATGGCGACTGAGCTGCTCCCCGGCCCGGGCGACGATGAGATCATCGGGGCCTCGCTCGCCGACCCGGCGCGCTTCGGTGAGATCTTCGATCGCCATTTCTCGGGGGTCCTCGCCTATGTGCGGCGGCGCGTCGGTGTGGACGCAGCCGGTGAGATCGTCGCCGAGACATTCACCCGCGGGTTCGAGTATCGCGGGCGTTACGTCGCCGGCGGGCACGGTGCCCGGCCGTGGCTCCTCGGTATCGCGACGAACCTCGTCCGTGAACATCGGCGCGCCGAGGCCCGCCAGCTGCGTGCCTATGCGAACCGCGACGCCGGGACCCAAGACGCTGCCGAGCGGGCAGATGAACGGCTCGATGCGCAGGCCGCCGCACGTGTCGTCGCTAAGGCGATCCACACGCTCCCACGCAGACAACGCGACGTGTTGTTGCTCCACGCATGGTGTGATTTGACGCCCAACGAGATCGCGGGGGCGCTCGGCGTCCCCGCAGGGACCGTCCGGTCCCTGCTGAGTCGGGCCCGGGCGCGTCTCACTGCTGTGCTCGGCGCCGACGAACCGAACACCGACAGGACGGCAGAGGTATGAACGAGCTCGACGTGACCCGCACAATCGGAACCGACGCCGCGTCGGGACCCGAGGACGCCGATATTCGTTCCGCCGTTCGCGGAGCGCTCAACGACGTGATCACCGGGCAGTCGCGCCCGGGTGGGCGGGTGCGGGTGTGGACCGGCCGCCTCGCCGGCGCGGCGGCCGTCGGGGTGTGTGCCGCGGTCGTGGTGACGTTGTTCGTCGTGTCGAACAAGTCGGGGCCGTCGCCTGCGGGTTCGGGCGTTCCTGTCTACAAGACGATTGGCACTGTGCTTGAGCGGCAGCCCGGCAGCGATGGGCTTGGATCTCCGCACGGTCCGCAGCTTTGCGTCGGCCCCATCCGCACGTCGCGTCCGCCGCAATGCGGTGGCCCGGACATCGTCGGGTGGGATTGGAACGCGGTCCCGGGAACGGTGTCGGCGGCGGGTACGACGAAATGGGGTCAGTACCTGGTGGTGGGGACGTTCGACGGCGACCGGTTCACGCTGACCGAGCCCCCGCGCGCCCCGACCGACGAGGACCAGGCCGAGGCAGCTGACCCACCCGTCATTTCCGACACGCCCTGCACCGAGCCCCCGGGCGGTTGGCTCCCGTTGTCGCCCGCCGCCGATTCGGCGCTCAAGGGCGCGTTGGACTACATCACTCGCTCCCCAGACCAATCAGCGTTCTGGTTCGACCGCAGCGTTCAGGAGCGATGGTCGGTGTTGAACGTCCGGTTCGCGCGCAACGCCGTGAGCCACGAGGCGAAGCTGCGAGCGCTGTATCCCGGCAACCTCTGCGTCACCGAGGGAGGCCGCCCGGAGTCGGAACTCGAGGCGATCCGCGACGAGCTGTTTCTGTCGCCCGGGCTGCTACTCGACTCGATGGGCAAACCGATCAAGACCCCCGGGGTGCTCACCGGAGGCGTGGATGCCCCCAGGGGCATCGTCACAATCCAGGTCATCCTCGACACCGGTGGCTTTCAGCGCATGGTGGACGAGCGGTATGGCGCCGGAGTCGTAAAGGTCACGTCAGCGTTGAAACCCGTCGGCTAGCCCTTCGATCTCCCGCGCCCCGAAGGACCTGCTCGCGGATGGTGACGGTGGACC
>JANMDV010000036.1:0-19496 GCA_031376485.1 Actinomycetota bacterium
GGGGCAGATCGCGGAGCTCGCCCGGCTCGCGCCGCCGGACGTCGGCTGCATCACATCGATCGGACCCGTCCACCTGGAGCTACTGGGCACAGTCCAGAATGTCGCGGCCGCCAAGTTCGAGCTTATCGCATCGCTCAAGCCAGGATCGACGGCTGTGATCCCCGCGGATGAACCACTTTTGCAGGAACTCTTGACGACCCTTGACCCGCTTGTCAACGTTGTTGAGTTTGGCGCCGAACCCACTCTCAAGCTCAAGTTGAACCTGATGACGGGTTGGCAGCTGCAGTGTGCGGCTGCGGCGTTGGAGTGCTGTCGAGCGTTGGATCGGCTCCCCGCCGAGGACAGCGCCATCGACGTCACGCTCTCCGCGATGCGGGGCGACATCCGCTCGCTTGCGGTCGGTGGGACGCTGATCGAAGACTGCTACAACGCCAACCCGATTGCCATGCGCGCTGCGCTCGCCGACCTCTCCACACGTGCGGGCCGGCGCGTCGCGGTGCTGGGGGACATGATGGAGCTCGGGCCCGAGGAGGCGGACTATCACCGCCAGGTCGGTGTGGAGGCCGCCGCTGCGGGCGTGGATCTGCTCATCGGGGTCGGGACGCGCGCCGCCGGGTACCTGGACGGCGCCGCCGGTGTGGAGGGCGTGTATTTCGCGACCGTCGACGACGCGGTTGCGAACCTCGGCGCGCACCTGCGAAGCGGGGACGTCGTCCTGCTCAAAGGATCGCGGTCGATGGCGCTCGAGCGCGTCACCGCGGTGATCGCGACTCCGTAGCCATGGAACGCGTCTTGATCGCCGCCATCAGCGCGGCCACCCTGCTGATGTTCCTGGGACCCAAGTTCATCGAGTGGTTGCGGCGAAACGAGGTCGGGCAGTTCGTGCGGGGTGAGGGGCTGATCCCGGATGCCCACGCACAGAAGCAGGGCACGCCGACGATGGGTGGCGTACTGATCCTTGTGGCCACCGCGCTGCCGTTCGTGATCCTCTCGACGCGCAGCACACAGGCGATGCTGGTGCTGGCCACCACCGTGGCGTGCGGCTTGATCGGGCTGGCGGACGACCTGATGAAGGTGTGGCGCCGCCGATCCGGTGGTCTCGCCGGCAAGTGGCGGATGCTGCTCTTGGCGGTCGTGTCGTTTGTGTTCGTCGTGGTCGCGGTCCGGGTGACGGGGTTCGAAACCACGCTGCATCTGCCGATCGTCGATCGGGCCGTCGAGGTCGGCCCCTACGTCTTCTTCGTGATCGTATTCTTGGTGATCAGCGGGTTCGCCAACGCCGTCAACCTGACCGACGGGCTGGACGGGTTGGCGGCGGGCACCAGCGGTATCGCCATGCTCGCCTACACCGGCATGGCGTTCGTGGCCAGCCAGACCGTGGGGAGCCCCATCTTCGGGCAGCGTGACCTGGCCATCTTCTGTGCGTCGCTCGTCGGCGCGTGTCTGGGGTTTCTGTGGTTCAACTCGTTTCCGGCCGCTGTGTTTATGGGCGACACCGGGTCCTACGCGCTGGGCGGCGCCATTGCGTCGATGGCGGTCATGACCAAGACCGAGATCCTGCTGATCGCGATCGGCGGGATCTTCGTCATCGAGGCCCTGTCGGTCATCGTCCAGGTCATCGTGTTCAAGCGGTTTCGCCGTCGGGTGTTCCTGATGACGCCGATCCACCATCATTTCGAGATGGCCGCCTGGAGCGAAACCAAGATCATCGTGCGTTTTTGGCTCATCGCCGCGCTCCTGGCGGCGACCGGGTTCACGCTCTTTTTCCGCGACCTCAAGTGACTGAGCGCCCGCAGCGGGTGCTGGTCGTCGGTTTGGCCCGATCGGGTCGTGCCGCGGCGCTCCTTCTGGCGCGGCTTGGCCACGCCGTCATCGCAGTCGACGCGGCGCCGGTCAGCGCACCTGAGCTTGTCGCGGCCGGAGTCCAGGTGCGAGCGCCGTTCACCGAGGCCATCGACGGAATCGACCTCGTCATCAAGAGCCCCGGGGTGCCCGGCACCGCCGCTCCCGTCGCCGCGGCGCGCGCAGCTGGCGTGCCGGTCATCAGCGAGGTCGAGTTCGCGTTCCGCCACACAGACAATCCGATCCTGGGCGTCACCGGAACCAACGGTAAGACCACCACGACCGAGCTGACGGCCCACCTGTTGACCGTCGCGGGAATCTCGGCCCGCGCGTGCGGCAACCAGGGCACGCCGCTCTCGGGCCTGGTGGGCCAGGTCGACCCCGCCACATGGCTCGTGGTGGAGTGCTCAAGCTTCCAACTCGAAGACATCGCGACGTTCCACCCACGGGGGGCGGTGCTGCTCAACTTGACGCCCGATCACCTGGATCGCCACGCCGGGATCCAGGAGTACCTCGCCGCCAAACTCAGGTTGTTCGAGAACCAGGCGGTCACGGATCTGGCGATCGCGCCCCGGGGTATGGGCCTGTCCGGCGTCGCGTCGCCGCGCCACGTGGACCACGGCCCGCCGGGACCCGGCGCGATCTGTTGGAGCGAAGGGGGGCTCCATCACGCGGACCTCGGCCTGGTGGCGGGGTGGGACGGGGTCGCGGTGCGCGGTCGCCACAACCAGCAGAACGCGATGGCGGCCGTCGCGCTTGCCGCTCATGCCGGCGCCGACCGCGCCGCGCTGGCGGCCGGGCTGGCGTCATTTGCCGGCGTCGCCCACCGGCTTGAGGTCGTGGCCGACATCGACGGCGTCCGCTACGTCAACGACTCCAAGGCGACGAACCCGGATGCCGCGATCGCCGCACTCGACGCCTACCCGGCACGTGTGCATCTGATCGTCGGCGGGCGCAGCAAGGGCACCCCGTTCGACGCGCTTGCCGCCGCCGCCCGCGTCGCCGTGGTGCGCGCGTATCTCGTCGGCGAGGCGGGGCCCCAGATCGGCGAGGCGTTCGTCCACGCGGGCATCGCCGTGCAACCCGCAGGCACCGTCGCACAGGCGATCACCGCCGCCGCAGCGCAGGCCACGGCGGGCGACGTCATCCTGCTCGCGCCGGCCTGCACGAGCTTCGATCAGTACGCATCCTTCGAGGAGCGGGGCGACGATTTCCGCGCCGCAGTGGATGATCTCAAAAAGCGTTGAGATCGACGCGGGCGTAGGGGTGCCCCCTCTCGTCACCCGGGCGGTCACCCTGGCCGATCGGTGAGGTGCTGACCTGGACGCTGTTCGCCGCCGCCGACGTCCGAAGCGCGGGGGAAAGGGGCCAAGCAGTGCCGTGTGGTCAGGCGCGAACGGCGCTCGCGATGTCAAAACTGCGCATTGGGCAATGGTGCCAGTGTCCGATGCGACGAGCCGGAAAGAGCCATTTGGCAGATGGACCGACGGTCACTTGTGTCGGGCCCGACACATTTGCCGCGGAACGTTCGACGCCGACAACGGGCAGATCTCTCGCAATTGCGCGCCGTCGCGAGGGGCGGGGACATCCGCGTCGAATCTGCAGGGGTGGTGGCCTCCGCCAAGACCTCTCCCGCCAGACGACGGCCGGCACGCCCTTCGCGTAACGCGTCGGAGCGCATGCTGCTTGGGTCCGTCGTGTTCTTGGTCTGCCTGGGGCTTCTGATGGTCTATTCGGTCTCGAGCGCCCGCGCCGTGATCGAAGGCACCGACCCGTCCGGCCAGTTGCGCAAACAGCTCATGTACGCACTCCTGGGATTCGGGGCACTGGCGCTTGTCTCCCGCGTGCGGACGGACTTGTTGCGACGAATCGCCCCGCCTGCGGTCGCAATCGCAATCGCGTCACTGCTTGCGGTGCTGGTCCTGCCGACGGCCGGGCTGCCCGTGCATGGGGTGTTCGTCAATGGCGCCAAGAGGTGGCTCGCAGTCGGGCCGCTGCAGGTGCAGCCGTCCGAGCTTGCCAAGATGGCGCTGATCCTGTGGATCGCTGTTGTCGTCGCCCGCGACCCCAAGCGGCTGACCAAGCCCAAGGGGCTCACGCCCATCATCATGCTGACCGGTTTGTTCGCCGTGCTGATCGTGGTGCAACCAGACCTCGGGACCACGGGGACCTTGGTGATGACCGCCCTCGCCATGGTGTTCGTGGCAGGCGCGCCGGTCAAGAAGTTGGGCGCCATCGTCGGCGCACTGGCCGGCCTGGTCGTGCTGCTCATCATGTCATCGCCGTACCAGCGTGCCCGCGTGGTGTCATTCATCAACCCGTGGGCGGACCCGACCGGCGACGGCTTCCAGAGCGTCCAGGGTCAGATCGCCATCGGCTCGGGCGGGATCTTCGGTCGCGGGCTTGGCAACAGCATCCAGAAGAACTTCTTCTTGCCTGAAGCGCACACCGACTTCATCGGCGCGATCGTCGGCGAGGAACTCGGCTTGGTCGGCCTCGTCGCCCTGATCGGCGCGTTCGTGATTCTCGGCGTCGCGGGATTCCGCATCGCCGTGCGTGCCAAAGATCTGCACCAACGGCTGCTCGCGACCGGGATCACATCGCTCATCTGCTTGCAGGCGGTCATCAACCTCGGTCAGGTGTTCGGGCTCCTGCCCGTTACGGGGGTCCCGCTGCCCCTGGTTTCGGCGGGAGGCACGAGCCTCGTGGTATTCCTTGCCGGGATCGGGATCCTGGTCAACATCTCGCGACAGAGGACAACAGCACATGCGCGGCGTGCCGGCACCACAACCAACTCGAGTGGTGATCGCGGCCGGCGGAACGGCGGGCCACGTCAAGCCGGCGCTGGCGACCGCCGACGCATTGCGAGCTGACGGCGCGACCGTCACGTTCATCGGCACTGGCCGGGGCAGCGGCGCGGGTCTGGTCGCCGCCGCCGGCATCGACGACGACGTGGTGCCCATGCGCGGCCTCGAACGTCGCCTGGCCCCCAAGAACCTGATCGCAGTGGCGTTGGCGGCGGCGGCGGTCCCGCGGGCGATGGCGATCCTGCGACGCCGCCGGGCCGATGTCGTGATCGGTGGCGGGGGATACGTCGCCGGGCCGGTTGCCTTGGCGGCGTGGCTTATGCGGATACCGGTGCTGCTGACCGAGGCCGACTCCCATCTAGGGATGGCCAACCGCCTGGCTGCGCCAATCGCCCGGCGCGTGGCGCTGGCGTTCCCGATTGCCGGACGGACGGGCGACAAATACGTCGTCACCGGGCGACCCATCGGCCCCGAGGTTCGTGCGGCGACGCGTGCGGCGGGGCGCGCCGCTCTGGGCATCGCCGACGATGCCATGTGCGTCCTGGTCGCCGGGGGCAGCCAAGGCGCACGGACGATCAATCGTGCGGTTGCCCAGGCGTTCGGTGACGGCCCCTCGTTCGAGCTGATCCACTTGGCAGGGGCCGTGCAGTTGGATGATGTGCGGGCGCTCCTGGCCGATCGCGCGCCGGGCGCGCGCTATCACCTGTACGGGTACCTGGAAAACTTCCACGACGCGGTCGCCGCTGCTGACCTGGTCGTCTCGCGCGCGGGGGGTTCGGTGTTTGAGCTCGCCGCGATCGGCAGGCCGGCAATCCTCGTTCCGTACCCGCACGCGACGGCTGACCACCAGACCAAGAACGCGCAATGGCTGGTCGACGCCGGCGCCGCGGTGCTCGTACCCGACGTGGAATGCACCGCCGAGCGCATTGCGACGCTCGTCGCAGAGCTGCTGGCGGATCCCGCCCGTCGTGATGCAATGGCGCTCGCCGCCCGGACGGTCGCACGTCCCGATGCTGCCCAGGCGATCGCCGCCGCTGCGCTCCAATTGGCCACCGCGTGAGTCCCCGGACCATCCACCTGGTGGGCATCGGCGGAGCGGGTATGAGCGGCCTCGCCCGTCTGGCCGCCCAGGCCGGATACGCAGTCAGCGGGACCGACCGCGACGACACCGACGTGCTTCGCGCGCTGCGCGCGATCGGCGTTGACGTGAGGGTGGGCCACGCGGCTGATGCGATTCCCGCCGATGCCGATGCGTTGGTGGTGTCGACGGCGATTGCGGCGGACAACCCCGAACGGGCGGCAGCAGTCGCGCGGGGCCTGCCCGTGCTGCACCGGGCCGACTTGCTGGCCGAACTCATGGCCGGACGTCGTGGCCTGGCCGTCGCCGGTGCGCACGGCAAGTCGACGACGAGCGCGATGCTCGCCCATGCGCTCGGGGACGTCTCGGCGTGCATTGGCGCGACAGTCCCCGGCGGTGGCGGCACGGGCGCCGTCTGGGGTGACGAGCCGTGGTTCGTTGCCGAGGCGGACGAGAGCGACCGGTCGCTGTTGAAGCTGTCGCCCGAGGCGGCGATCCTGCTGAACGTGGACCACGATCACCACGCGACGTACGCCGGTATGGAGGACGTCGAAGCCGTGTTTCGTGAGTTCGTGCAACGACTTCCGGCTTCGGGGATGCTTGTCATCGGGCCGGATGAGCGTGCCCAAGGGGTCGCGGCGTCGGCTCCGTGTGCGGTGCGGATGGTCGGCGACGCTCCAGGCGACTTTTTCTGCACGGTCACGGGTCCTCACGATGACGCCACCCTGGTGATGGCCGACGGGCGTGCGCTTCCGTTCGATTTGGACGTCCCCGGTCGCCACAATCAGACCAACGCGGCGTGCGCGGTGGCCCTCGCGGACTGGTGCGGGGTGGATGCGACAACGGCCCTCGACCGTCTGCGTTCGTTCACGGGCGTCGGGCGTCGGTTCGAGCACCGTGGCACGATCGGCGGGGTGACGGTCGTTGACGACTACGCGCACCACCCGGCCGAGATCACCGCGACGCTGTCGGCAGCACGCAGCCGCAATCCCAGGCGCATCGTCGTGGTGTTCCAGCCGCACCTGTACTCGCGGACCAGGGCGCTTGTGCGTGAGTTCGGCCAGGCGCTCGGCGGCGCCGACGTTGTGGTCGTCACCGACATCTACGCCGCTCGAGAGCCCCTGGATCCGTCGATCAGCGGGCGTGACGTGGCAGACGCAGTGCCGTCGTCGACGTCGACGCGTTTCATCCCCGGTCTCGACGAGGCGTGCGCCACGATCGCATCCGAGCTTCGTGCCGGAGACATGGTCCTGACGATCGGCGCGGGTGATGTGACGCGGATCGGGCAGGAGTTGGTGGCCCGGCTGCAAACACGTCTGGGTGATGGAGGTGACCCACACGAACTCGACGCACCCTGAACTTGTTCCCGACGCCCCCCTTGCGCGGTTTACCACGATCCGCGTGGGTGGCAACGCGGACTGGCTCTCCGAGGCCGGTTCTGCGCGGGCGGTCACGGCGGCGCTGGCGTGGGCGCGCGACGCCGATGTCCCGGTTGCGATCGTCGGCAAGGGCTCCAACTTGTTGATCGACGACGTGGGGTTCCGCGGGCTCGTCATCCGGCTGCGCGGCCGCCTCGAAGGCATCTCCGTCCGCGGTGAGCGCCTGTGGTGCGGTGGTGGCGCCTCGCTGCCGCGGGCGGTGCTGCGTGCGGCAGGGGTCGGGCTGACAGGTCTGGAGTTCGGCGCGAGCATTCCCGGAACCGTGGGAGGCGCGGTTGCGATGAACGCGGGCGCCTATTCGAGCGAACTCAAGGACGTCCTTGAATGGGCGGTGATCTGCTCGGCCGACGGTCGGCGTCGCGTCGGTCCGGACGACCTCGTCTTCGGATATCGCTCCAGCGCCCTCACCGCGTACGAGGTCGTCGCGGCGGTGTCGTTCCGACTCAACCCAGGCGACCCTGAAGCGATCAAAGCGACGCTGGCTCAGTTTCGGCGGCATCGGCGCAGCACTCAGCCGCAAGGCGTCAGGACCTTCGGCAGCGTGTTCACGAACCCGCAGGGTGGGTCGTCGGGACGGTTGCTCGAAGTGGCGGGCTGCAAAGGCCTCGTGATCGGCGGGGCCCGATTCTCGCCGGTACACGCCAACTTCATCGAGGCGTCACCGGGGTGTTCGAGCGCGGACGTGCTCGCCTTGATGAGCGAGGGTCGTCGGCGCGTACGCGACTCCGGCGGGCCCCTCTTGGAATCCGAGGTTCGCTACCTGGATCCCACGCACGGCATCGGCGCCCCGCCCTTGGATGCTCTGTGAGCACGCGCGCGGCCACGGGCCTGATGGATCGGCGCCGCGCGGTGGTGATCGCGCGTCACCGGCGTCGCCGCACGGCCCTGCTCGGAGTCGTCGCAGGCTCCGCCATCGTGGCGGGGGTGTGGTGGCTCGGCAGCGGTCCGCTTCTGTCGCTGACCACCGTCGAGATCTCCGGGTACCGGCAGCCCGATCAGGCGGAGGTTGTCCGCGCCGTCCAGATTGCCTCGCACAACGGCACGATGCTCAAACTGCCGACCGTGGCCGTGCGTCAAGCGCTCGCGCAGTACCCATGGGTCCAGGACGTCGCCGTCCACCACACATGGCCCCGAGGCATGGATGTCAAAATCATCCAGGCGACTCCCGCGGCAGTCGCTCTGACCACCGATGGTCGACGGCTGGTCGTCGCGAACTCCGGCCGGGTGCTCGGAGTCGATACGGAGGCCCGTGGATTGCCAACCTACCGCGTGCCGACGCTGCAGGTCGGTGCGTGGCTTCGTGGCCCGGCACAGCGCGCGCCGTTCGAGGTCGTCACCGCCATGTCTCCGGCGATCGGACGGCGCGTACGTGATCTTCGCTTCGCGCGGGGCGTGATCGTCGGGCGGCTCGCGGGAGGCCCTGATCTGGTCCTCGGACCGCCGCGCCAACTCTGGGCCAAGGGGCGGGCGATCGAGGCTGTCTTGACCAGCCCGGTGATCGCCAAGAAACTGGCCCGGGCGGGGTACCTTGACGTCAGCGCGCCTCAGCAACCGATGCTCGGCGGAATCGCGGCAGAGGGCGAAGCCGAACCTTCGACAGAAGGTCAACCCTTACCTACAGGCTGACCCCAACAGTCATTTCGTGATCGAGTGTTACTTGACAGATGGGGGTCAGAGCACTAGTTTGCGTCGCTGGGATCTCTTGTCCGCGCTCAGCGGATTCGTAGCTGGGAGTATGCGGTCGTTATCTCAAGTCTGACTTGAGGTTTGAGGATCACCTGCAAACAAACCCTCGATTGGTGATCGAGTGCGACATGGAGAGGCAACCTTCGGTGGACAACTACATCGCGGTTATCAAGGTCATCGGGTGCGGCGGCGGCGGCACCAACGCGGTTGATCGGATGGTCGACGCCGGTGTTCGAGGCGTCGAATTCATCGCGGTCAACACCGACGCGCAGGCGCTCGCCATGTGCGACGCGCAGGTCAAGCTGCAGCTTGGCGGCACCATCACCAAGGGGCTCGGCGCCGGCGCCGAGCCAAAGGTGGGCCGCGAGGCCGCCGAGGAGAGCCGCGAGGAGCTGAAGGAGGCCATCCGCGGCGCGGACATGGTGTTTGTGACGGCGGGCGAGGGCGGGGGTACCGGTACCGGCGCCGCGCCGGTCATCGCCCAGATCGCGAAGGAGCAAGGGGCGCTGACCGTCGGCGTCGTCACCAAGCCGTTCGCGTTCGAGGGGCTTCAGCGCACCCGTCGCGCCGAGGAGGGCATCGAAGAGCTTCGCAAGCACGTCGACTCGGTCATCATCATTCCCAACGAGCGCCTGCTCGAGGTGGTGGACCCAAACACGTCGATCGTCGATGCGTTCCGCCTGGCCGACGATGTCCTTCGACAGGGTGTTCAGGGAATCACGGACCTGATCACTGTTCCCGGTCTCATCAACCTCGACTTTGCCGACGTGCGGACGATCATGGCCAACGCCGGCTCGTCGCTGATGGGCATCGGCATTGCATCGGGCGAAAACCGGGCGGCCGAGGCCGCGAAGTCGGCGATCTCGTCGCCGCTGCTCGAGAGCACGGTGTCCGGTGCGACCGGCGTGTTGATGAACATCACCGGAGGGCCCGACCTGGGGCTCTTTGAAGTCAACGAAGCGGCCACCATCATCCGCCAGGCCGCACACAGCGATTGCAACGTCATCTTCGGAGCGGTCATCGACGAGTCGGCGGGTGACCACCTGCGCGTGACCGTCATCGCGACCGGGTTCGACGGGCCTGCGGCCCCGGAGCGTCCCGCCGCCGACCGGACGTCCGGAAGCTGGCGGCGCGAGCCGCTGTTTCCCTCGTTCGAGGCCCCCGAGCCATCTGTCCCGAGCTTTGGACGCAACGAACGCAGCGAGCTCGAACTGGGCGACGACGACGACGCCCTGGACGTGCCTTCGTTCCTGCGCGACCGGTAGGGCGCGCGTACAAATAACTGCTGCGCCGGATGGCGAGCGAAACGGCCCGGAGCGGGGCTCGCCGGGCGGCTGGAAATACGAACCGCAGGACGGCTCTTTCCGAAGCAAAACCGAGCTCGGCAGTGGTGGCGAGCGTCGGCGCCACTGGTGGTACGGGCGACCTCGCCAGTGCCGTTTGCGCCGGTTTGCAGCCGCCAAGCGGGGCCCGGTCGTTCCTGCGCGGGCCCTTACCCGTCACGCCCGGCGCGGTCGCGCCTTGCTTCGGACCTCAAGGCCGACCGGGTGCGTCGTCGTCGACGTCGCTCGGTGGCGCGAGCGCGTTCGGCGATGACTCGCGTACCCTCTGGTAGGCGTACGCACCGGCCAGGAGCAGCAGGCCCACCAAGACGAAAGACGCTGCCCGGTTGATCGAGCTGAGGTTGGCAAGGTCGTAGAAGAACAGCTTCGCGATGGCCAGGCTGAGCAGGGCGAGGCCGGCGAGCCGAGCCTCTCGCACGCTCTTGACGAGCCCCCAGACCACGAGCCCGAGACCCACCAGGGCCCAGAACGCCGAGAGCGTCGTCTGCGCACGTTGCTCAGTTGCGCCGAGGACATCGACGATCGCAATCGACACCAGAGAGACGACGGCAGTCGCGGCGATCCATGTCGACACACGGGTGAACGGAACCACGCTGACCTCACCGAGCGCGTCCGCCGGGGTGATGCGACCCAGCCAGACGGCGGTGGCGGCGATGACGAGGAGCGCGATCGCGGCGTCGGGAAGCGAACGGATCCCGTCGCTCAGGGCGTCGAGTGGCGCCTCGACGGCAAGCGCGTGGGCGATCGCCGCGCCGAAGTATGCGAACGCCAAGAGACTGCCGATTCGCTCCGAGCTTTTGGCCGATATCCAGGCGAGCAAACCCGCCTCTGCGCAGAGTGCGACCACGAGCGACGGCCCGTCGAGGATCAGCGCAGTCGCGACCGCCGCCAGGATCGCACCGATCCCCATCACCGCCAGCGCGATGTCGGTGGCGACACCACGTCGTCGCAGCAGCACGCCGATCGCGAGGTGGGCCAGGGCGAGCGCGACGATCCACAGGTCCTCGCCGCCGTGGTGGCCTTGTCGGTGCAGGACGATCCACCCGGTCGTCGAGGCTGTCGCAGCGGCGGCGAGGGCGAGTCCGACCGACGACACGTGCAAGGCCGTCGCCTTGATGCGTATGTCGAAACCGATCGCGGCGACGAGGTTGACGAGCCAGAAGAGCGTCAGCACGCCGAGCACCGCTGTGACGGACTGCTCGTTGGCCTCCACCCAAACAATCAACTGCGGAAGGCTGACGAGGAACGCGGCGGCGGACAGCCAACTCCATTTGCGCCACAGCACCACGGCGGCCGAGGCGAGAAGCGCGATGACCACGAAGATCAGCGTGCTGCCGGACGCCGGGGCGTCGACGAGTATCGGCGCGGCGAGCGAGCCGACGATGCCAAGACCCGCGAGCAGACGGGAGTCGAGATGGATGGCCAGGGCAACCGCGCCGGCGCCGACCAACCCCGCCACGATCAGACCGGGACCGGCGTCGACGAACCCGTACACCTGGGTGGCGGTTGTGATCGTCGCGAACATGCCGGCGATTCCGACACCGATCGCGGCCCGCGACGCATCGGTCTGTCCTTTGCGCTCGTGCAGCCAGATGCCGCCGGCGACAAGACCCAGCGACCCGGCGGCGGCCAGCAGCACGCGTGCACGCTCACCGATGAGGCCGTTCTTGATCGCGAGGGTCAGGAAGAAGAGGAGTCCCAGAAGCACCGCGACGCCGCCCACCAGTGCGAGCACCCGTCCGCCGAAAAGATCCTCCGTCAGCCGGGTGCCCTGACGTGCGGGCGGGGCATTCGGGGGGTGGGACTGTGACGGGTGTGGCTGAGGCGTGCGGCGTTGCCGCATCTGCTTGGACTCCGCGGGGTCCGCGGTGGTCTCCGGCGCACCCTGCGCGGCTCGGCCCGGCCCCTCCAACGTGGCCAGTCGGGAGCTGAGTTCCGCGACTTGCGTCTCGAGCACGTGAAGTCGGCTCAGCGGCGTGTTCTCGTCCATGTGGGGGAGTATCGGCTGCGGCTCGGACGGGCGTACCGAGGCTCCCTGGTTGATCGCGGCCGCTGTCAGCACGGCTCGTGGGTGGCCTCTGCGCCACCCTGCGGGCGGCTCAAACGCTGATCTCCGGGCGCCTGGGCCACGCGTGGTAGCGTCTCGCCTCGATGCCGAGCGCGCTTCTTCGCACCCCGCTGCACGAACGACACGTCGCGTCAGGTGCCAAGTTCGGCGGCTTCGCCGGATGGGACATGCCGCTGCAGTACACGTCCGTCCGTGACGAGCACCACGCGGTGCGCACGCGTTGCGGCGTGTTTGACGTCTCCCACATGGGGCAGATCGCAGTCGCGGGCGAGGGTGCACGGGCGTACCTGGGTCGGATGCTGACCAACGACGTCCACAAGCTGGAGCCGGGACAGGGGCAATACACACTGCTCTGTCGCGACGACGGCGGCACGATCGACGATCTGATCGTCTACGAGGTCCTGGACCACTTCTTGATCATCTGCAACGCATCCAACGTGTTCCCGGTGTTCGATTGGTTGGCAGGACGCGCGCCCGACGACGCCATGGTCACCGACCACTCCGACCGGTACGCGATGCTCGCGCTGCAAGGGCAGGAATGGGAGGCGGCGATCGGTCCGCTGGTGACCGGCGACGAGATCTTTGACCTGCCGTACTTCGGCATCGCCCAAACGGCCGTGGCCGGGGTGCCGAGTCTGGTTGCCCGCACCGGGTACACAGGCGAGCCGGGCATCGAGATCATGTGCCCGGCCCACCGCGCCACCGACGTGTGGGACGCGCTCATGGCGGGACCCGACGCGCCAGCGCCGGTCGGCCTTGCCGCACGCGACACCCTGCGGATGGAGATGGGCTATCCGCTCTATGGGCAGGAGCTCAACCTGACGCGGACGCCGATCGAGGCGGGGCTCAAGTGGGCGTGTGACCTGGACGGCGGGTTCGTTGGCGCCGACGTCATGCGCGGGCAGGTCGCCGACGGCACGCCCGAGCGGCTGTGCATCTTCACGCTCGACGAGCCCGGCATACCGCGCGGGGGCTGTCCGGTGGAGGTCGGTGGGCAGGTGGTGGGCCAGGTCACGAGCGGTACGCTCTCGCCGACCCTCGACGTGGGGATCGGCATGGCGTACGTGCGCGTCGATCTGGCCGCGCCGCAGACAGCACTCCAGATCGACATCCGCGGCAAACGCAAAGCCGCTACGACACGCAAGCGGCCTCTGGTCGACACCTCACCCACGAAGGAAGAGCGGAATGGCTGACGAGACCTACCCCGACGATCTGCGCTACCACCCCGAGCACGACTGGGTCCGGATCGACGGCGACGAGGCCGTGTTCGGTATCACCTGGTTTGCGCAGGAGGCGCTTGGCGAGGTCGTGTACTACGACCCACCCGTGGTCGGCGCTGCCATCGTCAAAGACGCTTCCTACGGCGAGCTTGAGTCGGTCAAGGCCGTCTCCGACATCATCGCCCCCGCCAGCGGCGAGGTCACCGCGGTCAACGAAGGCGTACGTGACACTCCCGAGACCGTCAACAACGACCCCTACGGCACCGGGTGGCTTATCCGCGTCCGCCTGACGAATCCCTCGGAACTGGACGGCCTGATGGACGTCGAGGCGTATCGCGCGTACATCACGGGGTTGTAGCCCGACCACCGGCAGGGCGCGCCGTCAACTGCCAATTGGCCGTGTCGGCGACGGCCAATCGTCACAGCATCCGAGTGGATTCTGTGACGTGATGACACATTTCGCGGGCCGCGCTCCCACCGACTCCATTCGATTGGGGCACCGGGCGGTGGCATGTGGCGTGCGGCCGTTCGGGCCCTGGATATCGGGGTCACGTTTCCAATCGTCGGCGAGGTGAGTCGCCCACGATTTCAGGCGGCCCGTTTGTGGCGCGTCTCCGGACGGATCGTAACGTAGGGTCCGCCGAGGCGTTTGCGAATGGGCGGGCAACCTCCCCTCACGCAGGGCACCTCCCCGTCCCAAGCAACAATTGTTCCACCCGGCGGTTGCCTGCCGACACCCCGCGGAACCCTCGCAGCCCGAGCGCCGAGTGTTCTGTCCATGCGGTGTCTCAGCGATGGAAAGCCCGCCTTGGAGCGCCGTTTGTAGGTGGACCATTTCTTGCCCGGGACGGAGAGGTTCCATCGGTTGCCGTCCTCGGAGCGAGAGGCTGGTCGCGGTGATGGCTGGCGGCCTGTTGTGGCGAGCCAACGGACGGCTCGCCGGCTCTCGTGATCGCCGAGTCGTCTGCGAACGGGCTCGGCGAACCTTGCGCGGATCGCCGCAGCGGACTGCGGCCTGGCGCCCATCAGCTGCGGGACGGAGGCCGTTTGCAGGCCGCCGTCCGACCGCGACTTCAAGGCATCTAAATCGACTAAAAACTATCCAAAAGACTAGTAAAAATATGTAACTCATGACCTACGATCAACGAACGAAGAAAACTCTCAGGAGAGAGGTGAACGCGGGGCAAGGAGCCCGTGTACCTCCCAGAAGCGTCCAGTCCGGGCGCATCGCAACCTCTCTCCAAGGCAAGGAGTGCCCCCCTTGAAAACTCAGTCTCTCACCCGAAAGATGCGCAAGACGCTCGGGGTGGTCGCGGTCATCGGGATCGTCGCCGTAGCGGCGCCGTCTGCGCTGGCTGGTCCGGTTGTCGAGCTGCCCGGCTCCTGGACCGCGATCACAGGCGATGTCGGCCCGTTCACGACGCCGGACGGCGGGAACACGATCACGGCCCCCGGAGGCGGCGCCTCGATTCCCGCCGGCTCGCACCTGCAGACGCAGTACTGCAACCAGTTCGGATCCAACACGCAATTGGTCGGTGCCCGCGTCCGACGCGTGCGCTGGCATGCGACTGCCAACGACATCTTCGCCTACATGCGTATCCAGGGCCCCGATGGAGTCGACCGACACAACCGGTACTTGTACAACCAGGGCATCTCACTGGAGATGCAGAAGGACGCCGTCCACGACGACCTCGTGGACTTCCCGGCCGGACAATGCTTCTACGGTGGCATCTACGCTGGCGGCACGTCCACCAACCTGGCATTCACGACGCTCGTGACCAACCAGATCCAGGGCGTCAAAGTCGAAGACCTGCAGGGCCCGGCCGTGTCCGGAGCGTTCAGTTGGACATCGTGGTTGACCGGGGATGTCGCACCGATCGAATGGGACCAGTCCGACAACGGCCTCCTTCGCGGCACCACATACGCGCAGGTCACCGGTGGCGGTACCGCCGACCTGGGCGATGCGGGCGACGGCCACCTCGGGGCGTGGGTCGGCGTCGGCGCGCTGGCCGACGGTCAGCATCAGATCTGCGCGTCTCGCAACGCGGCCTCGGGACTGTGGGTGACGGCCGGCCAATGCACCGTCTTCAAGCTCGACCGCACGGACCCGGGTGTCCCGACGATCGGCCTCAGCCCGGACACCGGCGGGGCGTGGACCAACCAGGACGTGACGGTGGCAACCGCGGCGACCGGTGACGGCACCGGTTCCGGTTGGAACCGCAACCAATTCGCCTACAACGGCGGGGGCTGGCTCGACTCGCCTGCCAGCGTCACCCGCGCGACCGAGGGGGCCGTCTCGATTATCACGCGCGCCGTCGACAACGCCGGTCGCGTCAGCGGCCCCTCCGCTGCCCGTACCGTCAAGATCGACAAGACCGCCCCGATCGCGTGGGTTTCGATCGCGTCGCAGACCATCCCCGGTCGGGTGACCCTCTCCAAGGGTGCAACCGGCGATGGCCTGTCCGGACTCAAGAAGCTCGCCGTCCACCTGGGCGCGGCCAACGGCCCTATCGTCGCGACCAACGACGCCGAGCTCGTCGACATCGGCCAGTCCGCTCCCGCCAAGGACGTTGGCGCGACCAAGCTCTACCTGGTCGCCGAGGACAACGCGGGCAACACCGCCACCGCCTCGACCCCGACGCTGCGACTCGACTCGATCGCCCCGTCGCCGTCACTGCAAGCGGCCCCCGTGGGGTGGATCAAGGACTTCGTGGTGACCGGCATCGTCGACAACCGCCTGTCTGTGACGCTGGCCGACAACGTCGCCGACGGGCTCGGTCCGGTCGAGGTACAGATTCGCCAAGGCATCGGCGCCTGGAAGAACATGCTCACCTACAACCAGCCGGCAAGCCCGGCCCTGGGTCAGGGCCAGCACCTGCTCGCCCCATCGACCGCGGGCCTCGGCCTGGTCGACGGCAACGCGGAGATCCGCGTCGTCGCCCACGATCCGACGTTCAGTTCGCTGATGGGCATCACCCCGGTGCAGGCCGTCAAGATCGACCAGACCAGCCCTGACGCCAGCGACACGTCCGTGTGGAGCGCGACGGCGAGCGGGACCGCCGGGCTGTTCACGATCTCCCTGCCGACGCTGGCCGATGCCACCTCGGGCCTGGCAAAGGTTCAGGTGTCAGTCAACGGCGACCCCACCGGCGGGCAGGCCGAAGCGGGTTTCAGCGTCGTCGGAACGCTCACCGACCCGACCGGCACGGTGTCGATCACCGCAGACGTATCGGGCATGGCAGCCGGCATCCACGCGAGCCGTGTCGTGGCCACCGATCGGGCGGGCAACGTGTTCGTCACCTCGGGCCCGGTCGTCGTCCTCGACACGAGCCTTCCGACGGTGAGCCCCGTCACGATCAGCAGCGGGGGTCTCGTGTCGTTCACAATGCTCGACGCGGGTGGGTTCGGCGCATGCCCGGTCACGATTGCCATCAACGGGCCCGCGACCAACGGCGCGTGGCAGACGATGTTCGAGCAGGCCGCAGGAACGCTGCCGGCGAACTTCAGCCACCAGCTTCCCATGGCGGGGATGGCCAACGGCGACTATCAGGTCCGCACCAACGTATGTGATGCCGGCGGCAACGTCGCGACCCAGACCAAGGTGTTCCCGTGGACCGGCGGACCGACACCCCCGGTGGTGGTCGCAGGGAACACGGTTGTCCTCGCCGGCAGCACGGTGGTCGTCGGCACCTCGGCGATCAGTATCCAACTGACCCAACTGGCGGCCGACGGGCAGGTCGCGACGCGGCTGGTCAACGGCAAAGTCGTGCCGGTCATCCGTGGGATCTACAACCGCAGGTTCGTGCTGCGCGGTCGGCTGCAGGCGCCTGACGGGGGGGCGATGGCCAACGCCGGCATCGAGCTTCGCGACTCCGCAGGCAGGTACGTCGCCGGTGCGCGGACTGACGCGGCAGGCACCTTTACGATCCCGACCCGGGCGACGATAGGCGGTGTCTGGACCGTCAACCACGTCGGACAGGCCGAGCGCATCGCAGCGGCTGTGCTCGAGGTCACGCCGATCGTGCGGGTCGCGATGAAGATGACCCGGGGCCACAACGGGGGACGGAAGCTCGTCGTCACCGGTCGCCTGATTCCGCAGGCCGGCGCCTTCAACAAGGCGATCCAGCTGCAGTGGCAGGACCCGACGACCCGCGCCTGGCGTCCCATCGTCAACGGACGCGTCGCACGCAACGGCCTGTTCAAGATCGTTTACCAGTTCCGCCGCCCGGGCGGGTACAAGGTGGCGTTCCGCGTCGCCGTCCCGCAGGACAACGGATGGCCGTACCTGGCGACCAACAGTCGCGTCGTCAAGGTCAAGGTCCTCTAAAGAGCCACCCCACGCACCGGACCGGGGACGCTCATCTGGCCAGGTGAGCGTCCCTTCGGTGTCCGGCACCTGTGACCACCCACCGACCCCCGAGATCTCGATGACCACGCAGACCCACACACCAGTCGTCGCGACGCGCGGCCGCCGCACACTCGGCGGGGTCCGACCGGGTTCGACGGTCCCCACCCATATCGCGATGCGGCTTCGCGGGGTCACCGACGGGGCAGAGCAGCTCGGCGCGATTGCCCACCACACCTTGCCGGAGCTGATCGGCAAGATCGCGTGGCAGGTCGGTCACGCCAAGGCCGAAGACCTCGCCATGGACGTCATCGAGCGCCACCTCGTTGAGCACCGCAAGAATCCGCGAGATTCATACCATCACGTCGATGAGTACCACCGGCTTCGCGCGAGCCTGATCCGCTCGACCGTCAATGCGTCGATCGACCACCTGCGTCGCAAGAGCACTCGCGTCGAGATGCCTGTGGGGTCCTTCTTCGACGACGGCGATCACGACATGGCGGTGGCGGGCGGTGACCTGCCGATCGACGAGTGTGACGAGGCGCTGCACCGCCACCTCGACGCCGCCGCGCTCTACGACGGGTTGCGCAGGGTCGACGCGCGGGACGCGGAACTCCTTCGCATGAAGCTCGACGGGGCGACGTTCACCGAGCTGGCAGATCACCTGGGGGTACGGTCCAAGAACGCGGCGTTCAAGCAGTACCAGCGCGCCCTGAGCGCAGCGCAGAAGATCCTGGAGCGCTACGGGGCAGGCGGATACTGCGCCGAGTACGGCTCGTCTCTGTTGCTCCTTCGCCAGGAGGCCGCCGCCACGGACGACGGTGCCGAGCGGCCTCTGACCGACATGGTCGGCACGGACCGCGCGCGCGAGATCCGACTGCACGTCTACGGTGACCCTGCGATTGCATCAGACGACGGCTGCGCCGGGTGTCGAAACGCCGGGCGCGAGCATGAGGTCATTCTCGGGTCATTCCTGCCGCCTCCGCTGCTCCTCATTCCGGCCGCGGGTCTCCTTGCCGCGGTCAAAGGCGCGGTCGGCGGCGCGTGGAGCGGTCTGACCAGTTGGTTGGGCGGACTGTTCGGCGGTGGCGGAGGAGCGGCCGCCGGTGCCGGTGTCGCAGCCAAGTGCACCGCCGTCATCGCCGCGACCGCGGTGGCCGTCGGTGGGTCGGTGACGGTTCGCAACGCCGTCCACGGCTCGCCTCCGAAGCCCGTCCCCGCCAAGGTCTGGGCCATGACTCCCGTTCCCGCGGCCGTGTTCACGCCGCGACGGACGACCCGTCCGCGCATGTCCACCGCGACAACAAAGGCTTCGGCTGCGACGCCCGCGCGCATCACGACCAGAGCAGGTTCACCAGCAGCCGAGTTCACCCCGACGCCACGATCACGGACGAGCGCGCCGCGCAAACGTTCCCCCCGCGCCGCCGCCGGCGGCAATGCGGCCGCCGAGTTCGCGCCTGGGCCATGACCGGCGCCCAGCGCCGTACCCACGAACGGGACGAGCTTCGTGCCGGAATGGGCTGGGCGCTCGTTCGTGCGTTCGAGCGTTACCGCGCCACCGATGAGCACCTGCACACCGCCGCGTGGTTTCTGGATCGTCACGTCGGCTTCGACGTCGCGCTCGAGGACTTCGCCAGTGCGCGGGGTGCTCACCAAGGGCCGTTCTCG
>JANMDV010000080.1:0-8046 GCA_031376485.1 Actinomycetota bacterium
GGAGAACCGGCGGTACGGGGTGGTGTTCCACAGCGGGGTGCCGAACTGGAAGAGTCCGACGTAGCGGCCGTTGCGGGCATTGGGGTTGAGCGTCGACTCGCACATCGCGACGCGACGCAGCCGGGCAACCGGGACGCCGTACGTGGCAGCCGCGATGGTCAGCGCGTGGCTCACGCTGCGGACAGGACGCACCGTCTGTCGAAGCCGGGTGACGCTCGTGCGGTGGAGTCGCCGCTCCGCGGCGAGCTGGGTGCGCAGTGCCGTGACCTGTGCGTCGGCACGCGCGAGCTCCGAGTGGCGTGTGGCCTCGGCGTCGGGCGCGAGCGCGGCGAGCGTCGCCACGACGGATGCGGTCACGAGGGCCAGCGTTGTTCCAAGAGTGATCGTACTGCGGGTCAGAGGGGCCTCCCCGTCGGAATGGTCCTCACGCGTCAAGCGGTCGCGCGTTGCCGAGCGACGGTCGCAGTGAGGTCGATCTGTCCACTCATGCGTGGACAGCAGTCCGATCAGAATGTCACTGGAGCGCTGCGACACGAAGAGGTTCGGGTCGGCCGTGACGTGCCCCCGCCTCGTCCGCCGGTGCCCGGCACCGTTGGTCCAAGCGAAGGTGCCGCTCAGTACGGAGGCTGGGCCTCGTGCCACTCGCCGATGGCGCGGAACGCGTTCCAGAACGCGCGCTTGGCGTTCTGCTCGTCGAGTGACGCGTCGATGTCGGGGACATACAGCGCGTCGATCGTCGGAGTCCAGCGCTGCACGACGCCGACCTCGTCGCGTATCGGTTCGGCCAGGGGATAGTCGAGTCGGTTGAGTGCGTCCAGGGCCGGCGCGCCCATCGCCACCACCAGCTTCGGCATGACGATCGCGACCTCCTGGGCAAGCCACGGAGGGCAGAGGCTCGCCGCGTCGCGCTCGGCCAGGTGGCTGCATTTGATGGCGAGCGTGCCGTACATGGTCGCCGGATTGATACCCAGGCGCTCGACGCTCTTGAGTATGGCCGTGCCGGAACGTCCGAAGAACGCGACACCCTCCTGCCGCTCGGCCAGGCTTGCCGACCACTTGATCATCATGATTTCCGCCTGCGGTGAACCCGAAGCGAGCACAGGCAACTCGTCTTTGGGCACACAGAGCGAACACTCCAGGATCTCGCGATTGAGCGACTCGATCTCGGCGATTGAGCGACGCAGGTATGCGTCCTGAAGGTCGGTCGGCGATCCGCCGCTCGTTGGGCCCGCCGCGCGGCGAGGTCGCTTTGCGCGGGAGTCGTTTCCTGGTGTGTCCGGGGTCATCTGCGACGCATCTATTGGCTCTGTGGTGGCAGATCTCCTGCGTGAAACGCGTTTCAGTTCGCAGGGTCGGCTGGACGGCGTCTCTCACGTTGCGTGCGTGTACGCAGGCCACGGCGTCGCTGCACCGGTTCTGCATCGACCAAGGCATCGAGAAATTCGCGGGCCGACGTGAACGGGCGCATCCTCAGATGCGCGACTCCGATGTCATCGACATTGGTTGCACCACTGCCCGCGGTGCAGAGCATCCCGAACCGTTGAGTCAGGCGGGCGGCCTCCTCGCCCAGCCCCGACCGCGCGGTCGATGCGGGGCCGCTGAGCGTCTCGAAGCAGTCGATCGCCCCGCGGTGGCGACGGAGCAGGTCCCGGCTTGGTGGCTCCGACCACCCGGGATGCGGCGCCATGACGACTCCGCCCTGAGCGTGGATCAGTTCCGCCGTCTCTTCCAGGCCGATGTCGTGGGGAATGGCGGTACGAAGAAACAATCCGACCAAGCCCCCATCGGCCGTCCGGATGTGTTGGCCCGCGACGACGACGAGGCGGTGTTGTGCGATGGCAGCGGTCTCGAGTCCCGGCTCGGGTCCGGCGTCGCTGATCACCGCGACGGCCCCCACGTCGCGTGCGATACATGCATCGACGATCGCTCTGGGCGGCAAGTCGGGTCCGGGATGCACCCGCAGGTCCGCCACGAGCCGCGTGCGCACAAGTGGCGCCACTTGCGGGCCGGTGCTCCGCGCACGGTCGTAGCCATCCTCGAGTTCTGCGGCGACCGTGTCCCAGGTGCGCGCCGACGCCCGTCTGGCGGCGTGCGCGCCCAGAGTGGCCAAGCGTTGCGGTTCGGCGATCAGGTCGGTGATCGTGGCGGCCCACACGTCACGCGAGAACGGCGCCAATGCCAGACCGTCGCGGCCGTGGGTAACGGGCGCGTCGTCGTCGCCGGCGCGCGGAATCAGTGGCGTCAGCCCGCAGGCCATCGCCTCGGCGACCGCCGAACCCACCAAGTCGTCCGGCGCGCTGACCAGGACGATCCCCCCCGTCGCGTACGCCTGGGCCCGGGCCTCTGCGCCGCTGTCGGGAATCACCTGCGCAACCTCGCGGAGTGCCTTCGGTACCGCCGCCCGGGTGCGCCAGGGCGCCTCCCTGGGGCCCAGGATCGTGATCGCCCCCACGGTGGTCAAGTCGAGCGTCCGCACGACGCGGAGGGCGAATCGCAAGCCGGCGCGATCCGCCCCGCGCGCGATGATGACGAGCCCCGGCGGTCCGTCAGGACGGTCCGTCGGTGCGTGGAACATCGCGGGATCGATCCCCCCCGGAACGACGGTGCAGTCACGTGCAAACAACTCGGCCACGGCCCGCCGCGCAGTCTCGCCGGCGGCCACCCACAGGTCCAGGCGTGCCATGGCGCGCTCGAGCAGCGGTTGTACGAACGCCACGCCTGCGAGCTGTTCGGGACGGTAGAACGTCGCGGCCGTGACCCGGCGGGCGTGTCGGAGCGCCGCGAGCGCAGGACTCGGCGCCAAGGGTTCGTGGACGTGGACCACGTCGAACGGGATGCGTGACAGGACGTCCTCGAGTGCCGCGGACAGATCGAGCGGTCCTCCGATGCGCCGCCTGGGGCCCGCGGGCAGCGACCGTCCCAGGGGCACGACGACCACCTGGCCCGGGTCGCCGACGACCGCTCGGGTGTCCCCGTCGCGCAGGGCGCGCAGCCTTCGGCGGCTGTCTGCCAGAAGCTCAGGCCCGGTCGCAGGCGTCAGGATGCTGACGCGGTGCCCGCGCCGCGCCAACGCATGGGCCTCGTACTCGATCCGCCACGTCAGATCGTCGTGCGGCGGCCAGGCGTACGGCGAGACGAGCGCGATGGAGCGGGAGCCGGTCATGGGCGACACCGACCCTAACAGTCGAGGTCGCCCATGACCGTGCGGGTCATTCGGCGGGCGACACGGCCGGGACGGTGTCCGGCTCGGCACCGGTCAGCGCCCGGTTGGACTCACCGCTGATGAACGTCTCGGTCAGCTCACGGCAGACGTCGTCGGGGTGCTGTACCGGCGGGCTCTTCATGAAGTACGAGGACGGGCCCTCGAGCGTGCCGGCGATGCCGCGGTCCATGGCGAGCTTGGCGCAGCGGACCGCGTCGATGACGATGCCGGCGGAGTTCGGCGAGTCCCACACCTCGAGCTTCAGCTCGATGTTGAGCGGAACATTCCCGAACGCCTGGCCCTCGAGGCGGATGTGCGCCCACTTGCGGTCGGTCAACCACGGTACGTAGTCACTGGGGCCGATGTGGATGTCCTTCGGGTCGATCTCCTGGCCCAATACCGACGTGACGGCGTTGGTCTTGGAGATCTTCTTGGAAGCCAACCGCTCGCGCTCGAGCATGTTGAGAAAGTCGGTGTTGCCACCGAAGTTGAGCTGGCTGGTGTGCTGCATCTTGACGCCCCGCTCGCGCATCAGGCGAGCGAGCGTGCGGTGGACGATCGTCGCGCCGACCTGGCTTTTGATGTCGTCACCGATCACCGGTACGCCGGCCTCGACAAACCGACGCTGCCAATACGGCTCACGTCCGATGAACACCGGGACGCAGTTGACGAACGCGCATCCGGCTTGCAGGATCTGCTCGACATACCACTTGGTGGCCTGCTCGGACCCGACCGGCAGGTAGCTGATGACCACATGGGTGTCGGTGTCCTTGAGCAGTTGCACGATGTCGGCCGTCTCGCCCGGAGCCTTGGTGATGATCTCGCTCAGGTACTTGCCCAGCCCGTCATGGGTCATGCCGCGCTGCACGACGACGCCGGTCTTGGGGACGTCGGCGAACCGGTAGGTGTTGTTGGGCTCGGTGTAGATCGCCTCGCCCAGGTCGCGCCCGACCTTGCGGGCGTCGATGTCGATTGCGGCCGTGAAGTTGATGTCGTTCACGTGGTAGCCACCCAGGTTGACATTCATCAAACCTGGAACGAATTCGTCGTCCTTGGCGTCGCGGTAGAAGTGGACCCCCTGGACGAGGGATGACGCGCAGTTTCCGACGCCGATGATGGCGACGTTGACGGGACCCTTCACGGGTGACCTCCAGCAATTTGGTGTACGACTTGACGATTAGTGTACATCATGCCGCGGTCGGCGCGCGTTACTTGCGCGCGTCAGTGCGCAGGGCGGTCCAGACGTGGATGACGCGTTGGATCACGGTCAGGACCGTCAGCACGGCCAGCACGTAGATCACGACCTCCAGGAAGTGGTCGATCCATCCAAAGAACAGACCCGTTCCGATCAGGAAGAGCCGCTCGCTGCGGCTCATCAGCCCACCGCGGTTGTCGTCGATACCCAGGCCTTCGGCGCGCGCTCGCGTGTACGACACCAAGAACGACGCGGTCAGCGCCACGAAGCAGGCGGCCAGGGCCCACTCGTTGCCGTCGCGTGCGAACACCACGCCGATCGAACCCAGCACGAGGCCCTCGGCGAGCCGGTCGAGGGTGGAGTCCAAGAACGCACCGAACCGGGTCGCCTTGCCGGACAGCCGCGCGACCGAGCCGTCCAGCATGTCGCTCAGGGTCCCGACCGTGAAGACAAGCCAGGCCAGCACCCACTGCTCGGTCAGGATCAGCACGCACGACGCGACGACCACCAGGAACCCGGCGACCGTGATGGAATTGGGCCCGACGCCCATTCGGACCAGGCCCCGGATGATCGGGTCGACGGTGCTTCTCGCCCCGTCGCTCACGCGCTGTCTGGCCGACGGGGGCGTGGGATCCATGTTCTCGGTATGGGTGGAGATAGGCGGCTCGCGTTCGGTCATGTGGGGTCAGGCGGCAGGATCGCAGACCTCACCGTAGGATAGCGACGTATGCGGATTCTCTCGTACGTCGGGCCCGACGGGCCCTGCGCAGGTGTCGTCGAGGGCGACACGGTCCACCGGATCTCGGCAGGTGTGCTCGATGTCGTTTGTGGCGCTCCGGCCGAGCGAGTCGGCCAGACCGTCCCGCTGGACGGGCTCGTGATCGCCGCGCCGATGCGGCCGGGCAAGCTCATCGGGATCGGGTTGAACTACCGCGATCATGCGGCCGAGACGGGCAAGCAAATTCCCGACATCCCGCTCCTGTTCGCGAAGATGCCGACGTCGGTGACCGGACCCGCAGGCCCGGTGCGACTGCCGAAGTACACGAGCAAGCCGGACTTCGAGGGTGAGCTCGCGGTCGTCATCGGCAAGGTCGCGCGTGACGTGGCGGCCGCCGACGCCCCGGGGTACGTGTTCGGATACGCGATCATGAACGACGTCAGCGCACGGGACGTGCAGCAGAGCGAGCCGCAGTGGGTGCGGGCCAAGGGCGCAGACACGTTCGCCCCCTGGGGTCCGTGGATCACCACGGCCGACGAGGTGCCCGATCCGCAAGCACTGTCGCTTCGCACATGGCTGTCGGGCGAGCTCGTGCAGGACGGAACGACCGCGGACATGGTGTTCGGGGTCGCCGACCTGATCGCGTTCATCTCGGCGTCGTTCACCCTGGAGCCGGGCGACGTCATCACGACGGGCACGCCGGCGGGTGTCGGGGTGGCCCGCACTCCGCCCAGATACCTTCGCGACGGGGACGTCGTGCGTATCGAGATCGCGGGTCTCGGTGCCATCGAACATCCGGTCGTCGGCGCGTGAACGGGTTCACACGTTTTACGCCGCTCATCGTGCGCACCGCGGTGGTGTTTCCGCGTGGCGTATTGGGCGGCGAGGCCTGGGCGTTCGCCGACGCCATCGTGGCGGGGGCAGCTCCGGACGAACTCGACCGCTTGCGCGACGCCACGGCGGCCGCCCACTGGGACAAGCTGCGACTCGCGATGGGTGCGTCATTGGAGCGGGCGGTGGGGGACACTCCGGCCGCGCTCGCGATCGAGGCGTTGGAGCTGACGTTCGCCGAGCAGCCGGACAACCCGTTTGCCCGAGCGCTTGCCGACGAAGCCGGCCGTTCCCTGGCCGCCGTCATCGAACGCACCACCGAGCGGCTGGGAGTGCTGGAGCGACGCCTGATCGGCGGGGCCGCACCAGACACCGAGTTGGCGCTGGTGATCGGCGCGATCGTGATCGATCTGCTCGACCTGGACCCGCCGGACTACGAGGAGGAGATCACGGCGTATCTGGGTGCAGGCGAGAGCGATGCTGCACGGCGCGAGCTTGCGCGGTCGACCGGTGACGACGATTCGCGTCGCTGGGCGCGCAAGGAGCTTCGGCGGGTCGATGCTTCCGACGCGCCGGTGACCTCGCGGGCGGTGCAGGCGCTCGCAGCAGGAGCACCGCCGGAGGACCCGGCTGACGACGCGGTCTGGGTCGCGGCGATCCTCGCGCTGGTGGAGCAGGCCGTCGAAGTGGCGGTGGTCTCCCAAAACGGGGCGGACGAGGCGCCCTCATGAGCGATCGCTGGGCGACGTTCGACTGCTACGGCACGCTCATCGACTGGGAGGGCGGCATCCGCGCTGCAATGGTGTCGGTGTGGCCCGACGCCGACCCCGACGCGCTCCTTCGTCGCCATCACGCCGTCGAGCCGCTCGTGCAAGAAGGACGGGCGTTACCGTACCGCGAGGTGCTGGCGCGCTGCCTGGAGGCGGTCGCAGCGATCGAAGGCGTTCCGCTCGCATCCCAAGCGCGGTTCGCCCTCGCCGACTCCCTGCCGAAGTGGCCTGCGTTCCCCGACGTCCGTACGTCCCTGACCGAGCTTCGTGAGCGTGGCTGGCGCATCGCGATCCTCTCGAACACCGACCCTGACCTGCTCGCGGCGTCGGTCGCCAACATCGGCGTGGAGGTGGACCTGCGGATCACTGCCGCGGACGCCGGCTCCTACAAACCGGCACACGGCCACTGGCAGCGCTTCTTCGCCGACACCGGCGCCGACCCCTCTCGCCACGTCCACGTCGCCGCGAGCCTGTTCCACGACATCGCCCCGGCGGCCGACCTCGGCATCCCCTCGGTGTGGATTAACCGCTTGGGCGAGGAGAGCGACCTGCCCCGCGAAGGAGAGCTGACAACCCTCGTCGGATTGGCCGACATGTTGGACCGCCGAGTAGTAGCGGCGTGATCGCCCGCGCCCCGGGGATCTACGACTCCAGCCATGAGTACGGCATACTCATCGTATGAGTAAGCGTCTCCAGGTGCTGGTCCCTGACGACGAGCTGGAGGTCTTTCGGGCGGCGGCGAGGGCGGAGCATCTGACGCTCTCGGACTGGGTCCGCCAGGCCCTGCGGGACGTCGCAGCCGAACGGTCGACAGCGAAGCCGGATGAGCGGATCGAGGCGATACGGAGGGCGGCGACGCACGCGTTTCCGGCTCCCGACGTTGAGCAGATGCTCGCCGAGATCGAGGCCGGCTACTCGGCGACGTCGTGATATTCGTCGACTCGAACGTCCCGATGTACTGAATCGGGGTGATCCACCCCGCAAGATCGACGCGCAGCAATGGCTTGAGCGGCTCGTCGCAGATCGGGAGCTGCTCGTCATCGACGCCGAGGTCCTGCAGGAGATCCTGCATCGGTACCGGGCAGTTGGACGACCCGACGCCATCCAGCCGGCGTTCAATGCGCTCCTGTCGGTCGTCGATCGGGTGTTGCCGGTCGATCTCGACGCGGTCACGCGTGCCAGGGACGAGCTCCTGGGCCGCTGGGCACTCTCGGCGCGTGACGCCATCCACATCGCGATCATGCGCCAGCACGGAATCGACGCCATCTTGAGCTTCGATCGCGGGTTCGATGCCATCCCAGGCATCCTGCGTCTGGGCGAGTAGGACCCG
>JANMDV010000096.1:0-2119 GCA_031376485.1 Actinomycetota bacterium
GTCGTTTCCGGTGCCCGGCACCCTGATGGTCGAGCCGACCGAGTCCGAGTCCAAGGCCGAGCTCGACCGCTTCTGCGACGCGATGATCGCGATCCGGGATGAGATCCGCCGGGTCGAGTCGGGCGAGTGGAGCGTCGACGACAACCCGCTGCGCGGCGCGCCGCACACCGCCGACGACGTCAGCGCAGACACCTGGGAGCGACGCTACAGCCGCGAAGTCGCCGCCTACCCCGTGCCGAGCCTTCGGACCGCCAAGTACTGGCCCCCCGTCGGCCGCATCGACCACGCCCACGGCGACCGAAACCTGATCTGCGCCTGCCCCCCGATCGAGGCCTACGCGGGGACCTAGCTTGTGCGGCTCCTCTTGTGCTGAGTGGTCTGTGCAAATGCTCTGACGACCAATTTGACAGAGTTTATCCTTCCGAACGATAAGAAGCATAAACCGTGGTAAGGTTGGTCAAATGGATGAGTTCGACAACCCCTACAGACCGGGAGCCGGGACGCCGCCGCCGGCGTTGATCGGTCGCAACGAGCTGATCGACCGCTTCGGAGTGGCGCTCCGCCGGGCCATGACCGGTCGCCC
Source organism: Actinomycetota bacterium (assembly GCA_031376485.1). Lineage (GTDB taxonomy): Bacteria > Actinomycetota > Thermoleophilia > Miltoncostaeales > Miltoncostaeaceae > CALMEC01. The sequence continues at coordinate 584 of JANMDV010000096.1, forward strand.
GGGAAAGAGCGTCATGCTGATCGGCCTGAGGGGTGTCGGCAAGACGGTGCTCCTGAACCGCTTCGTCGAAATTGGCGAGCTCGAGAATCTCGAAGTCGGCTTCATCGAGGCCCCCGAGAGCGGCGGCTTCATCCGCCCGCTCGTCGGACGTCTCCGGACGAGCCTCCTGCGCCTCGATCGAGGGCCCGTTGAGCGGTCGGTGCGCCGAGCACTTGGGGTGCTCAAGTCCTTCACATACGCGCTTCCGGATGGATCTGCGATCACCATCGACGTCGATGCCCTGGTCGGCGAAGGCGACTCCGGCGACCTGTCATCCGATCTGACCGACGTCTTGGTCAGCGCCGGCCAAGCTGCCCTCGCCCGGCGAACCGGAATTCTCATCGCCATCGACGAGGTCCAATACCTCTCCGAGGATGAGTTCGCGGCGCTGATCACCGCCCTGCATCGTACGACCCAGCTCAACCTTCCGGTCGTTGTGGTCGGCGCGGGACTGCCGCAGCTTCCCGGGCTCGCGGGCGATGCGAAGTCCTATTCGGAGCGCCTCTTCGAATTCCCCGAGGTCGGTCCACTCTCGGTCCCGGACTCCGCTGCGGCGATCGAACTACCCGCACTCGATACGGGGGTCGACTTCGCGCCGCCGGCCCTGGCACGAATCGTCACGGAGGCGCAGGGGTACCCCTACTTCCTCCAAGAGTGGGGGTACCACGTCTGGAACCGAGCCCCGGCATCTCCGATCACGCTGCGAGACGTCGAGGACGCGGTACCGGGCGTTCGCGACCATCTCGACCGGAACTTCTTCCTCGTTCGCTTCGACCGGCTTACTCCGCGTGAAAAGGAGTATCTGCGGGCGATGGCGATGCTGGGGAAAGGCCCCCATCGGTCCGGTGACATCGCGGCCGAGCTCGGCGTCAAGGTCGAAAGCGTCGCTCCAAGGCGAAGTGGTCTGATCGCGAAGGGGATGGTCTACAGCCCCGCGCACGGCGAGACGGCGTTCACCGTTCCTTTGTTCGACCAGTTCATGCTCCGGGCAATGCCATCAGCGTCGTGACCGCTCGCGCTACAGATAGCGCCTCTCCGCGCTACCGATCGTCGGATTCACTCAACCCCGCGATCTCGCAGACGAGCCGATCCGGTGCGTCCGCGGCGAACATCATCGCCCGGCCGTCGACCTCGAGCATCAGGTGGTGACCGTGGTCGGTCGAGAAGTGCCACGCCAGGGTGGTCGTGTCCTCGTGGACGTGGGTGGGGTCGCCTGTTGCGATGTGCTTGAGGTCGTGGCCGGCGATTGCGCAGAGGGCCCGGATGATCCTGACGGGGCGCGGCTCGCCCGCACGCGCCGCAGCGAGGCGTTGGGGCATGTCGCCGATCGCGGCGGCTCGACGCGTCACCTCGGCATCCATCTCGTCACGGCTCAGCACGTGCAACTTCGGGTGGTTTCGCAGCCACGCGGCGTTCTTCGCAGTCAGATCTTCGACGTCGCAGGCCTTAGTGAACTGGGCGGTGACGTTGCCGAGCAGGTCGCGCATCGGGTTCTCG
>JANMDV010000100.1:0-4734 GCA_031376485.1 Actinomycetota bacterium
TCGGTCGGCTCGACCGAGCGAGCCTCGTGGAATGCGAGGCGTGCAAGCACGTCGATGCGGTTCGCATCGCTCACGGGCGCGTCCCCGGCTGGTCGTCGGCGAACTGCTCGAGCGCCTGGATCGTTCGAAGCGCGGCGCGACCGCGTGACACCAAGGATCCCGCGGTACCGGGCCTGACCCCCATTGCGTCTGCGATCTCCTCATGGGAGAGGTCGTGGACGTAGCGCAGCACCAACGCCATCCGCTGTTTGGCGGGGAGCAGATCAATTGCGCCTTTGAGCGCCTCGACAAGCTCCCGCCGCTCCGCGGCATCGTGCGGCAGCCCCAGATCTGCAGGTTCAAGAGCCGGCGACAAATCCTGGAGCGGGATCTCGCGTTGGGCCCGTACGCGGTTTCGCCTGATCAGTCTCATCGTCTGTCGCACCGCGATTCGGTGGATCCATGCGTCCAGGGTGTCCGGGTTTCGGACGCTCTGTGCTCCCCGGAGCACCTCAACAGCGGTATCTTGGGCGACGTCGCTCGCATGTTCGCGGCTGCCGAGCATGGCCGTGGCGGTACCAAGCGCGATGCGAAGGGCCCGCTCCGCGAGCCTGTCGGCCGCGTCGGGATCTTGACTCCTGAATGCGGCGAGCAGCTGTGCGGGATCATTCTTCATCCTTGTCCGTGATCGTTCGACCTGTCGGGGGGCGTACCACCTGGCATGAGCGCGCCGACCCACGCCGGCGCATCACGCGGTGCGCCGGCGGAAGATGATGGGCCGACCCGAACTGTTCTCACGAGGTCACCGCCGCCAGGACGGGCCGACATGGAGGGGTCGTCGGGCACTACACGCGCGGAGCGGCTCGGAACGTGACCTCGACCGAGGCGCTTGCGAACGGCGGGAAGATGCACTTGCGTTCACGTACGCGCCGGACGACCTTGCGCTTCCCGTCGACGGTTCTAAAAATCACCCGGTTGAGCGTCCCACAGAACTTCCCGTTGAACTGCCCGACCACCCTGCCGGTCGGGAACGGCGAGTAGAAGAACGGACTCGCCTGCTGTTGTTCGACGGTCAGGATCGCCCCGATGTTCAAGCCTGAGGCCTCCGCGAGCTTGAGTGCCATCACTCGCGCATCCGCGACCGCTGCTGGGATGGTCAGCGCTTGGGCGGCAGCGACGGCGGCCGTGATCGAAGCCTCGCTCTTGCGATCGGTCGGCGTGATGGCGATCTGGCCCGTTCCATATGCCGCCACCGTCTCCCCTTCGGCCAGGGCCAGGGGGGCTGCGGCGAACAAACCGAGCATCGCGAAAATGGGGATGAGCGTACGTCTCATGGTGTACCTCCGACTCGTCGACTGGATTGGCGTGGCTTCGCAGCAGATGTGGAGGACGCCCGCCGGGAACGGGCATCCATGTACCTAGTGGCGAGCGGGACCGTTTTTCTTGCATCGTGGCGCCGGCTCGGCCCTCCCACCACGTTCCTGGCGTGTCGCCGCCTGGGCCGGTCGCCGCGGCTGACCGTCCAAGCGCCGGTACTGCCAACCGCGCTGCAAGAAAGAGCGGAGGTGTCGGCCACTACCTGAGTGACCGTGTATATCCATTCCGAATGAGCAGGCACCCGGCCACGCTGTTGGACGCCTTTCGCAGCGGTGCCCCCGACGCGGCTGAGGAGCTTGCCGCGCGGGCGTTGCGAATCGCGCTTCGCACCTCGGCGGGGTTGCTCCACGACAAGGGACAAGCGGAGGACGTGGCCCAGGAAGTGACAGTTGAGGTCTTGCGAGGGGTGAGCGGGCTCCGGGACCCCGACGCCCTCGACGCATGGATTCAGCGGATTGCGGTGCGCCGCAGCATCCGAGCTCTCCGCAAGACCCGTTCACGCGGGAAACAGGAGGTCCCCCTCACCGAACTCACGCGCGACGTCGAGGCGACCGCCGACAGGTCGCCCCACGACGAGGCCGAAGCGCGGTCCGTCGCCGCGACGGTGCGAGCCGCGGTTGAGCTCCTCCCGCCGAAGCAACGGGCGGCGATCATCCTGCGCTATGTCCATGACTACTCCCAAAAGCAGATCGCCGACGCCCTTGATGTCAGGCTCGGGACCGCGGGCGCGCTCCTGTCGCGTGCCCGCACAACCCTTCGAGGCACCGGCGCCCTGGGCGACCTCATCGGCAACGACTCAAGGACAGCCCTGTGAGCGACCCGAACCGCATCGACGAGCTCCTACGCCTCGCCTACCGCGATGTGCGGACCCTCGAGCCCACCGGCGAGCTGATCCAGGCCGCCCTGGCGCACGCAGGCGCCACACGTCAACGTGGAGGACGTTCCAGGCGCCTGCTGCTCGCCGCAGTCGCAACACTCACGCTCAGCGCGGGGACTGCACTGGCAGTACCGCAGGCACGCGACGCGATCTTCGACACGTTCGGATCCTTCAAAGACTTTCTCGCGGGCGGCAGCACCCCGCCGGGCTCCCCGGTGCCGCTGGACGAGCAGCCTGGAAGGCTCAACTGGTTCGGTGGGTCCGACAGGGCATCGGGATCGGTCATCGCCCAGAGTGGAATCGTCAGACTCGTCGCCTTCCGAGATCCCAGAGGAGTGGCGTGCCTCGGCTACGGCCTCGCCTTCGAGGAATGCCGCCCCGACCAGAACTGGCTTGAGGAACTGGCACGATCCCCCGTACGGGTCGCCGTGACGATTCCTGAACCCGACCCCTCCGGCCGGATAGCGCTCGTGGGCCTCACCGCCGACAACATCACAACAGTCCAGGTCCGGTACCGAGACGGCGATGCCGACGCCCCGATCGCGGTCTCACACGGTTTCGTCGTGTTCGCGGATCCCAATCGTCGACCCGACACGCTGACCGCCCGAGACGAGCGAGGAAACACGATTGTCATCGCCGACATCAGCGAACAACAATGGGCGTTCCCCAAGGTCAACCGACGCCGAAGGTAACGCCGCGTCCGCCCACGCTGTGCCATCCCGACAGGCCCGACGTCGGTCTAGGATTGCGACCGTGCGTGGCCTCCTGACGATCGCAGTCTGCGGCTTGATCCTGGCGGCCTGTGGAACAGGTGGCGGCGGGCAACCCCAGGGCGGCACACCGCCGGAGACAGACTCCTCTCCCGCCACCGTCCGCATCGACACCTGCGTCGATCGTTTGCTCAGCCGCGCTCCGACGAGTGACGCCGGCGAACAGGAATCGCGGCGCTACATTCGGGACACCTACTGCGCGCTCTTCGAACAGAATGGCTGGGTCTACGAGGACGGGGCGCTCACCATCGCGGCCCAGAATTGGCTCGACAATGGATACGCAAAGGAATGCTCGACCAGCGGCGAGACAACACCGGCGCGGACGGTGCCGTGCGAAGCGGAGCGGATCATCGACTGCGCGCTCCTGCACCACATCAGGCGGACGGAGGCGCAGTCGTACATCGCTGATCGGCAGAGGGGGAGCGGAGACGTCCAGTGCGACGGCGACACGCCCGTGGCGGAATTGGGAGCTCCATGAGCGCAGCATCGCTCCTCCCCAGCACGCATTTGATGGCAGCGCTCGACGAAGCCCAGCGCCGCGGGCACGCCGTCGCCCACAGCATCCATGTCCTCCTCGCGCTGATCGACGCGAGTCGACCGTCGATTGCGGGCGATGCCCTGCGTTCCGCGGGAGTCGATGCAACGACGATCGGGACGCTCGCAGGATGCATTTATACCACCGAGACGGCCGGCCAGCCGACAGCGACCGCGGCAGGCGCGGATTGGCATGCGATCTCCGGTCGTGCTGAGGCGTTCGCCGCGGCCCTCGGTGATGGCCGGGTCACGGCCGAGCACGTGCTTCTGGGGCTCGTGTGGCCGCCGGATACCCTCGTCGCCCATGCCTTGGTCGCATGTGGCACAGATCGCGAGACGATCCTGGCCGGCCTCCGAGAACGTGGCCTGGTGGTCCCGACGGCTGCCCTCCCGCCACTCCCGGCACCGATGACCCAGGCCGCGGTCTTCCCGCTCGCGCATCTTCAGGCGGTCACCCGCGCAATGTGGGAACGGGCCCCTGACCTGCGCTGGGGCATCGGCAATTCGCATCCAGACGGTGTCACCGTCATCGCAGGCGAGGGGACAGACCTGGCGTCGATCCTTGACTCGGTGGTGGGGGCCGACCGGTGGAGTTGGCGAGAACCCGATGCACCCGCACCTCGACCACGGGCAGCCGGCTGAGGTCATCCTGATCGCTCACCACAGCCAGGCAGCGCCTTGTCCTTTCGGGCGCTCGTCAATCCAGAGCGCGACATCTCATCATCACCCATGGCCACGAGTGCCCGGGGCATTGCGATTGTGAGAACGCTTCACCTGGCGTGCCCGGCACCTGAGGTGAACGAACGAAGGTCGCCGCCGTAGAGTTGGGTGAGGTCGATGTCGGAGACCGTGCCCCGGCCTTGCAGCGCAGACGCATGCCGCCGGTGATGCTAAAGGCGACGCTCCTTCACGGTGCGTCCGGCGCGCTCTCGGGTGACCGCACCCGCTCCACTGTGCGCAGGTGAACTCCGTTCACCTCAGGTGCCAGGCTGTGAGGGTGTGGGTGGCGCCCGGTTGGGGTTGCTGCGAGGCTTGCGTCGGCTCACCGGTTCGTGACTCTGTGCCAGGCTGACCCCTGTTTCGGGGTGTCTTTCTCGTGATCTGTCCGGGCGGTGTGTCGGCGCCAGCTGAGCGACACTGTCCCCGTTGGTTTTGGCTTGATAGGAGCTTGTCCACCCCGGGCATGGGGTGTGACTC
>JANMDV010000173.1:0-6937 GCA_031376485.1 Actinomycetota bacterium
TCCAGGAGCGTCGAAACGTTTGACCAGCGTACTCTTTCCCGTTTGCCGCGCCCCCACGATCATGACGACAGGCGTGCGCTCCAGCGCATGTTGGACGACGAACTCCAAGTGGCGGGGATACATGCTCGAAATGATAGCCGTTGGCGGATAATTCGCCATACGGTGGCGGATAATTCGCCACGGCGTGGTGGGATTACTGCCTCATCATGCCCGTGCCAGACCCACGCTTCAGTTGGCGGCCGCAAGCCGTTGCGATACGACACTGGCGAGATCGTTGTGGCGAGCCTCGCCGCTATCGGGAATAACGGCGATCTCGCGGACGCCGCATGGCGACGGTTTGCAGCCGCCAAACGTCGTAGTAGTTCATTGACGCTGACTTACCTGGATGCGAGCGCCCGGTCCGGATCGATGACGGGATGGCGCAGAACGCGTGGCAGCTCCACCCAGAACGTGGCACCGGCGCCCAGCGCGCTGTCGACGCCGATGCGGCCGCCGTGGGCCTCCGCGATGGCACGCGCGATCGTCAAGCCAAGGCCAAAGCCCTGCGCGCCGTCGATGCCGTCGCGTATCCGCGCGAAACGATCGAAGATCCGCTCCTGTTGATCGACGGGCACTCCGGGTCCGGAGTCGCGCACGCGAAGCAGAGCGTGTCGGGCGGTCTGCTCGACCTCGAGCTCCACGGTGCCGCCGCGTTCCGAGTACTTGAGCGCGTTCGACAACAGGTTGCCGAGCATCCGGGCGAGCCGGGCGCGATCGCCGGGCACCGTCGCACCTGTACTGGTGCCCGCCCGCAGCGTGATCGTGCGGCCGGCCGCCTCCGGCGTCACCGCCAGGATCTCGTGTGCGATCAGTTCATCCAGGTCGACGGCTTCCGTCGTGCGCAGGCTGAAGGCCCCGACGTTGTGTTGGGCGACCACCAGGAGGTCATCGACGAGGTCAAGGAGCCGGCCGCTATTTCGGTCGATCACCTCGACGTACTGGCGACCGCGCTCGCCGAGTATCTCCCGGTCGGTCAGAAGCAGCTCTGTGTACCCGCGGATCGAGGTGAGGGGCGTACGAAGGTCATGCGAGACGAGTGCCACCACCTCGTCTTTCGCCCGCTCGATCTCGTGGGCCTCCGAGAGCTGCCGGTCACGTGCGCTGAGTTGGGCGGTACGCGTCAGAATCAACGCTTCGAGTTCCCGTCGGGCCCGTGTGCGCTCGATCGTGACGGCTCCGAGGATGAGCGCGGTCACCGCCGCCGCCGCGACGAAGGTCTGCGAGAGCAGCAGGCTCGTGTCGGGAAGCTCATGCGCAAACGGGCCGGAACCCCGGGCGGTGAACGGCACGGCAATGGACGCGACCATCAGGGCGGAGAGTGCGGCGCCGATTTGGCCGAGCCTGAGCGCAGCGACGATCAGGAGCGGGAACACGAGGTACCCGAGCGGTGTGGTGCCGACGAAGACGAAGACGCTGATGACCGCCAACGCGGCCAGTAGGCCCGCGCCTTCGAGGATCGGCCGGAGCCGCTGTGGGCCATTCCTGCACACCGTCGCCAGCACCAGGATCACGGGGGCGATCAAAAGGTCACCCGTCATGTCACCGAGCCACCACAGCCACCAGGCGGAGGTCAGGTCGCCCGCCGCGAGGATGCCCCCGAGCCCCAGGCTGATCGTGCCGAACGTTGCGCTGACCATGGTCGAGAGGGTCGCCGCGAGAACGACCAGTGCGGCCACGTCGCGCACCCGATCAAGGGTCGGTCGAAAGCCGACCCGTCGAAGGAGGAGCGCGCCGCCGACCGCCTCGAGCGTGTTGCCCAGCGTGATTCCGGTGACGGTCAAGAGCCCGAGGTCGCCTCCCCCGAATGCGTTCGCAAGGAAGGCCCCCAGCGCGACACCCGGCCACAGGCGCGGACCGCCCAGAAGGAGGGAGGCCAGGGCAATGCCGCTGGGGGCCCAGACGGCGGTGATGCTGCTGTGCTCGTAGGCGAGTGAGAGGCCGAGCCGGGCCATCGCGAAATAGGCGATGCCGACGATCGCGATCTTTGCCGCATCTCGGCCCGAGAGTCGCGTGGACGCGACAAGGCGTTTCACTGTGTCGGAAGGTCCGGCCCGATGCTCGAGATCGGCCCCCCGCCACCATCCGGTGTGGGACGTCGCCGCGGGCCGGGCCGGCTCTCATCGGAACCATGCCGAAGGCGTGGACGTGTGGGATTTCTGGTACGCACTGACATGTTCATGTGCGATCGGCATCGCGTCAACTCAACTTAATACGTGAGATCCACCCTCAACCTCCGGCCACGACATGTCGATGACATACAGAGATGCGTTGCGTGATCGACTTGAACCAAAGGAGTACCCATGACCGAAGCGCGCAATACCCGGAGCGCGCCGATTCTTGTCGTTGACGACGAGGCGGATATCAGAGGACTGGTTCGCGTGGCCCTTGAGCGTGAGGGACATGCGGTCGTCGAGGCCGTCGACGGCATTGACGCGGTCCGCAAGCTCTACGAACTGCGGCCGGCGCTCGTCATCCTCGATGTGATGATGCCCGAGTTGGACGGCTGGGCGACGCTCGGGCGAATCCGAGACGTCTCAGAGGTACCGATCATCATGCTGACCGCGCGCGGGTTCGACACCGAGCGTTCTCGAGGTTTGCGAAACGGAGCGGACGACTACGTCGTCAAGCCGTTCTCGCCGATGGAGTTGACCGCCCGTGTCACCGCCCTGCTTCGCCGGACCCAAGGCAGGGAGATCGATCGCCCGACGGTGTACGACGATGGGTTCCTTCGTGTCGACAAGGCACAGCGCAAGGTCGTGGTCGGCAAACGCGAGGTCGGCCTGACGCCGCTGGAGTTCCGACTGCTGACGACCCTGATCGATCATCGCGACGAGGTCCTGGATCGCGACCGCCTGCTCAAGCTCGTCTGGGGGAGCGTGACGGCAGTGTTTCCCGAGCAGGTCAAGCTGTACGTCGGCTACGTCCGACGCAAGCTCGGCACTCGTGCCGACGGCACATCACCGATCGAAACCGTTCGCGGCTTCGGCTACATCTACCGCGGGGCCGTCGGTCGGGAGGCTCCGGGCATGGTGTAGGGGCCGGCCCAGCGGGCGACCCGCTCAACGCTCGAGTGTCCGGCGGGGACAGCGCTAATGTCCCGCCGATGTGGTGCCGATCGCTCTTGGGACGACCCGCCCTGCCCGTGCTCGGGCTGGGTGTCGCCCTCGCTATCGGTGCCACGGTCATGGTCGTCGACGCGAGCGGTCCGGTGCGACAACGGGCGGCGGCCCAGACGGCAGCGACGCCGACCCCGACCCCGTTGCCGCTGTTGCCGCGGGGCGGTCGGAGCATCCTGCCGGAGTTCCGGGTCTACGCGCACTACGGAGCCCCACAGGCCAAGCAGCTCGGGATTCTGGGCATCGGTGCGCCGGCGCTCGCAGGCGTGCGGCTCAATCGCCAGGCGCGGGCCTACGCGGGCGCGGGACGACGCCCCGTTCTGCCCGCAATGGAGTTGATCGGCGTCATCGCGACAGCCGGGCCGGGTGCCGACGGCAAGTACCACTCCCGCCAACCCCGCGCGGTGGTCCGCAAGTACCTCAAGGCGGCCCGTGACGCCAAGGCGCTACTGGTCCTGGACATCCAACCCGGGCGCGCAGATTTCGTGACCGAAGCAAAGGCGCTGCGAGAGTTCTTGGTGGAGCCCGATGTCGGGCTCGCGCTCGATCCGGAGTGGCGGATGGGCCCCACCCAGGTACCGGGTGTGGTCATCGGATCGGTCGACGCCGCCGAGGTCAACCGGGTCACCGCGTGGCTTTCGAGCGTGGTCGCCTCACGCAATCTGCCGGACAAGCTCGTCATCGTCCATCAGTTCGCCGACGGGATGATCCGGCGCAAGCAGGGCCTGCGCGTGCGGCCCGGTATCGACATGGTCTTGAACGCCGACGGCTTCGGTACGGCCACCGCCAAGGCCGGCACCTACCGACGGGTGGTGGGCGATCGCGGGCCGTTCCACACCGGGTTCAAGCTTTTCTTCGTCGAGGACACCGGGCTGATGAGCCCCGCTCAAGTGATGCGCTTGCGTCCCCGACCAGAGGTCGTCATTTACGAGTAGCGCCCTCACCACACGCCGGATCTGTAAATGTTCTTGCACAATCGTACTAAATACTGGGGGTCCGGCCGATAATTCCAGCCGGGAGCCGCATGACGCGGCTCAGGCGACAAGACATCACGGAGGAGAAATCAATGACGCGGAAGTTCGTCGCTTTGGCACTGACCGCCGGCCTGTTGGCCGTACCGGCGGCGTTTGCTCAGCAGGGGCCGGGTGACCAGCCCGATCACAGCACGCCGAAGATCGTCAAGGTCGAAACGGTCAAGATGGCGATGTTCGCGTTCAGCGGACTGGTCTCGGTGGTCGGAGACGGCACCATCACGATCACGCCGGTTCGAGCGCACGGCAAGCGTTCGCGCGTTGCCCTGGCGGGCGCAACCACCTTCACGGTCACGCTGGGTGACAGAACCCGCATCACGCGCAGCGGAATGGGTCGTGTCACCCTCGACAAGGTGATGGCGGGTGACCGCGTCAAAGTCGAGATCCGCGCGCCGCGTGGTACCGCCCTGGCCGACATGCCCGCGGCAAAGCGCGTCAAGGTCAAGACGGCAAAGGTTGTGGAGCCCGCTCCGGTTGTGGCGCCCTCGACTGAGCCGGTGGCCCCGACCGCAGCGTAGGAGCCAAACCCTCCGTGGGAGGGTCGGGTGCTCACCCCGGCCTCCCACGAGGGCTCGTCCCGAGTGCCGAGCCCCCGGAAAACACTCGCCAAGTGTGTCGTCGCGTCACAGACGACGCTCATTTCATGTCACAAGTGGCCGCGTCATACACGGCCAATTGGCCGTTTCACCCACCAGGGTCGAGCACGAGGGTCGGCGATGCCCGATCGCCACGACGGTCGCGGGTCGCGATCCCTGCCACGACGAGCGCGATGCCGACGAGTTCGACCGGTGTCGGATTCTGACTCAAAGCGATCGCCCCGATGATCGCGGCGGTGACGGGCAGCAGGGCGAGCAAGAGCGCGAATCGGGACGGGTCCAGGCGCCGCATGACGATTTGGTCGAGCCCGTAGGGCACCACGTTGGACAACAGACCGACGACCGCCAGCACGCCGAGAAGGCCCAGGTCCCCCCATGCCGGTCCGCTGACCGGCCCGGCGATCGGGATCAGGGCGATTGCGCCGACGCCCATCGCAAGGCCCAGACCCCCCAGGCCGGTGGCGCCCCCCGCAAAGCGGTGACCAAGGATGATGTACCCCGCCCAGCAGACGGCGGCCAGCCCGATGAAGAGCAGACCGAGCGGATCCCCGCGGAAGCTGATCTCGCTCAGGAGCGCGACCCCTGCGAACGCGAGGAGCAGGCTGAGAACGGCATTGCGTGAACGTGATCCCCAGGCCGCGACCGCGATCGGTCCGATGAACTCGATCGCGACCGCCGTGCCGAGTGGGAGGCGCTCGATCGCCAGGTAGAAAAACAGGTTCATGAACGCGAGCACGACGCCAAACGGGATGGTGCGGCGAAGCTCGGCCCTGGTCCAAGGGCGCTGCCACGCCCGCGCCAGGGCCACTGCGATGAGCGCAGCGAATACCACTCGAAGCCACGCGACGGCGCGTGCGTCCAGCTCGTCGAACGTCTTGACCGCCCAAGCCGCTCCGATGTACTGCGAGATCGCGCCCAACACGAAGAACGTCTCTGCGGGCATCCGTCGGCCCGTCTCGCGACGAGCAGGTCTGCTGCGGGGCGCGTTCACCCCCACGGTATGGGGTCTCTCACTCGGGGCGAGGGTCGAGTCGAAACACCGGATGGTCCGCCGGGTCCGGGAGTCGTTCGAAGAACGAGGCGACTGCACGTCCGGCCACCGCCCGGTAGGTGGCGATCACCGGCGGCCGCTCCTCGGCGGCAAGCTCCCGGGCCGCGAACGGCTCGATCGTGCCGCGGCTGTGGAGCTCGCCCAGCCCGCCCGCTGCGCGCAGGTTCCGTACCCAGTCTGTCTCACCGCGCGGCGAGACGAGGTACCGGACACCGCCATGGTCGACGGGAATGATCGCCGTGCGCCGAACCTCGCCACTTCGGCGCCCCGGCACGACCAGCGCCCTGGTGCCGGCGATGGCGAACCTGATCGCAATGGGATTGAAGATCCGTCGCACGATGACCGGCGGTCGCAGAGAGGGCATTCGCGCGCGTTCCCCTGGCCGCGTCAGACAGCCCAGAGGGCTTCGATGGGAAGCGCCGCGATCTTCGGTCCGAACGGCACATACCAGCGACCCGTGTAGAGCACCACCCCGCCTGCGAACTGAGGGCCGAGCTTACGTTCGAGGAGACGCAACCCGGCCAGATCACCGCTGGCCAGAGTGCTCGCCGCTTTGACCTCGACGCCTGCCACGCGGCCGTCTCGTGTTTCGAGGACGATGTCCACTTCGGCTCCGTCGCGATCGCGGAAGTGGGACATCGCGGGTCGCGTCGTCGACCAGCCCAGTTGCTTGCGTATCTCCATGCCGACGAAGGATTCAAGCAGTTGACCGGCCGGGCTGTCAGGAGCTGCGAGGCGATCGGCATCAACCCCGAGGAGATGCGCCGCCAAACCACTATCGACCATCGTGAGCTTGGGGCGCCTCACCACCTTGCTCGACAGGTTGCGCGACCACGAGGGGATCAACTGGATGACGAAGACCGTCTGCAGGTGGTTGAGATACCCGGCGAGCGTTTGCGCGCGGATGCCGAGGTCGCGCGCGATTGACGACACGTTGAGCTCGGTGCCGGTGCGGGCCGCTGCAAGCCGGATGAGTTGCGGCATCGCGCCGACGCGCTCAATATCGGCGACGTCTTCGACGAGCAGTTCGACGACGGTCGCGATGTAGTTCGTAAACCACGCTTCGCGACGCCGTCCTGTGCGCACGATCGCCTCGGGAAAGCC
>JANMDV010000184.1:0-2225 GCA_031376485.1 Actinomycetota bacterium
ACTGAAAGATGTGACTAAGAGTCAGCTCACGAGAGGCCATTCAGCGCGAGCCTAAATGCCTCCTGAATCAGAGGGTCTTTTCCGTCGAGAGGCAGCCAGCCTGCAGGCGGCTTGACACGTTCTCGGAGGCTCTGCTTTACAGCAGGTTCCATATCAATCCCCATCCCTGGCTGACTCTTAGTCACATCTTTCAGTTTGCTCCCATGAGTGCGACTGCCGCTCGGAACCCATCAAGTCGGTCGGCAAGACGGAGCCAACCCTTCGACATGCTCTGCCACCCGACGCGTCCTGTCCTCTTGGTGTCTCGCCAGCCACCGAGCCGAGCGATGGCTTGACGCGCCCAGAGTATGCTTGGCGCCGAGGAGGGAAGCTTCTTCTTTTCGGTGCTCACCCACAGGCACGTCCACTCCTCGCGGGACAGGACCTTCTCGCACGACGTGTTGGGGTCGGCTTCGACTGCCTCGGTGAGTTGGAGCAGTCGCACGGCCACGAACGCGAGGACGACAGCCACGCGTTCAAGATTGTCCGCCGTCTGCATCCTCCGATCCTCGACACCGCACCCGCTCTTCCATGCCTTGTGGAAGTCCTCGATGCGCCATCGGAGGGAGTAGTACTTCAAAATCTTCAGTGCCGATTCGAGCGCATCGCGGCCTTCCGCTGCCTCGCTCGTCAGCAGCAGCCACTCCAGAGCTTCCTCTCCTTCAGGCGGGCTCTCCTCGACCGCATGCACGGCCCAGAGTTCAACGGATGGGTTCACGCTCGTCCCGAGATACTTCGGAGCCTTCAGCGTGACTCGTTTCGCTCGCACGGCGAGCTTCGTCTTGCGGGCCGGGCGTGCGTGCTTTCCCCCCCGCTGCGCAAGGACGATTTCCATCTCACCGAGTTTCTTCTCAGCCGTGACCTCCGTCCACAGCGAGGCCGCTTCCCCCACAGAGCGGTCGTAACACGACCTGACCACGAAGCGCTGGCCGTGCTTGGTCTTGTAGTCGATGTATTGGTAGATGTCTGCCTCCCGGTCGCACACCGAGATGACTCTGGCCATCGACTCTCCCATTCGCGCGGCAACGCACTCCGACGCGTGCTGCCATTTCGCACTCTCCTTCGGGTCAGTCGGCTTCCTCCCTTCCGCCGACCCGCGCCGCTCGCCGGGCGGACGAATCCAGCGGTCCTGGTGGGCAAGTCCCACGGTCTTCCCCTTCTCGCCGTCCAGGATCAAGACCGAGTGTACCCAGTAGCCACGGCCCTCGGCCTCCGCAGGCCCACCCAGGTCTCCCAGTTGTTCCGCCACCCCATGGCTGTACGCGAGCGTCGACGAGTCCTCGACCGCGAGCAGGACGGCCAGCTCTCGACAGGCTTCGACGGTGGCTTGGAAGCCACCCTCAGCGATGTCATCCGGGTCCACGTTCGGGTTCCTGATCAACCTGTACGCACCCTCCGCGGCCGCATCATTGCCCTGACAGGCAGCGTTTGTCGATCGGCTGAGCCGCATCGCCTCCCGCGAGGCGTAGTCGACCAACCGCCTCGTGCGCCGCGTATCACCCAGGGCGCAGTTGCCGAACAAGTTGAGAGCCCAAATCTGCGGATCGGGATGGAACATGCCGGGAGTGGAGACCAAGTCCTGACTGTTCACAATCGATCGAGGGCCCGATCCCACACTTCGGCGCCGAGTGCCATCGTCCGGTCCGAATGCGAACGCAGGAGATCACACGAACGCCCGTGGACTCGTCTTCCATTGCATCGGTCGGGCACTCGCCCCAGGCCGAACTCGATGTCGAATTCCGAAGCGGAGCCGTCTACCGTTACTATGCGGTTCCGCGGGTGGTGCTCGACGGGTTCCTCGCCGCCGAGTCCAAGGGTGTCTACTTCAACCGCCACATCAAGGGACACTACCCTTACGAGAGGCTCGCCGAGTAGCAGCCGTAGCCGGCACGCACCAAGGCTGCCTCGCACGGCCGGGGCGACATATTCGGGTTCCCCAGGGCCCGCCAGACTAGGCAACCCATCGGTGAGACGGGCGCAGCCTTTCTGCGCCCACGCGCTTCTAAATTGAGCGTGAAAATATGATCAAGAGACAGCCTTCGCGGGGGGTCAGCGTGGGCGCGATTCATACCCATCCGAGGTATGACGAGCCATCCAATGCGGATTGGCAGAACCAGCATCTGCGCGATGATCAGGTCTCCTATGTCGTCACACCCGGAGGATGGGTCAGACGCTACCATCGCGAC
>JANMDV010000204.1:0-5257 GCA_031376485.1 Actinomycetota bacterium
CAAGATGGGCCGCCTGGACCTGAAGCAGCTCATCACCCACCGCTTCGCCCTGGACGACATCGAGGAGGCCTACTCGCTGTTCTCAAACCAGGAGGACGGCGTGATCAAGGTCGCCGTCACACCCTGACGACGGCCGTGATACGGGGTGATGGAGGCCAGCGAGTGCCGACCTCCATCACCACCGGGGTGGCGAGTACCCTCCGACACCTCCCCGTCCCGGGCAAGCAACGTTCCAGAGATTCCCTGGGTCCGGTAAAGAACCATGTGCCGCAGACGATTGCACGCCGCCTCAGCGCGTGCCGACCGGCACGCCGGGCGAAATGAGGGTCGCCGCCTGCCAGCCGCAGTGATCGGGGCCGTGCCGTTGGCCGATGACGTCGAAGCGCACCAGGCAGCCGTCGATGCCCGTCCACCCGTCGTCCGGCACCTTGCCGGCCCCGTTGGGCGATTCCGTCAGGGTGGTGGCGTGTACGGCTGGGAAACGCACCGATGGGCCTCGACGGGCTCGACGGGAGCAGAAGGCGCGTCGTCGCCGCACCCTCCGAGCCGAGGAGCGCTCCACAGAGTGTTGGCCCGAGCACACGACGCATGGTCGTTCTCCGCCGCCAGGCGACGTGACGTCATCGGATCGGCGAACCCCGGTCCTTGACTCGCACGACGATGCGCAGGCCCGACCAGGTTGGGTCGATGGCGCAGACCTTGTTGTCGACGAGACCGTGGGCCAGTGCGATCTCGCGGACCACATCCTCGGTGATGTCCGTGGCGACCCCTGAGGCCCGTTTGGGCCATGCGATCCACAGGCCTCCGGCATCGTGCATCCCGGCGCGCAGACGGTCGATACGGCGCTCCAGCACCGCGCGCGACGTGTGGAACGCCACGATCACATCGGCGTCGCGACCGAGCCTGCGGACGATCTTGACCCCGTCGGGGATGGGGGAGAGCAACGCATCGAAGTCGTCAGGCGCGTTGACGAGGGTCGCGCATGCGCCCTCCTTGATGCCCAGTTTCTTCGCGAGCGGCGTACCGGAGTAGCCCGCCGCCGTGCTCATACGCGAAGCCACTCCACGATCAGTGGTGTCACCACTTCGGCGCGCTCGCGGTGCGGCCAGTGCCCGGCAGCGGGGATCACCTCGCGCCGGTACCCGCCGGTAAAGCGCTCCTGCTGGCCCGCGCTGACTGACGGGGAGATGCACCCGTCGTCGGCGCCGACGATGGCGAGGGTCGGCACCGTAACCGCTTCCGCCCATCGGGCCGCCGACGCGCTGTAGGCCGGGTCACGGTGGTGCGACGAGAAGGCGGCACGGTAGTAGCCCAAAGCGGCGGTCAGCCCACCCGGGGCTCCAAGCGTGCGCTTGACCGCTCCCCAGTCCTCGGGTTCGAGCGCCCCGCCGGGCGACCACTCCGCGACGAGTCGGTCGATGAACGCGAAGTCGTCTTGGGCGACGACCTTCTCCGAAAACCCCTCGGCCAAGAACAGGAATTCGTACCACGACCGCCGCAATTGCTCGGGGTCGCGTCGCAGGGCCCCTGCGAAGGCCGCCGCGTGGGGGATGGCGATGGTGACGAGCCGACGGATCCGCTCCGGAGCGAGCACAGCCGCGTGTTGGGCGGCCACCCCGCCCCAGTCGTGTCCGACGACACACGCAGGCGATCCATCGCCCAGCGCGTCCACGAGACCCACCACGTCGCCCGCGATCGCCGCGCTCTCGTAGCTCGTAGCCTCGACAGTCGATGGCGCGTACCCGCGCATGAACGGCGCGACGGCCCGGAAGCCTGCGGCAGCAAGGTCCTCCAGGAGCGGTCGGAACGTCGGCGCGTGGTCGGGAAAGCCATGCAGGCAGAGGACGAGCGGACCGTCCCCTGCCTCCAGATAGTGCAGCCGGACCTGACCGAGGTCGGCAACTCCGGGCGTCACCGGCTACCCCATCTGGCCGATGCGGTATCGGTCGAACCGGTCGTTGGTCGCGGCCCAGTCCAGGTTCGCCATGAACGCGTCGATGTACTTTGCGCGCGCCGTCGAGAAGTCTCGGATGTACGCGTGTTCGTAGACGTCGAGGGCGATGAGGGGCGTCGCGTTCCACACCGGAAATGTGTGCTGGGCGTCGCCGATGTAGACGTCGAGGCGCTGCCAATCCCAGTCGAACGCGACCCACGCCCAGCCACGACCGGCCATACCGCCGGCCTTGAGCTCGGTCAACATCGCGTCGAGGCCGCCGAAATCGCGCTCGATCATCGCGCCGAACGCGTCGTTTGGCGCGCCCCCGGCCGGACCGAGGTTGTCGAAATACAGCTCGTGGTTCTTGATGCCGCCGATGGCGAACGTCAGGTTCTCGCGAAGCGCCCGGTAGTCCGAGTAGATCTGGTTTGCCGCGCTCTGGTCGGCCGACTGGAGCTTCTCTGAGATCTCGTTGTACTTGTTGCAGTAGGCCTCGTACAGCGCCCAGTGGGCTTCGACCGACTCGGCAGAGATGCCGTCGAGCTTAAGGATCTTGTCCGGCTTGACCATCGCCGTGACTTTGTGGAGGTTCGCCACCGATCGCGCTCCTTCGTGCGTTGACGTGTGCTTTGCGGCCGGGAGCCTACCTGGCCCTTCGGTCCGGCAGGAAGACGGTCCTCGGTGGCCAAACTCTCATGACCGGGACCATTCCGTCCATCACCCACGCACGAGGAACGCCATGGCTGTCACGACCCTCGCCCGCAGAAGTCGCAAAAGCCCCCCTCGGCGGGCCACCAAAACCGTCCATTCCATGCAGACACGTGAGATCGCCGGACTCGCCCTGGTCGGGCTCGGGGCATTCCTCGCGATGACCCTGTTTCTGGGCGTGTCGGTGGGTCCGCTCGGCGGCGGGCTCGAAACGCTCACGCGCCTGGGCGTGGGTCGCGCGGTGGCGCTCGCGCCCGTGGTGCTCGTGGCGCTTGGCGTCGGGATTATCTTCGGGTGGAAGATCTTGGATACCCGTCCGTTTCGTGCCGGAGTCGGTGCACTCGTCGGCGCGATGCTGCTTGCCTTCGCTGCGGGGACCTTCGGCATCGGCGGGCGGACCCGCGCCGGGTGGTTCGATACGACCGTCATGCAAGGGCGAGGCGGCATCCTGGGCGAGATCGAGTATTTCGTCACCTCCAACACGGTGGGCGGACCGGGCACCGGGCTGCTCGTGATCCTCGCCCTGATCGGCGGTGGCGTGTTGGTCACCGGGGCATCGTTGAGCGTGGTCCTCCGACGCTCCGGCAAGGGCGCCGCGGTTGCGAGCCGTGTCGTTGGCCGCGGGGCACGCAGCGTGACGCTGGGAGCGGTGCGGGGCGGCAGGATGCTCGGCGAGCAGGTCCGCACCCGCCTGGACGGCGGTGACGAATCCACAATCGCGATTGCCGGACGTGGCGGCCTCTCAGCGTCACCACCACTGGACGGGGCCGAGGACTTTCCGGACCTGTTCACCACCAGCGGCACGTTGCCGAGGTCTCCCGCACTCGGCCCCGACGACGAGAACGATGCGCCCGAGCATCAATCGGTCGACCGCCGGGAGCCGGTCACGGAACGCGAGGCATTCGTCGACGACGAGTACGTGGCGAGCGTCGCCACAGCTCCGATCGTTGCGACCCCGGTCGAGACGCTCATCCCGCCGCCCAACCCCCAGCGTGGCTACAGGCCTCCGTCCCGCAACCTCCTGAAACGCTCGACTGGAGCCAAGACCCAACCCGCGTCACTCATCCAGGAAACCAGCAGGCGGTTGGTCGAGACGCTCGGACACTTCGGCGTGCAGGCCGAAGTGACCGACGCCGTCAGCGGCCCGCGTGTGACCCGCTACGAGTTGGCACTTGCGCCCGGCACCAAGGTCAGCCGCGTCACGGCGCTCCGCGACGACCTGGCCTATGCGTTGGCAGCGCGCGAGGAGATTCGCATCATCGCGCCGATCCCGGGCAAGCAAGCGGTGGGAGTGGAGGTTGCCAACCCCACCGCCACGATGGTCACGTTGGGTGATCTGTTCCGCGACTTTCCCGAGAACGCCGGTCCGCTCATGAGCTGGCTCGGCATCGACATCGGAGGCAGTGCCGTCTATCTGGACCTGGCACGTATGCCGCACATCCTTATCGCAGGCTCCACCGGCACCGGTAAGAGCGTCTGCCTCAACGCGATCTTGGCGTCGATCCTGCTGCGCTCGACGCCGGACGATCTGCGGATGATCCTGATCGATCCCAAGAAGGTCGAGCTGAACCACTACGAGGGCATCCCGCATCTTCTGACCCCGGTCGTCACCAACATGAAGAACGCGTCGGCGGTGCTCGCCAACGTGGTGCGCGAGATGGAGAGCCGCTATGAGTTGATGGGCCAGGATCGGGCGCGCAACATCCGTGACTGGAACACGACGCGCACAGCCCGTGGGGACAAGCCCATTCCCACGATCCTGGTCCTGATCGACGAGCTGGCCGACCTGATGATGGACTCGCCGGCCGAGGTCGAGGACGCGATCATCCGGCTCGCGCAGAAGAGCCGAGCCGTCGGCAGTCACCTGGTGCTGGCGACGCAGCGCCCCTCCGTGGACGTCATCACCGGAATGATCAAGGCCAACGTGCCATCGCGCATCGCGTTTGCCGTGTCGTCGCAGGTCGACTCCCGCGTGGTGCTGGACGCGACCGGCGCCGAGAGCCTGTTGGGACAGGGCGACATGCTCTTCCGGCCGATCGGCACGTCGCGCCTGCAGCGTTTGCAGGGCGCCTATGTCAGCGAGGAGGAGATCCTGGCGATCACCGACCACTGGCGCCGCCAGGGCAAGCCTGAACTCCGCGATGACCTGTTGGAGCGGCCCGAGGTGCCCGAGGACGATCCGCTGGATCCCGACGCCGACGAGCTGACCGCCAAGGCAATCGAGATGGTCGTCATGCAAGGCACCGCATCCGTCTCGCTCCTGCAGCGGCGGCTGGGGGTCGGCTACGCCCGCGCAGGGCGTCTGGTCGACATGATGGAGCGTATGGGCGTCATCTCGGGGCACGAGGGCTCCAAGCCGCGCACGGTCCTGGTGGGCGAGGCGGATCTGGACCGTTTGCTTCGCCGAACCACCCCTGGCGACGACGCAGACGAGACGGAGCGGTCCTGAGGTAATGAGGTAAGGGTCCGCGCAAAAACTACTGCACCGTTTGGCGGCTGCAAACCGTCGCGATACGGCGTCGCCGAGATCGCCGTTACCACCAGTAGCGACGAGGCTCGGCGACACCGTCTCACTCGGTTTTGCTTCGGAAATAGCCGTCCTGCGGTTCGTAT
>JANMDV010000228.1:0-4039 GCA_031376485.1 Actinomycetota bacterium
CCCCGCACCCCCCACTCCCGACGCCACCGCCCTGGGTGGTGTGACGCAGCGTCGGGTGGGCCGGGTCATGAGTCTCGCCGAGGTCGCAGACCTCGTCGCTGAGTTGACCGAGCCGTATGCCTGGTGGCCGTTCAGCCGCCAGCGCGGCTCCCCCCGCCGATAACCCGCCATCGGACGGGTATGGGCATCGACGCACCGCGGGGAATGGCAGCACCGACGTCGCGGACTCGATGCTGATTTCAGTGCGTTGGAGATCCCGCCGAAGCTTGTGGGTGATCGACCGCGCCCGATGACGCTGTCATGAGACCCGGACGGAGACCCCGGCGGCGGCCATTGCCTTTTTGACCTGGGCGATCGAGTACACGCCGTCGTGGAAGACCGACGCGGCGAGCACCGCGTCCGCGTGCCCTTTGGTGACGGCCTCGGCGAAGTGGTCGAGCGTCCCTGCGCCACCTGACGCGATGACGGGGACGCGCACCGTGTCGTTGATCGCCGTGAGCAGGTCGGTGTCGAAGCCGTCCTTGGTGCCGTCACGATCCATGCTCGTCACCAACAGCTCACCCGCCCCCAGCTCGGCGACTCGCCAGGCCCATTCGACGGCCTCGATGCCCGTCTCGAGCCGCCCTCCGTTGAGGTAGACCTCCCACCCCGAACCGTCGTCGCGACGCTTGGCATCGATGGCAACGACGATGCACTGTGACCCGAAGCGGTTGGCACATCGCGCGACGAGTTCGGGGTCGCGCACAGCCGCCGAGTTGATCGACACTTTGTCCGCACCCGCGGCGAGCACCTCGCGCACGTCCTCTTCGGAGCGCAGCCCGCCGCCGATCGTGAACGGAATGAACACCTCCTCCGCGGTGTGGCGCGCAAGCTCGACGATGGTGCGCCGCTGTTCGTGGCTGGCGGTGATGTCCAGGAACACCAGTTCGTCCGCCCCCTCGGCGTCATACCGGGCGGCCAGCTCCACCGGGTCTCCGGCATCGCGCAGACCCACGAAGTTGACACCTTTGACGACCCGTCCTTCGCTGACATCGAGACACGGGATGACCCGAATCACGCCAGCACCGCGAGCGCTTCGGCGACGGTGAACCTGCCTTCGTAGAGCGCGCGCCCGACGATGACGCCGGACAGATTCGGCAGGCCAAGGTTGCGCAGCGCGACCAGGTCGGCGAGCGACGAGATGCCGCCCGATGCGACCAGCCGCAGTGGCGGGGCCACCTCTGACAACCGGCGCAACACACTCAGGTTGGGCCCGGTCAGAGTGCCGTCCCTGACGATGTCGGTGTAGATCAGGTGCCGCACCCCGGTGCTGACGAGCTCCGACACGACCTGCACCGCATCGCGGTCGCTGACCTGTGTCCATCCGTGCGTCGCGACCTTGCCCTCGCGCGCGTCGATGGCGATGGCAAGCCGGTCCTCGAGCCTGCGCACCGCCCACTCCAAAAGCTCGCGGTCTTGCAGCGCGACGGTACCCAACACGACTCGGTGCGCGCCTGTGGCCACAGCGGTCTCGATGGCGGCCTTGGTGCGCAGGCCGCCGCCCAGTTGCACGTTGCCAGGGAATCGGTTGGCGATCTCGGCGACGAGCGGCGCCTGCGCCGGCACTCCTTCACGCGCACCGTCCAGGTCCACGACGTGGAGTGCCGTGGCGCCGTCGTCGGCGAAGGCCTGTGCCTGTGCGACGGGATCTTCATTGAACGTGGTGGACGCTTCGAAATCGCCTTGGACCAAGCGGACGGCACGTCCGCCCTGCAGGTCGATCGCCGGATACAGCGTGATCATGCCGTGACGCCCGCGCCGACGTGGACGAGCCAGCGCTCCAAGAGCGCCAGCCCGGACCGGCTGGATTTTTCTGGGTGAAACTGCACGCCCATAACGTTGCCATCGCCTGCGATCGCGCAGAACGGCACCCCGTGTTCGGCCGCGCCCCAACAAGCGGCGCGGTCGGTCGGCTCCACCACGTAGCTGTGCAGGAAGTAATACGTGGAGGGGTCACCCGGGTCGGTGGTCGCGATCGGCGCGCGCTCAGACCAGCGCACCTGCGCCCATCCGATGTGCGGGATTTTGGCCTGCGTTTGCAGGCGCCTGACCGTGCCCCGCAGCAGCCCCAAGCCCGTCACGCCCGGCGCCTCCTCGCTGGACTCGAACAGCACCTGCAGCCCGATACAGATGCCGAGGATCGGTGTGCCTGCGGCCGCAGCCGCGATGACCGCCTGGTCGAGCGCGGCGGCGCGCAGCCTGTTCATCGCCTCGCCAAAGTGCCCGTCTCCGGGGAGGACCACCGCCTCTGCTCCGGCCATCTCATCGGGCGTGCGGGCGATCGTCACCTCTGCCCCGAGTCGCTCCAGCGCCTTGACGGCGCTCCGCAGATTGCTCATCTCGTAGTCGAGCACCGCGACCCGAAGGCTCACAGGGTGCCCTTCGTGGATGGGATGCCCGTGACACGCGGGTTGGATGTGACGGCGGCGCGCAACGCCCGAGCCACTGCTTTGAAGCAGGCCTCCAGGACGTGGTGGGGGTTCTCCCCGGCCAACAGGCGCAGGTGCAGCGTCAACTTCGCGTGATTGGCCAGTCCGCGCAGGAATTCCTCGAGCAGGTCTGTCTCGAAGCCGCCAACCACCGTTGCGGGAAGCGCCACATCGCACGCGACGAACGGGCGACCTGAGATATCGATCGCCGCCTGCGCCAAGCACTCGTCCATCGGTACGAGCGCCGAGCCGTACCGCTCGATGCCGACACGATCACCGAGGGCCTGATCCAACGCCTGCCCGATCACGATCCCGGTGTCCTCAACGGTGTGGTGACTGCCGGTGGCCAGGTCTCCGCGGCTCTCGACATCGAGGTCGATCAGGCTGTGGCGTGCGAACAGGGTCAGCATGTGATCGAAGAACCCCACACCGGTGGACGTCGTGATGGCGCCGGACCCGTCGAGATCGACGATGACATGCACGTCGGTCTCCGCAGTCGTTCGCCGGACCTCTCCACGTCGACTCATTGTGATTCTCCTTCGCGCGCAATTCGTGCCGCCCGCACCTCGGCGGATCGACGGTGACCGGGAAACCCCTCCGCCTCGGCGATCGCCGCAAGATACGGCGTCATCTTGACCACGGCCGAGTCCGGGAACGCGACGACCGACATCCGACGCATGAACGTGACGGCCGACACAGCCGATGCAAAACGCGCCGCCCCCCCGGTGGGAAGGATGTGGTTGGAGCCGGCAACGTAGTCACCGAATGCCGTTGCCCCATTCTGCCCGACGAACACCGCTCCTGCATTGCGGACCTTCCCTGCCATCGCCGCAGCGTCGCGAATATGTAGTTGCAGGTGCTCGGGCGCGAACGCCTCGGCGAAGCGCAGAGCGACATCGAGGCTCGCGCAGTCGACGAGCGTCAGCGCGCCGGTCGCACCCGCGGCCGCAAGTACGTCGGCCACTGCGTCGACGAGCGCCCTGTCGGCGCTCGCGAGAATCGCAGGCGAGTCGGGACCGTGCTCTGATTGCGCCAAAAGATCAGCGGCGATCTCTCCGGGATCACCGTCCGCGTCTGCGACGACGATGATCTCGCTGGGTCCCGCGATGCCGTCGATGCCGACGATGCCGTACACCTGACGCTTGGCCTCCTGTACCCAGGCGCTGCCGGGACCTGCGATCACTGAGACCGGCGCGATCGTCTGAGTGCCGAACGCCAGGGCCGCGATTGCGCCGGGGCCTCCAACCGAATACACCTCGTCGATGCCGAGGATGGCCGCCGTCGCCAGGATCACCGCGTGGGCGCTTCCGTCTGCGCCGGGCGGGGTGACGACAGCGATGCGCGTGACGCCCGCCACCTTCGCGGGCACCGCGGCCATGATCAGGCTGGAGGGATAGGCAGCCCGCCCACCCGGCACGTACAGCCCGGCGGCGGCGACGGGGACGGCGCGCACGATGATCTGTTGCCCGAGCGGCACGGTCACGTGCTGATCGACGGGACGGGTGGCCTCTGCCACAGCGCGCACCTGTGCCGCAGCCGTCAGAATCGCGTCGCGAAGCACCGGGTCGAGC
>JANMDV010000257.1:0-7964 GCA_031376485.1 Actinomycetota bacterium
TGATGCCCTGAGCCCGCGATCCTCGTTTGCGGGGATCGTCATCGACGAAACCGACCACAAGGAACTCACCGCGTCGGCGCAGTTCGCGAAGCAGCGAGTTGCCCGCATCGCCTGCTCCGACGATCAGCGCCGTAGGGGTCTGACGTCGGTCGCGAAGACCATGGAGCCATTCCCCGAGGCCGCGTTCAGCGAGTCGCGCGCCGGCGACGAGGACGAGGCACAGCACGGCGTCGATCACGAAGAGCGAGCGGGAGTAGCCGTCGAACCGGTAGGCGAACGTCAGGATCGCGATCGTCGCGACCTCCGAGACGGCGACTGCGGCGAAGCATCGGGCAACGTCGCGAGTGCCCGCGTAGCGCCACAGTCCGCGGTACAGGCCGAAATAGCTGAACGCGATGAACTTGACGGCGACGAGGATCGGAAGCGACTTCGCGAACAGGTCCTCGTTGGCTGCATCCGGAAGCTGGTCATAGCGCAGCACATACGCCAGGTAGTACGCCGCGATGATCAGGATCAGATCGAGCAGCGCCTCTGCGAACCGGCGTTTGTGGAGGCGGTATGTGTCGATCGACAACCATCCCTGCCGGTCCGCAAGCACCGGCACGTGTCCGGCCGTTTCGCTCCTGCGCGCCTGCACCAGGAAGACGGCGAACTGGATCAATACGGCCGCCGCCAGGCCCAGGCCGATCAGTGCCAGCGCAAGACGGTCGAACCGGACGAACGCGAGCGCGCCTGCTCCAAGTGCAGCTGACGCGCCGATCAAAAGGAGCACCGCCCGCTTCTCGCTGATCCCCTTCAGCACGAGTCGGTGCGATGTGTGGTCGCGTCCGCCCTGGCTGATGGGTCGTCCTTCGATGACGCGCATCACCGAGACCAACGCGGTGTCGAGGATCGGTATCGCGAGTACCAGGAGCGGCACTGCGAGCGCCGCGACAAACCCCGAGGCCTGCTGCCAGCTCGATGCCAGCGCCAGCCACGCCAGACCGAAACCCAGCAGTTGGCTCCCGCCGTCTCCCATAAAGATCGCCGCGCGGTTGCGCGGCCTCAGGTTGAACGGCAGAAAGCCGAGCACCGCGACCGCCAGCACCAGGGCCAGCGCGCTGATCTCGGTCAGGTCGGCCAGGCCGGAGTGGATCGCGAGGAACACGAGCCCGACGAGCGCGATGCCGGCGGCGAGGCCGTCCATGTTGTCCAGCAAATTGAGTGCGTTCGTGATTCCGATCATCCACAGGAACGTCAGAAGCGCCGCGAAGGGTTCGACGGTAATGATCTCGACAGTTGTGCCCGTGATCAGCAGGATCGATGTCCCGACGATCTGCCCTGCGAGCTTGGTCAGCGGATTGAGCCCGCGCAGGTCATCGACCAGGCCCAGAATGGAGATCAGGGTCAGGGCTCCGACAAAGCCAAATGCCTGGCGGCTCGAGATCTCGTCTCCCAGCGCCAGGATGGCGACACCGACGAGGAACGCCACCAGGATCGCCGCGCCCCCGATGCGTGGCACCGCGTCCGTGCGCCACCGCTCGACGCCCGGTGCGGGTCCTCCTGCGGGTCGCGTCTTGAGGAGGAGCGCGGTTCCTGTGGCTGCGATCGCGAACACGACGACGCTCGCGACGGCCCAGATCATGATGGGCTCACTGGTGTCCGTTGTCGCTGATGTGCGATGACGTCGGTCAGGATGTCGTCGAGGTTGCGGTCGGGTCGCCATCCGATCGCAGCCGTGATTTTGGTGGTATCCGGGACACGGTGGCGCATGTCCTCGAAGCCCGCCCCGTAGGTCTCCGTGTATGGGATCAGCTCGATCGCGGATGTGCTGGCCGTGGCATCGACGATGCGCTTGGCAAGCGAACTGATCTCGATCGGCTGGGCTGACCCTATATTGAAGATCTCACCGTTCGTCCCAGGCTCGTCGAGCAGGGCGACCAGTGCGCGTACGACGTCCTCGACGTGGGCGAAACACCGCGTCTGCGTCCCGTCGCCATGTACCATGAGCGGCTCGCCCGCCAGCGCGCGATCGACAAATGAGGGTACGACCATTCCGTACTCCCCGGTTTGCCGCGGGCCCACGGTGTTGAACAGCCGGGCGATGACGACGTCAAGGCCGCGTTCTTGGTGGTACGCCAACGCCAGAAACTCGTCGAGGGCCTTTGATGCGGCGTATCCCCAGCGGTTGACGGTCGTCGGCCCGTAGATCCGCCGCTCGTTTTCGGCTAAGGGGTTCAGCGTCTGGTGGTCGCCGTACACCTCTGACGTCGAGGCGACGAGGACCCGCTTGCCGAAGCGCGCGCAGAGGTCGAGCACGACCTCGGTGCCCTGGACGTTGGTGACCAGGGTCCGCACCGGTTGTTCGACCACGAGTCGAACGCCGACCGCCGCCGCCATGTGCCAGACCAGGTCGCACCGGTGAACCAGGCTGTTGACGACCGCCTCGTTGAGCACCGAGTCGACAACGAGGTGAAACCCCCTTTGATCGCGGAGGTGCTCGACGTTGTCGAGCGACCCGGTCGACAGGTCATCGAGCGCGTACACCTCATGTCCAGACGCCAGTAACGCCTCGCACAGGTGCGAGCCGATAAAGCCGGCGCCCCCGGTGACAAGCGCGGTGGGCCGACGTTGCGTGATGCTACTTTCGATCGCCAAAACTGCGGTCAAGCTACAGGATGGCCTCTGTGATCCCTGCACGCGCCTGGCGCGCAGGCCCCGGCATGGGGGACGGCCCTTGGGCATTTCATCGAGCCGCGATGGCGAATGCCGCACGATGTGGGTCCCTACCGAACGGCGCGTATCCCAACGAACCAGCCGAGGCGGCTCCCAAGGAACCTCGCAAACGGGCCGGCGACGCGTCGATCGTACGGGGTCACCCAGCGGTCGAATTCGACCGACGAGAACGCCCCGAACATAGCTCGCAACTCGTCCGTCGTGTACGCCTTCGTGCCTGGGCTCTCCATATGGTTGGCGATCACATCGGCCAGGCTCCTGCGAGGTCGACCGCGAAGGAGCGCGTAGCGGATCCAAAGGCCATAGCCGACCCAGGAGTGGCGACCGTAGAGCATGATGCGCGCCTCGCCGCCCGGCTTCACTACGCGATGGACCTCGGAAATCGCACGCGTGGTGTCGGGGGTGTGGTGCAAGACACCCCAGGAGTAGACGAGGTCGAAGCTCTCGTCCTGGAAGGGAAGCCTCTCGGCATCGCCGACTCGTAACTCGGCCTTGAGGTTGTCAAGTTGCAACCGCCGGGTCGTGAGGTCCACCGCCGCTTCGGTGAGGTCGATTCCGCTCAACCGAGCTCCAGCGCGGGCGAACTGAACAAAATCGGTCCCGAGGCCTACGCCGACTTCGAGGACCCTGCGATCTCGCCACCGTCCGAACTCCGCAAATGCGGGGATGAATGGCTCCGCGCGATAGCGGGTGGCTTCGACCTCGGCGAAGTATTCCGGAGACCCCCTCTCCGATGCGGCCAGTTTGTCGCCACAGGGCGCGACCTGCCAGTGACGGCGGACCGCCTCTTTCGGCTCGTGGTTGACGCGCGTGTCGGGTTCCACCTCCATCAATCGATCCTACATTGGCCGTTGGTCGATACGCGATCGAGGGGCGACTCGACCGATCGGTAGTCTCCGCGGTGCCGTGGACAGACACCCGTCGCTCCCCAATCAACCGTCCGCCGCGCGGTCGCGACTCCCCGAACACACGGATGCGGGATACCTCGCTGCCCTCCCGGAGTTCATGCATGGACATCGCAAGAAGGTTCTGTACTTTCTGGAGCGGATTGAGGCGTTCACGTCCGCGCGTGGCGTGCCGCCAGGCGCGGTGAGAATCCTCGAGGTCGGCTGCAGCCATGGACGCAACGTGACTCTCCCAGTCGCGGAGGTCGGCTACGCAGTCACCGGGATCGACATCCACGCCCCATCGGTCGAGGCAGCGAACACCCACAACCGGCTCCCGAACGCCCGGTTCGTCTGCCAACCGATCGAAGCACTGGACCTCACGGAGATGTTCGACGTGATCATCCTGTCCGATGTCCTCGAACATGTCGACGACCCCGCGGGACTACTGAAAAGCAGCCTGCTGCGCCTCCGGGAGGGAGGAATGGTGTTGGTCTGCATCCCGAACGGATATGGCCCCTACGAGATCGAGGAGCGGCTCACGCCAACAGTTCTCCGACCAGTTGTCTGGCTGGTCGCGAATGTGGTGCGAACGGGGGTCTTCGTGCGGCGGCGGCTTCGTGGACTCCCTTGGCCGCCGCCTGAGTTGGAGAAGCCGGCCTACAACTTCGAGTCAGGTCATGTGCAGCGCTTTACGCCCCGTTCGTTCCAACGTCTTCTCCACGATGTTGGGCTGAGCGTCGTAGGCCGTAGGAACGGATCGTGGTTCGGTGGCGACCTCAGCTACTACGCTTTCTATTTCATCCCGAAGCTGACGGAGGTCACGCTGAGAGTCGCCGATCACCTCCCGGCGCGTCTGGTTTCCACGTGGTACTTCGACTGTCGTCGCTTCAGGGCTGCGGTGCCGTCCATCTCGCGAGCAAACGACGGGTAGAGATCCGATGGGCACGCGCGAGTACGTCTTCTCCTGGCCGACCGAACTCCGTCGGCAACTCATCGAACGCGCGAGCACGGTTCGATGGGTGAGCGCTTTGGTCGTCGGCGCGTCCGTCCCGCTGATCGGCTTCACGCCGTTCAACCATGCATCGGACGTTCTCGGCGTGGAGTCCTATCCGTGGCGAGTCGTGGTCTTCCCCGCGACGCTGCTGACGGCGCTGTCAATCGGTGCTGCGCTCGTCGCTCCCCGGGTGCCCAGCGTCAGGCTCCCACGTTGGTTGGTTGCCGGCTGGTCGTTGTTGCTCATTGGTGCGCTGCTCTCGCTCATCGACAGCGACGATGTGACAAGAACTTTGTTGCTCATCTACCTGGCGATCGTCCTGCCGGGGGCGTTTGTTGTGAGCCTCAACCGGTCCCGCCTCTCGGCCGAGCCGATGGTCCTCGGGTTCCTGGTGGTCACATCCGTGCTGCTCCTTCGAGCGGACTTCGTGTTCTTCGCCGACTACGGATTCCCTGAGCCGAGCGAGCTTTTCTTCGCCAAGTTCGCGAATGCGCCGTACGATTTTCACTACTACGCGCTCCAGAACCCTGGACAGACGGCCGCCTTTCTTTTCCTTCCCCTCACACTCAGCTGGTTTTGTGTGAGCCGTCCCGGCCTTTCGAAGGCCGCGCGCCTCGTCGCACTGACTGCTGGGGTTGTGTGCTTTGCGACGATGATCCTTCTCTACCTCCGACACGCCATCCTGATTGCGACCGTGGTCGTCTGCGTCGCGATCCTCCTGACCCGGATCAACGGGTCGGTGCGGGTCGCAGGAGTCGCCGCGACGGTCGCCGTGTCCGCCCTGGCGATGTTCGGTACCGGAGACGCGCGAAGGTATGCAGGCGCTATCAATGATCTCTCCCCTGCGAATTCGTCCTTAGGAACGAATCGGTCCTCCGGAGCGAATTCGTTCTCCGGAGCGAATTCGTCCGCCGGAACAGAAGAGCCGAGCGCCTCAGTCAGGCTCCGCTCGATGGCCGAAGGGTTCAAGGAATTTGCCCGCCATCCTGTCACTGGGACGGGCTTCGGCCGCTATAGCGGCCCCGACGGGAATCTCCCGGCACACAGTTCCCTTCCCCAGGCAGCGGCGGAGATGGGCGTGCTCGGGTTGGCTGGTGCCGCAATCCTCACCGCGGGATTGATCGGAGCCGCCTTCCGTAGGCTCCGATCAGGTGCCCTCGGGGGCGTTGCGGCAGCCGCCACGTTCGCAGGTGCTGTTTTCGCGCTGGATCTTGCGGTCGCTGGAGGGGCCAACGTGGGTCTGTCGAACGACTACGTCACCGTCTGGGGCATGTCCGCCGCGCTCGTCCTCACGATCGCGCTGTCCGAACCTCAAGCTGGCAGCGGGGAGCCAGAACGCATAGGCGTCGCAGGCTCGATGACGAGCCCGCAATCTCTTGGAGGCGGTTGACGATGTCGACATGGTGCCTCCGGATTTCCGCGGCCTTCGTCATGGCGGTGGCGCTCCATGCCAAACGCGGACCGCAGCGGTGACAGCGGCTGCAGAGCAGCGCCAGTTCCCAACCCCGCGAGCGGGTGCGTGGCTCACGCGGAGGCGCATCAGGGCTCTTCTCGTCGTGGGGGGGATCGTTGCCGCGGCGCTGACAGTGGTGTACCTCGAGTCGCGGGTCCCGGACCAAGCACGCCTCATGGAGCATCGCCAACTGGGAGTCGAGCGATCCCTCGCGTCCCTGGACGTCGGTGCCCCGCCGCTGCTCGGAGTCGCGGGCCTTGAACGCGGCCAGACGGTGGATCTCCCAACGTTGGCGGGTCGTTCGTACTACGAGGTTTCGGTCGGCGACTCTCCTGGCATCTACCTGTATCTCCCGGTCGTCGGGCATGCACTCGGAATCGAGGACGGCCGACTGCTCATTAAATGGTTCTTCATTCTCCTGTATTCGCTGATTCCACTTGCCTATCCGCTTCTGTTCTACGAGCTGCTGGGCTCGCTCCCTGCGGCACTGTTCTCACCTGTGCTCGGCGTCTTCGGATTCCAGTTCCTTCAGAACATCGACGTCTATTGGGCGTACGCGTGGATCCTGCTCCTCTGTCTTCCGCTACTGCTTCTGATCCACCAACGGTGGGGCAGGCGCAGCTGGCTGTGGGTCGGGCTCGTGTGCCTTCTTGCGAGCTTCGGATCGTCTATTCGGCTCAACTCAGGGATCGCTGTCGTCGTGTGTGCCGCAGTGGTCGTGCTCATCAACGAACGCCGTTTCATGCGTCGTGTTGCACAGTTGGGCGTGCTGGTCGCGGCGTACCTGGCTGTCGTTCCGCTCGGCTTCGGTGTTGCGACCGCAATTTCGCGAAGTCAGGCCGATGCCCCGGTCATTCCCGCGAGCCGTTACACGATATTCCACAGCGCGTATATCGGGCTTGGCTATGTGGACAACCCCTACGGAATTCGCTACGACGACAGTGTCGCGTTCCTGCACGGAAAGAAAAGGAAGCCCGACCTGGTCTACTTAGGACCTGATTACAAGCCGACATTAAGGAGCTTGTACTTCGAGACGATCCGAGAACATCCCGGGTTCTTCGCTACGAATGTCGCGGCGAAGATCCAGAAGATCGCCAAGTTCGCACTCGAACGATTCTGGCTGCTGCTCCTTCTCCTCCCCCCGATGCTGCTCGTCGGGCGGCACCGCGACGAAATTCGTCGACATCTGTTGATCATCTCTCCGGCCATTGTGATCGGAACGCTCCCGCCCGTTGCGGTCATCCCGATTGAGGAGTACTCGATGGGATGGCTCGGCGCGTGGGGCGTGATCTGGTTGCTCTCGATTCTTTGGGTTATGCGCTATGCCAGCGAGTTCGGGGCGTCAGCTTGGCGCGCGTTCCGGGGCAAAGACGGGCCGTCTGTGGGGACCGGTCTGCGGAATCTCCTCGGACAATGGGCGAAGCAGCGACCGAGTGGGGCAGCCCGTTCCGTCGGCCGTTTGCTCAGGTCGAGATGGGCGACTTGGCCAGCGGTGGTAATCGCGGCACTTGTGACCGTGGCATCGCTTCCCGAACCCATCGGCGTCGCGCGCGCCGCGCTCTACGTCGGGGCGCACGAGCTCGCGCCACCTCCGCCGACTGACGCAGTTCGCGTCGGCGAGTGGGATTTCGCTGGGCGGATTCCATCCGAGTGGCGGGCGGAGACTGGCGTGTCCACTCGGCCTGCTGGCCGAGGCCTCAGTGTTGATACGACGGCGCTCCCAAACGGCTATCAGCTCTATTCCGGGGTTCGCCGCTTGCCGGCGGGCACCTATACGCTCTACCTGGACGGCAGGGTGACCGACGGCGGCCTTCTCCTCGGTGCCTTGGACGTCGCGGCCCAGGCCTGGACGAACACGGCGGGCCACGCTGCGCGTCAGGAGGAGTTCGACGCCAAGCGCATGAACCTGACCTTC
>JANMDV010000267.1:0-1959 GCA_031376485.1 Actinomycetota bacterium
GCAAGCGGCCTCCCCGTTGGCGCGGACCTGGAGCACGCCGACGAACTGACATTGGGGAGGGCATTTCTGGGACGAAGGGAGATGAGTTGAGCGACGATCTGGACGAACCCGTCGGATACCTGGCGCTGCCCAAGGGCACGCCGGTGGTTGCGCGCGACGGGGTCGCCGTGGGCACGGTCCACAAGGTGCAGCACCACGTCCGGGAGCGGATCTTCGACGGCCTCGTCATCCAGACCGACGACGGCAAGCGTTTCGTGGATGCCCCGGAGGTTGCGTCGATCACCCGCCGGCAGGTCGATCTCGAGATCGACAGCACCGCGGTGGCCGAACTCTCAGAGCAAGGCGGCCTGCTCGGCAACCTCGACACCCAGGCCCGCCGGGCGGCACGCCGTCTGCGCCGTCGGCTCCCGGGAGGGTGAGCACTCTGCCGGGCCAGTCGTTTCGGGAGTTCCGGTCGCGGCACTGCAATGGCTGACGCGCCCGGCCCGTCTAGTGGTGTGACATCAAAATGGCGTGCCTGTATCCCTAGGCGAGAGCGAGCGAGGCGGTGGACGCAGGTCGTCGGAAATATCGGGCATATTCGCGATACCGAGGACGCCGCATCGCGACGCTCGCAGCCAGGGAGACACCACCGTTATTTCGATGTCGCACCGCTAGATCCGCCAGGGCCACGCGACCTGATGGATCAGCGGTGGAGATTCACGTGTAGGCGTACAACCGAACGGTTCGGATAGGTGCGTATCTGGACGAGGTCGCAGAGCTGGTTGGCGATCCAGAGGCCGTAGCCGCTTTTCTGGTCAGGGCCGGGCTTCCTCCTGCCGGCGAGGGGATCGTCGATGCCTCCACGGTCTTCGACCTCACACACGACGGCGTTATTGCGTGGCCAGATCCGCATCACTCCGCCGCCGCCGCCGTACCGCACGCTGTTGGTCGCGATCTCGCTCGCGGCGAGGACCAGGTCCTCTGCACCGGACGCAGTGAGCCCAAGTGTTCGTGCCGTCGCGGCGACCCACGAGCGCAGACCGGAGAGGTCCTGCGCGCCGAAGGACCGCCTGATCGCCGCCGCCGGGACCTCGGGCAACGCATCCTCGAACGGCGCCGCAAGCCGCTCATCACCCGGATACGTGCGGCTGAGGCGGGGGCCCCCCGAGTCGGAGATCACCGGGTGGTGACGCTCCGCCGCGGTGATCGTCGCCGCATTGAGGGCAGACACGTCGTAGGGGCAGATGGCCCACAGGTTCGAGCCTGCGAAGGCCATGTTGGCCAACGCCTCGTGCCGGTGACATTCCGCGAGCGCGTCTTCGCTTTGGCCCGGCCAGATGACCTCACCCATGACGCGTAGGGCCTGGTCGGCAGGATGGCCATCGACGAAGCCGCGCAACGCGGGGATGAGGTGTGCAGGGTTGGCGCCCACCTCGCTCATGTCGACGAACGCGACCAGGGCGCTGTCCGACCGCAGCCGCTCACGGAGCCGCGCGATCTTGCCGCGATCGACGACGACGAGCGTGGGCTCGCCCGCCGCGACGCCCTCCTCGATGAACGCAGCCGCGCGCCCGAGGAAGTCGTGCTCCCCGGCGTACAGCATGGCCTCATGGCGAAACCCGGCGCCACGCTCAACGCCGGCATCCAACATCGTCGCTGTCAACAGTTCTCCACGTTGTTCTGCACCATTCGGTGTCTGTCCGAGTTCGTCCTGCCTTCGCCAAGGCCTTTCGTCGCGTAATACCCCGTCGAACGAATCCGAAACCTGGGCGGTCCCGCGGTGGGCCCCACTCCGACGACCGAAATTGCGCTCGCTACAATCCAACGAACCTGCTCCAAGGAGGACCCGATCGCCCTGCGTGTGATGAAGTTCGGCGGAAGCTCAGTCGCCGATGCCGACAAGATCAAGAATGTCGCCCGTCGGATCGCCGAGGCCAAAGAGGGCGGTGACGACGTCATCGCCGTGCTTTCGGCCCG
>JANMDV010000289.1:0-5379 GCA_031376485.1 Actinomycetota bacterium
GGTTGCGGCACGATTCGGATGTAGGGGCGGGGCGACTCCCAGCCATCGGGGTACGTTTCGCGGGCTTCGTCGTCGGAAACGGATCCGGCGATGATCACGTCCTCGCCGTTTCGCCAGTTGACCGGTGTCGAGACCTTGTGCTTTGCCGTCAACTGCAGCGAGTCGATGACGCGCAGGACCTCGTCGAAGTTGCGGCCAGTGGTCATGGGGTAGATCAGGATGAGCTTGACCTTCTTGTCCGGACCGATGACGAAGACATTTCGCACCGTCTGGTTGTCGGCCGGCGTGCGCTTGGTCGGGTCGCCTTCCGTGCCGGCGGGAAGCATGCCGTAGAGCTTCGACACGTTGAAGTCGACATCGCCGATCATCGGGTAGTTGGGTGCGTGGCCCTGCGTCTCCTCGATGTCGACAGCCCACTTGGCGTGGTTGTCGACCGGGTCGACCGAGAGCCCGATGATCTTGACATCCCTGCGGTCGAACTCGGGTTTGATGCGGGCCATATAGCCGAGTTCGGTCGTGCACACCGGAGTGAAGTCCCTTGGGTGCGAAAAGAGCACTGCCCATGACTCGCCGATCCAGTCGTGGAAGTGGACCTCGCCCTGCGTCGTCACGGCTGTGAAGTCTGGTGCTGTGTCGCCGAGCTGCAATGCCATGTCGCCATCCCATTCGTGTCGGAGAGATCCGTCGCTCCGTCGCCGCGGACCTGACGGTTCCGGCGACGAGAACGGACATTCGGATACCGGTATTCGAGAGCTTCGCCGATCGCTTGTCAAGGTCGACCGGCAAACCTTCCCGGGACGCTGTTCCGTCGTTGCCGGGATCCATTACGCCCCGGCGATGGATGCCCGCGACGCCCCGATGTCACTGCGGACGAACCCCGAGTTGGTGAGGGCCGGTTGACGAAATGCCGGCTGTGCCGTTTGGCGACGGTTTGCCGTCGCCAAACGGTGCAGTCGCTTCTGACCGGCCTTACGTGACCGTCAGGGTCCCCTTCATTCCCGCTTCCAGGTGACCCGGAACCGAGCAATAGTAGGTGTACGTGCCCGCGGCGAGCTCGGCCGAGACTTCTGAGACACCGCCCTGCTCGACGACCTCGCCCTTCGCATCCGGCGTCTGCAGCGCGATGTTGTGAGGTGTCGATGACGGGTTCGTCATCCTGAGCGTCACTGTGCCCGCCGACGCGGTGGCGGTCGCCACGGAGAACGCGAGCTTCTGCGGGTCGGCTGCGATCTCGACGGTCCCGCCGGCGGTTGTCGGGGCCGTCGTGGTCTCCGCCGACGTGGTGGTCGTCGCCGGGGGGTTCTCGGCGGCGCCCGTCGTGTCATCGCCGCCGCAGCCGGTGGCGATTCCGCCGAACGTCGCAATGCACGCGATCGAAAGTACCGCGAGAGGTGTTCGTCTCATTCGCATGTCCTCAGTCAAGGGTTTTCTACGACACTACGGGAACGCGCCCGACGCACACCCGTCGGCGGTTGCGTCGCGACCCTCCGCCCATGTCTTTTCCAGTTCGTCGGGGGGGTGGTCGCTCCATCGCCGGAACCCGGGATGCCTCGCGTGCTCTGTCTCACGAATGCGTTGACGATATGGCGAGTGACACCCGCCGGACGAGAACGCAGCCTGCGCCCCATGCGTGTGAGTGTGGGCGCCGGCGAGGACACAGCTCCCACGGCGATTGCCCCCTCCTGACCGGACCGAATCCGGCCGAGCTTTGCAGCCGCCGGATGCCATCGAGGCTTTTCTGGGTGGAGCACTAGTATTCGCGGTCGATGTCAATCCGTGTCTCAGCGCGCCTGGCGGCGATCCCCATGTATGAGCCTGGTCTCTCCACGGCCGAGGTCCTGGCGCAATACGGGCTGGACGCGGCGGTCAAGCTGGCCTCCAACGAGAGCCCGTACGCGCCGCTCCCCGAGGTCGTCGCGGTCGTGCAGGAGGGCGTGGCGGGACTCAATCGCTACCCGGATGCGTATGCGCGCCGGCTGCGAGCGGCGCTGGCCGACCGCCACGGGGTCGAGATCGATCAGGTCGTCATTGGCAACGGCTCGTGCGAGCTCATTCTGCTCGCGGGTCAGGCCCTGCTCGATCCCGGGACCACGATCGTTCACGCCGAGCCGTCGTTTGCGATCTACCCGCACTTGGCGGCGGCCGCGGGCGCAGAGGCCATCGCGGTCCCACTCGCCGAGGACGGGGGACACGACCTGGACGCGATGGCCGCCATGGTGGACGAGCACACGCGGCTGGTCGTCGTGTGCAACCCCAACAACCCGACCGGCGTCTACCGCGACGCCGACGCAATAGAGCGCTTCGTGCGGCTGCTCCCCGACGACCTGGCGATCCTGGTCGACGAGGCGTACTTCGACTTCGTCGACGCGGCCGACGCCGGCCGCGTCATGTCCCTCGCCCGTGGCCGCGACAACATGTTCGTGACGCGGACGTTCAGCAAGGCCTACGGCTTGTGCGGGCTTCGCGTCGGCTACGGGGTCGGAGGTCGCGGTTGGGTCGAGGCCATCGGCAAGGTCCGCCAACCGTTCAACGTCAACGCGCTCGCCCAAGCGGCTGCGCTCGAGAGCCTGCGCCACCCGTCGCCGCTCGCCAAGCGGGTCGCCCAGGCCGTCGCGGAACGGGGACGGATCGAGGCGGCGCTCGACGCGATGGGGGTTGCCTACCTGCCCAGCCGCACCAACTTCATCCTGGTCGACGCCGCACCCCTGGACGCCTGCACGCTGCATGAGAGCCTCTTGCGGAGCGGCGTGATCGTCCGCGACGGGGCCGCGCTCGGGGTGCCGGGGCGGCTGCGGGTGACAGTCGGCGCGCCTGCCGAGAACGATGCGTTTTTGACCGCCCTCGAAGAGGCCCGCGCAGGGGCGTTTGCCGGGCACGTCGAAGGCGTGTCCTGATGATGATCGTCATGCAGGACTCCGCGTCCGAAGACCAGATCGCCCACATCATCGATCGCATCGAGGAGGCGGGTGCAAAGGCACACGTGGTGCGCGGCGAGTTCATGACGGTGATCGGCGCGATCGGCGACGACCGCGAGTTGGTCGCGTCGATGGCGCTCGAGGGCGAACCCGGCGTCGAGAAGATCGTCCCGATCCTCAAGCCGTTCAAGCTCGTCTCGCGAGAGTTCCACCGCGAGGACCGCGTGCTCGAGATCGCGGGCCGCAAGATCGGCGGCGGGCACTTCGGACTGATCGCCGGTCCGTGTACCGTCGAGACGCGCGAGCAGACGATGGAGACCGCCCGGGTGTGCGCCGCGGCGGGTGCGACGTTTCTGCGCGGCGGGGCGTACAAGCCCCGCACGTCCCCGTACACATTCCAGGGTCTCGGCAAGCCGGCACTGGGGATACTGGCCGAGGCCCGCGCTGAGACAGGCTTGCCGATCGTGACCGAGTGCATGGACATCCGCCAGCTCGACGACGTCATGGAGGTCGCCGACATCATCCAGCTCGGCGCGCGCAACATGCAGAACTTCGATCTGCTGCAGGAGGTCGGAAAGTGCGGCCGGCCGGTGCTGTTGAAGCGCGGACTGTCCAGCACGATCGAGGAGTGGTTGCTGTCGGCCGAGTACATCGCGAAGGAGGGCAACGATCAGATCATCCTCTGCGAGCGGGGGATCCGGACGTTCGAGACCGCGACGCGCTCGACGCTCGACATCTCGGCAGTGCCGGTCGCCAAGAGCCTGACCAGCTTGCCTGTGATCGTCGATCCCTCGCATGCGGCCGGCAAGCGTGATCTGATCTTGCCGATGGCCCGGGCCGCGGTCGTGGCGGGCGCCGACGGTCTGATCGTCGAGGTTCACCCCTCGCCGGAGCATGCGCTGTGCGACGGACCGCAGGCCTTGCATGCCGACAGGTTCGTCGCCTGGGTCGCCGACGTACGTCGCTTCATCGATCTGATGGGCAAGGTCATTGCGGGCGGAGACAGTGTCCCTTCGATCGTCTCCGACACCGACCACTAACGTCGGTGGGCCCGATCGCGATCATCGGGGTGGGGTTGATGGGCGGCTCGTTGGGGCTCGCCCTGCGTTCGCGGGCCGGGGTGCAGGACATCCGCGGATTCGATCCGAACAGGGCCGCGGTGCGCGCCGGCCTCGAGCGGGGCGCGATCACGCACGGGTGTGACTCTGCCGACGAGGCCGTCGACGGTGCCACCGCCGTGTTCGTCGCCGCGCCGGTTGGCGTCATCGCGGGCTTGGCGCGAGATGTGCTCGCAGCGAGCGCGCCGGACTGTGTCGTCAGCGACGTCGGCTCGTCAAAGAGCAGCGTGCTTGCAGCGTTGACGACGACCGAGCGCGAACGCTTCATCGGGGGACACCCCATCTGCGGGTCAGAGCGCGGCGGGGTCGAGTACGCGCGCGAGGACCTGTTCGCCGGCGCCACCTACTTCCTGACACCGGCAGCCGAAGCCCGCCCGGAGCTCTACGAACGCCTGCATACCATCGTGGCGGCGACGGGCGCGCGTCCCTCGGCCATCGACGCCGATGTCCACGACCGACTCATGGCCCTGGTGTCACACCTGCCGCACGTCATCGCCTCCGCGCTGATCCACCAGGCGGCCGCTACCGCGCCGCAGGGGCGCGAGGCCCTTCGCTCGGCGGGGCCCTCGTTCACCGACCTGACGCGTGTCGCAGGCGCGAATCCACCGCTGTGGGCGGATATATTGCTTGCCAACCGCGACGCGGTCATCCGCGCGATCGACGATCAGAGCGAACGTTTGTCCGAGGTCGCCGCGGCTCTTGCGGCGGGCGACCGAGGTTGGCTTGAGACGTTCATGGCCGATGCCGCGGTCGGACGGGCGCGCCTGCGCGAAGCCGAGCCCGAAGTGCTGCCGGAGCCCTGGCGCGTTGTGGTCGCGATGCCCAACCGGCCCGGTGTCATCTCAGAGGTCGCGACAATATTGGGCCACGCCCACATCAACATCGAGGACCTGTCGCTTCGAAGCGGCGCCGGCGAGGAGGAGGGTGAGCTGAGCGTCGTCGTGACCGGACACGAGGTCGCTGAACGCGCCGCGGACCTCGTCATCCAACGCGGCTACAGCGCCCGATTGGAGGCGGTCGAGTACAAATAGGCGCGATCATAATTGCGAGAGGGAGCACTAAGCGAACAGGTCGACCGCGAGCGCGACCTCGATCCAGGCGACGCGACCCCGGACCACCTGGTATTGGGTGACGGTGAACAGTGACACCTCTGAGCACGTCTGGATGACGCCGCTTCGGGTGCAGAACCCGAACTCCGCTCCAATCCTGCGTTCGAGGTCGCCAACGAAGGTTCCGACCGTGATGCCGTTGGACGTGCGCGCTCCCGCGTAGAGGGTCCGGATGGCGGTGACGATGTTGAGCCTTCGGCTGAACGTCACGAGCAGCTTGTCGTAGTGCCACCGGAG
>JANMDV010000290.1:0-1831 GCA_031376485.1 Actinomycetota bacterium
GGTCGGGATCCTCGATCCCCGCGGCCTACCGGTCGCCGGGGTCGAGCAGGCACGAAAGGTCCGCGACCGCTCGCTTCCCCCGAACACGCTCATCGAAGGCTGGACCGCCGAGTGACAGGACGCACGCCGGGTCGATCACTCCGGTCACGGGCCGAGTCCGTCCAGGCCGAGGTACCTGAGGCACCGCCCCGTCACTGAAACGTTCAGGTCGACAGCGATTCGCCTCGCCCCGCGCACCCTGAAATCCGCCGTCCGTAGGGGCCCGTCACGGAATAACTCCTACGAAGGGTGGCGAGCGAAACGGCCCGGAGCGGGGCTCGCCCCCGGCGGCTGGAAACACGAACCGCAGGACGGCTATTTCCGAAGCAAAACCGAGCAATACGGTGCCGGCGAGCCCCGCTGCCACTGGTGGTAACAGCGATCTCGCCGGTGCCGTCGGGCGACGGTTTGCAGCCGCCAACCGAGCAGTCGTTCCGGGACGGGCCCTCATCATGAATCCCGTGCGGAAGAAGAAGGACCCGCAAATGCGGCCCAGGGGGTGCCAACTCCGCGGTGCGAGCAGGTCACGGTTGACCGATTCACTCCGCGCGGCGGGCATGCTGAGGTGAATGGAATTCGCCTGCCGAGGGCTGAGGGCGCCACGGCCCGGTAGGCTCGATTCCCGGCACCGGATCGTGCCTCACACTCGCGACACATGGAGAACACGATGAAGGGCATCGTCTACCAGGCAGATCGGGACATGCGCGTCGAGACGGTTCCCGATCCTTCGATCGTCGAGCCCGGCGACGTGATCGTCAGGGTCACCAAAGCGTCGGTGTGTGGCTCGGACCTCCACATCTACAACCACGGCGAGGCATTCGGCTTCAGCGCCGGGTGTCGCACCGGTCACGAGTTCGTCGGCGTGATCGAAGAGGTGGGGCCCGCGGTCAAGGCCTTCGCGCGCGGCGACAAGGTGCTCGCCCCCTTCTGGATCTCGTGTGGGGACTGCCGCTTCTGCCGGCGGGGGCTGTTCACCTCCTGCGTTGCCGGCGGGTGCTTCGGCTTCCAGACCTTCTGGCCCGGAGGCGGCGAGGTGCAGGGCGGCCAGTCCCAGTACGTTCGGGTGCCGATGGCCGATGGCACGCTCACGAAGCTGCCGGAATCGCTCGCCGACGATTCCAACGACATGCGAACCCTGCCGCTGACCGACGTGTTCGCCACCGGCTACCACGCCTGCGTGTGCGGCGGAGTGAAGGAAGGCGACACGGTTCTGGTGATGGGAGACGGCGCAGTGGGCCTTTCCGCCGTTCACGCGGCAACCCTGTTTAACCCGGCGAACATCGTGATCACCGGTCACCACGACGACCGCCTGGAGATCGCCAAGAGGATGGGCGCCACCCATACGGTGAACACGACACGCGACGACCCGACCGAACTGCTCAAGGAACTGACGGACGGCTTCGGCCCCTCGTCGGTGCTGGCCGCCGTCGCCAGCAGCGAGACCATGAAGTACGCGGCCGAGATCGTCGAGCCGGGCGGCGGCATCGGCTATGTGGGCATGGAGGTGTTCCTGGGCGCACCGGAGATCCCCTGGGACGCGGCCTTCATGAAGAACGTGACGGTGGCCGGCGGGGTCGCCCCCGTGCGGAAGTACCTGCCGACGCTTCTGCCGCTCTTGGAGCAGGGCAAGATCGACCCCTCCCCGGTGCTCACCCACGACCTGCCGATGGATCAGGCCGCCGACGGCTACCGCATCATGGCGAACCGCGAAGAGGGCTCGGTCAAGGTGGCGATCAGCCCGCAGGAGTAGACGACATATCGTCCGGGCAGCACCTCCGTTGTGCAAGCGAAC
>JANMDV010000001.1:0-1764 GCA_031376485.1 Actinomycetota bacterium
CCCCTTCTCGCGATCGATGGCCGCGGTGTCGAGCCAGACCGCGGCGCGGCCGTTGGGAGCGATCACACCACGGCCGGTGTCGACGGCGTCCACGATGCCCTGGGCGACGACGTCGCGCGGCGCCATCTCGTCGACGAACCGCTCGCCCTCGGCGTCGTGCAGGGTGGCGCCGTAGGCCCGGGTGGTCTCGGGCAGGGCGTAGCCGGCGAGGGCCTCGGGCCACACCGAACCCGTGGGGTGCTTCTGCCATGAGTCCAGGTGAATGCCCTCGGCGCCGAGCGCCAGGGCCAAGTTGAGCACCTCGGGCGTGGCGTCCGGATGATTGGTGCTGCCGACGCCGAGCGCGGCCGCCTCGCCCGCAAGCCCGCCCCCGGCCGCCAACACGACCGCGCCGGTGTGGATGCTCTGCGACGCGCCCGATTTCGTCACGAGCGTGGCGCGCCAGCCGTCCCCGTCGGGCTCGAGCGTCTGGAGTGACAACGACTCCCGCACCTCGGCCCCACTGTCGCGCACGGCGGCCCGCAGCGCTTGCACCATGTCCGCGCCCGTCCGTTCGCCCGCCTGCAGCAGCCGCTCACGGCTGGCGCCGCCGCAGCGGATGACCCGGTACCGGCCGTCGTCGCGGCTGAACGCCACGCCGAGGGAGGCCAGCCAATTGATCGCCTCGGGACCGCCGGCGACCAACGTTTGCACGAGGCCCGGTACGCCATCGCGGTGGCCCGCGGCAAACGTGTCTTCGAAGTGCGACGCGACCGTGTCGCCGTCACCAACGGCCGCTTGGATACCGCCCTGCGCCCGACCGGTGTTGGACGCACCCAGAGCCGACTTGGTCGCGACGACGACTGACGATCCGGCGGCGCGCGCCGCGAGCGTGGCGCTCATGCCGGCGCCGCCCGACCCCACGACGAGGACATCGCACCGGCCGTGGGAATTTCCGCTCATATCCCTATCTTAACGAATAGCTCCGATAACGCCCGTTTATGAATCACGGGCGAGCTCAGCCCGTGCGAACTCCAGGAACGCCGCCGTCAGCCGCGTCGGGGTACGCCCGGCCGCCCGGACGACAGAAAAGTCACGGGCCAGCTCGTGCCCCTCAATGGGGAGCGCTACCAGCCGACCGTCTGCGACTTCCGGCGCAACAGTCAACCTCGACATAACGGTGATACCTAACCCATTGAGCACCGCCGTCTTGACCGATTGCTGTAACCCCAGCTCCATCGCGACATCTATCTCCTGGAGCCGGATCCCTGCGACCCGGAACGC
This sequence comes from Actinomycetota bacterium, assembly GCA_031376485.1. GTDB lineage: Bacteria > Actinomycetota > Thermoleophilia > Miltoncostaeales > Miltoncostaeaceae > CALMEC01. The sequence continues at coordinate 1,264 of JANMDV010000001.1, forward strand.
CTCCTCCAGCACCGCCCGCACGCCGGAGCCACGCTGCTGCATCAGGAGCGGAAGTCGTGCGAGCTCGTCAAGGACGATCGATACGCGAGAAGCGAGCATGTGTCCCGGCGGGACGATCACCACCAGCTCGTCACGCAGAAATGGCGCGTACTCCAGGCCACGCTGCGGACGGGCGGCACCGACGATGCCGAGCTCAAGCTCTCCATCCAACACCCGGTCGCAGATCGTTTGGGTGTCATGGACGACCAGGCTCACCGTCACAGCCGGGTGCGCCTGGCGGAACTGCCCGAGCAGACCTGGCAAGAGCACCTCGCCCGGGCCCGTGGACGAACCGAGCTGCAAACGCCCGGCCACGTGCTCACCCACCTCCCCCATCGCGCGCTCCAGGTCCGCCTCGAGCGCGATCATCCGCCGCGCATGCGCTTCGAGGACCTGACCGGCCTCGGTCAGTCCGACGCGACGCCCGTTGCGATCCAGGAGTCGCTGCCCCAACCGCTCCTC
>JANMDV010000011.1:0-5688 GCA_031376485.1 Actinomycetota bacterium
CGCGGGTACGCCTCGGTCGCGATCAGCAGATTCGCCTCGGCCAGATCCGGCTCGGCCACGCGCAGAAGCCGGCGGAGACGCTCACGCGACGCGACGCTCACCCCAAGCCCTCGAATGTCTCAATCTGCCGGCGGAGTTCCACCGGCATGGGGCTCGGTCTGGACTGCGCTCCGTACCCGTCGACGCCGACGACCGTGACCTGACCATCCGCGCAGTGAATCCGCTCGTCACCGTCGACGCGTTCGACGCGCAGGTCGCAACCGTGGCTTGTGCGGCCGATGGTCGCGACACGCACATGGACTTCGACCTCGTCGTCGAAACGCAGCGACGCGTGGTACTGAGCTGCCATGGCGCGAACCAGGAAGTGGTGGCCCGGAGGACCCAGGAGATCGAGCCCCAGATGGCGCCGGTACGCGAATACCGCGCGGTCGAACAGCACCGGGTAGCGGCCGTAGTAGACAACGCCGGTCACATCCGTGTCGCTGAACTCCGTCCGGGTGCGGTAGGTGAAGCGGAATCCCTCGCTCACGCGATCACGTGGCTCTCTCCCCCGTCCACCAGGATCGACGCGCCGGTCAAGTACGAGGCCTGACGGCTCGCAAGGAACACGATCACCGCGCCGAGTTCACAGGCCTCGCCGATCCGCCCCATCGGCGTCTCCTTGCCGCGTTGGGCGACCGCCTCGGCGCTGCCGTGGAGCTCGACCAGACGCTCCGTGGCGAACGATCCGGGCAGGACGTTGTTGACCGTCACACCGTCACGCGCGACTTCACGCGCCAGCGTCCGAACGGCGCCGGCGACCCCGGCCCGGGTGGCGTTGGAGAGCACAAGGCCGTCGATGGCCTCGCGCACCGTCCGGCTCGTGATCGTGACGATCCGACCCCACCCGCGTTCGCGCATGCCGGGCACCGCGGCCGCCATCAACCGGATCGTGCCCATCAGGTTCTGCTGGACGGCTTTTTCCCAGTCGTCTTCCGTGACGTCCAGGAATCCACCCGGCACCGGCCCGCCGGCATTCGCGACGAGGATGTCCACCGGGCCGAGCGCATCGGCGGCCTCGGCGACGGCCCGTTTGGGACCGTCGGGCGCCGACATGTCCGCCACGATCGGATGCGCACCGATCGACGCCGCCGCCTCGGTGATGCGGGCCGTGTCTCGCCCACAGATTGCAACGCGACAGCCTTCGGCCGCGAGCGCCGCGGCTGCGGCAAACCCCAGGCCACGACTCGCCCCGGTGACCAGGGCGACCTTCTCCGCGATTCCCAGATCCATGGTCAGAGGCTAACCGGCCTGGCGTCGTCTCGCCGGGGTGGACTGCTATCGTCGCGTCATGGCAGTGGCTCGTGGTGCGAACAAGAAGAAGCAAGGCGGACGGCGGCGCAACTACGAGCCCACCGTTGAGCTGACCGGATTTCGCAAGCTCTTTCCGACCGGATGGGCCAACTGGCTCGGCTTCAGCCTGTTTGGCATCTGCACGATCGCCCTGCTCGTCGAGTTCGTCGTCGCACTCGGCAGAGCGAATCACTACGACTGGATCGCGGCCCTCGGGCTGGCGGGACTGTTCGGCTGGATCACGGTTCTGTTCGCGATCACCCGCTGGAAGGACTACATCTAGCGCACCTGTCTGATCGCCCGGGTCAGCAGCAGACGGGCCTCGCCGTTTCGACACACGCTGTAGCTGATTTTGACGCGCCGGCCCGTGCTCAGGTACGGCAGCCCGTTGCGGCGTGGAACGTCGACGATCGTTCGTTCCCCGAAATCGAGCCGCACCGTTCGCTCGGGCCGCTGCGGCAGCGGCCGCAACTTCAGCTCGAAGAACCATGCGCGGGCGGTGCGCCGATCCGGCCGATCAACCCGCGTGTCCGCGACGAGCATGCGAAGCCCTCAAGGATCGAATTCGAGGAGAGGAACCTGCGCGCCGGGTGACCGCGGAGCTGGGGCAGATAGCCGACGGCCAGGGAGATGATGCGTCGCCCCCTCCCGCCGCCTCAGGCGAAGCCAGCGCGACCGACGGCCGAAGGCCCACGACCGTCCGAACGCGAGCAGGCGTGGACTCCGTTGGCTGCCCGGTGCCCGGCGCGTCCACACAGGGCGGCACGAGTGCCGTGGTCCTGAGAGCTACGGTCGCGTTGATCGGCTTGGGCGTGGCAATCCCGATGTACAGCTGGCCCTTCCACGTGAGGCTGGCGATGCACGCCGCGTGAGCGTCACTCGCCGCCAGCGACGGCAGCCCACACGTCGCGCCCAGAACGCCAACCGCGAGCATCCGCCCGCGCTTCCTCTTCGCCGGTCTCCGACCGCTCATCGTTCCGCCCTCTCGGCAGTGACCGCACGACGGTACCATGACCGGAGTCGCCGGCCGATCACCGTCTCCGGCCGCGGACACCGGCGCAGGGCCAGCGCGCCGCACGAGCCTCCTGGCTTTTACGAAATGGTGGAGGTGGTGACGACCTCCGCCACGCAGGCCTCGTCGCCCTCGGCGCGCGCGGTTGTCGAAGTGATCGTGGCGTGAGGCGCGTAGACGCTCAAGATGCCCTTCCAGATCGAGCGGTCGAGGCCGCAGACGCGCTCCGGATCGTGGAACGCCATCTCCTCGAACGGGCACGAGCACGCCTTGATCGTGGTGGCGGTGCCCTCGCTCGTGGCGGCGAACCCGTACCGCGACAGGAGCCGCACGACCTCGGCGATCGCCTGCGTCGGGGTGAACGGCGACGCCCCGACCGCGGCCTGCTCCTCGGCCAGCGACCGCCCGAACTCGAACCCGACCGATTCGAGCTGGGCCTGCGGCGAGGAACCCGGCTCGCTCAACGCGCGCAGCAGCAGCTCCGCCAACAGGTCGTAATGGCGCTCGGGAAGGGAGACGGCGGCCTCGGTCTCGGCCAGGGTGTACACCTTGGGAGGGCGGCCTGCGCCCGGACCCCCGCCTTCGCGACGGCGAAACTCCGCGGTCAAAAAGCCCTGCTCGACCAGTTTGTCCAGGTGAAACCCCGCCAGGCGCCGCTCGATGCCGACGGCCTCGGCGACGTTGTCCTTGGTCTGCGCCTCCGTCGCCTGACGCACCACGAAGAACACGCGTCGTCGCGTGGGGTCTCCGAGCGCGTTGGCGAGCCGCTCGATCTCCTGCTCGGTCTGAGGTTGCCTCAGCGCCACCAACTCCCCCGCAACGTTCGTCGCACCTTACACCCGCATTCTCGGCCGTCGGCACTTGCCGGACCGGCACAGACCTATTACGGTAACCTAGATATCCGTTAGAAGCGAGACGCGAGCACCCGAGGAGGAGCTGTGTCGACTACCACGCCCCCAGAACTCGAAGAGATCGGCCCGTACAAATACGGGTGGAGCGATCCCACGCACTACAAGTTCGAGCCCAAAAAGGGTGTCAACGCCGACGTCGTGCGCGAGATCAGTGCGCTCAAGGGCGAGCCGGAGTGGATGACCAAGTTCCGCCTGCGTTCGCTCGAGATCTTCAACCGCAAGCCAATGCCCGATTGGGGCGGCGAACTCGGCAACATCGATTTCCAGGACATCTACTACTACATCCGCGCCAGCGAGAAGCAGGGCCGGACGTGGGACGAGGTGCCGGACGACATCAAGAACACGTTCGATCGCCTGGGCATCCCCGAGGCCGAGCGGAAGTTCCTGGCCGGTGTGTCCGCCCAGTACGAGAGCGAGGTCGTCTACCACTCCATCCGCGAGGACCTCGAGGCCCAGGGCGTGATCTTCTGCGACACCGACACGGCGCTTCGCGACCACCCGGACCTGTTCCGCGAGTACTGGGCCACCGTCATCCCGCCGGGCGACAATAAGTTCTCGGCCTTGAACTCGGCCGTGTGGTCCGGCGGATCGTTCATCTGGGTGCCGCCGGGTGTGCGCGTCGAGATCCCGCTGCAGGCCTACTTCCGGATCAATCAAGAGAACATGGGCCAGTTCGAGCGGACGCTGATCATCTGTGACGAGGACTCGTTCGTGCATTACGTCGAGGGCTGCACCGCACCGGTGTACTCCAGCGACTCGCTGCACTCGGCGGTCGTCGAGATCATCGTCAAGAAGGGCGCGCGCTGCCGCTACACGACGATCCAGAACTGGTCGACCAACGTCTACAACCTCGTCACCAAGCGCGCCGTGTGCCACGAGAACGCCACGATGGAGTGGGTCGACGGCAACCTGGGCTCGCGCCTGACCATGAAGTACCCGGCCGTATGGATGGTCGGAAAGGGCGCGCGCGGCGAGGTGCTGTCGGTCGCGTTCGCCAGCGAGGGCATGCACCAGGACGCCGGCGCCAAGATGGTGCATGTGGCCTCCGACACGTCGTCCACCATCGTGTCGAAGTCCGTCAGCAAGGGCGGCGGTCGCACCAGCTACCGCGGCCTCGTACGCGTCGAACCCGGCGCCAAGCGCGTCAAGGCGTCGGTCGTGTGTGACGCGCTGCTCCTCGACGAGGACAGCCGTTCCGACACGTATCCCTACATGGACATCCAGGAGGAGGACACCTCAATCGGCCACGAGGCCACGGTGTCCAAGGTCGCCGACGACCAGATCTTCTACCTGATGAGCCGCGGACTCTCCGAAGAGGCGGCCATGGCGATGATCGTGCGCGGGTTCATCGAGCCGATCGCCAAGGAGCTTCCCATGGAGTACGCCGTCGAGCTCAACCGACTCATCGAACTGCAGATGGAGGGATCGATTGGCTAGTCCCGCGTGGGCAGACGAAGCCCGGGCGACGGCCGCGAAGACGTTCACCTCCCTTCCCTCCCTGACCGGGCAGGAGGAGGAGTGGCGTTTCACACCGCCCGCCGACCTGGCGCTCGAGGGCCCCGAGCCTGACGCGCTCGACGCCGTCGGCGCGGCATCCGCACCGCACAGAGGCGCGCGCGCGGCGCGGCTGACCTTCGTCGATGGCGCGATCACCGAGGCACCCGGAGCGACCCCCGACGGTGTGATCGTCGCGGACCTCGCCGACGCCCTCTCGTCGCATGAGGGATTGGTCCGCGAGCGGCTCTACTCGCTCGTCGGGTTTGACGACAAGCCGGGTGCGCTCAACGCCGCCCGTTGGGATTCGGGGACGTTTGTGTACGTGCCGGCCGGCGCCCGTCTCGAGTTGCCGGTCGAGGCGCTTTCGACGATCACCGGTGCGGCGGGGCGGGTCTTTGGGCGGACGCTCGTCGTCGTCGAAGCCGGTGCCAAAGCGACCGTGATCGACCGTTACGCATCCGCGAATCTGGCCGGCCCGGTCAACGTGTCGACCGTCGTCGAGCTGTTCGTGGCAGAGGGCGGGGAGTTGGAGCACGTCTCGATCATCGATTGGGGCAAGGGCGTCCGCCACCACGCGATCGTCCAGGGAAGTGTCGCCAAGGACGCGAAGGTGCGGTCAGTGGTCGTGACCCTCGGCGGTGACGTCGTCCGTGTCGAGCCGACGCTCAAGTGCGTTGGCCAGGGTGCCGACGCACGTGCGCTCGGCCTGTTCTTCGCGTCGGACGACCAGCACTTTGAACACCGGGTGATTTCGCGTCACGAGGCGCCCAACACGTACTCCAACCTGCTGTACAAGGGCGCCATCAAAGACACGGCCCACACGATCTTCTTCGGCAACCTGGTCGTGCCGCCCGGAGCGCCCGGCACCGACGCCTACCAGACCAACCGCAACCTGGTGCTCAGCGAGGGCGCGCGCGCCGACACGATCCCGTTCCT
>JANMDV010000193.1:0-10638 GCA_031376485.1 Actinomycetota bacterium
GCACCGTCGGCTCGGGCCAGTCCCGCAGCCGCCTCGGCGGTCAACCCCGCCGTCTCCAGATGCGTCGCGATCTGACGCCACCCCGGCGAACGGAACGGGACCGGCAGGCACCGCGAGCGGATCGTCGACAGCAGGTCGGTGACGTGGTCGGTCACCAGGATCAGGTGCGATCGCGGCGGTGGCTCCTCAAGTTGCTTCAAGATGCGTGGCGCCCCCTCGCGTTCGCGCAGTCGCTCCGCCCCGTCGATGATCAGCACACGTCGCAGGCCCACGGCCGGCCGCGCGGCCAGGTCGGCGAGCGCCGGATCCAGGTCGGCCTCCAAGCGGATCGATGCGCCGGTCGCGGCGACCACCGTCAGATCCAGTGATGCCTTGTCGGGGCCGTGCGTGCCGGTGGGGTCGATGAGCCCCCAGGCCACCGCCCGGGCGGCCGCGCGCTTACCCGTACCGGGCGGGCCATAAAAGAGCAGTTGCTGCGGTGGGTTGGGACGCTCAAGCGCGGCGCGCAGAATGCGCTCCGCCAGAGGTTGATCGGGGATCTCGATCACACCAGCAGCTCCACTTCGTCCATGACCTGTCTGTGTACCTGCTCCACCGAGCCCTGCGCCGGAATCACCCGGATGCGCTCGCTGTAGCGCGCGGCAAGTTCCCGGTAGCCCGCAGCGACCGCCTCCTGCAGCGTGATGCCCTCGACCTCGATGCGGTCTTTTGGCCCGGCGTTTCGTCGACCCGCCGTCGTAGGCGGGACGTCAAGCACGATCGTACGGTCGGGCAGGCAGCCGCCCACCGCCGGGGCGTTGATGGCCCAGACGACGTCGATGCCCAGGCCACGGGCCGCCCCCTGGTAGGCAAGGGACGAGTCGACGAACCGGTCGCAGACGACCCAGGATCCCGCAGCGAGCGCTGGCCGGATGACCTGCGCGACGTGTTGCGCCCGCGACGCCGCGAAGAGCAACGCCTCGGCCACCGCAGACATCTCGCCCCCGCTCTCCAGCACGATGCCCCGAACGGCCTCGCCCAGGGGAGTGCCGCCCGGCTCGCGGGTCTCGACGACGGTGTAGCCGGCCGCGCGCAACGCAGCGGCAAGCAACGCCGTCTGCGTCGACTTGCCGCAGCCGTCGACTCCCTCCAATGCGATGAACCGCCCGTTCACAGCGGGTTCGCGCTGATGACGGCGATGACGACGATCACAACGATCGCGACCGCAATGGCCCAGCCCAACGGCCGCGCCCAGCGTGGGACAGTCGGCTCGTCCAAGCGCGTTTCCACGTCGCGGCGAAGGCGCGCCAAGATGTCCGAGAGACCTCGCCGGGGCTCACGTTCCAACGCGCACGCCCAGTCGCGTGGGGCATCCGGTGGCATCGGGACAGCGTGGCTCGTCGCGGCGGCCGTGGATGACCGGGATGATCAGCGGTGCGTCGCACGCGGCGCACGTCGTGCCCGGCACCGCGAGGGCCTCGACCTGGCGCGGCAGTCGGTACCCGTGGCCGCAGCCCATGCAGGTCAGCCTGCCACGGACGCCACCCATCCACTCGCCGCATTCCGGGCACAGACCGATCAGGCGTCCGGCGTCCAAACCCTCGACGCGGCGCGGTCGCCGGAGCCCCCCGACCAGTGACCGCACCCGCTGCAACGCGGTTGTGCGGGTCAGGGTCCCGCGGCCCACTGCGCCGATCCAAGCGTCGCACGACGCCGAGAGTGCGGGATCCAGAAGTGCCGGGTCCACCGCCGCCGAGACCAGGGTGCCGGCGGGGCTTCGCCACGCCGGGTCGTCGACCAGGTACCCGCGTTCTGCCAAGTGGGCGATCACTTCGTCTGCGACGTGTGCGCGGTGCAGGACAGGTCGGCTCACAGGTGTGGTGCCGGCGATGCCCAGCGCAGCCAGGTCGTCGCGGCGAAGCGCGGGGTCGAGGTCGGCCAGATGGGCGGCCAATACCGCGTCGATCTCGAGCGCGAAGGCCGCGGCCTCGCCGGCCAGGTCGTCGATGTGGCGAAGCCGGGTGAACGGTGGCTGGCCAACGCGGGCCGCCCGGAGCAAGAGCGGCCTGCCCGCAGCGGCCACGTCACGGGCCTGGGCCGCCAGCAACGGATCGTCGGTCGCCAGGATGAGGGACGTCGCGGAACGGGCGAGCATTCGCAGGGCGTTGGCCGGCGCGCGTCGCGCGGGTGCCCACTCCGGCGGGTCGCCTGCGGGTTCGAACAGCAGGCCACCCAGCCCGATCACCCGGGTCGGCTGGTCGCCGTCCACGTCGAACACCGGCACGCGATGCACCGATGCCCCGAGCACCTTGCCTTTGGCGATGCGATCCGCAATGGTCCGGGCCGCCGTGGAATTGTCCGTCACGATCAGCCGCACCAGAGCCAACATCCTTCCGTTCGAAGTCGCGAGGATACCAACGTGACGTCCCCGACCGTCATGGTGACAGGGGGCGCCGGATTCATCGGCTCCAACCTGGCCGATGCGCTGCTGGCCGAGGGCGCGGCGGTACACGTAGTGGACGATCTGTCACACGGGCAGCGGTCGCGGATTCCGCCGCAAGCGGAGTTCCACGAACTCGACATCCGCGATGCCGCGGCCCTGCGCGCGGTCACCGAGGCCGCTCGGCCGGGGGTCATCTTCCACCTGGCGGCCCAAGCTGATGTGCGACGGGCACTCGCAGAGCCCTCGTTCGACGCGGACGTCAACATCATCGGCACGATCGCGGTACTCGAGGCCGCACACGCCGTCGGCGCAAGGGTCGTGTTCGCGAGCACCGGCGGCGCCGGGTACGGCGAGTACGAGGGTCTGCCGGTGCCGTCGCCCGAGACCGCCGAGACCAGACCGCTCAGCCACTACGGCATGAGCAAGATGGCCGGGGAGGGGTACATCCACACCTACGGTCGCCTGTACGGGCTCGAAGGGGTGTGCCTGCGCCTCGGCAACGTGTACGGCCCGCGCCAGGACCCGCACGGCGAGGCCGGGGTCGTCGCAATCTTCTGCGGCAAGATGCTGGACGGCGATCCGCCCCGCGTGTTCGGTGACGGCCTGCAGACCCGTGACTACGTCTACGTCGCCGACGTGTGCCGGGCGTTTCTGGCGGCAGCCAAGGGCCCCGCGGGCGAGACCGTCAACATCGGCGCCGGCCGTGAGGTCACGGTGCTTGACCTGATCGAAGGCCTCGGTGGCGAGGTGGCACCCGAGTTCGCTCCGGCCCGTCAAGGTGAGCTCCAGCGAAGCTGCCTGGACCCCGCAAAAGCCGCCCAACTGTACGGGTGGCACGCCGAGATGCCCCTTGCCGACGGTCTGCAGGCAACGCTGTCCTCGGTGGCGGCAAACCGGGCGGATCCCGGGGGGCGACCGGTCGGGGCGTTCGGGTAGCGCCAGGTCCGCCGGCGTTTCAGGAGGTTGGGTCGGGTGCCCGGGGTGCCCGCAGCCGTTGACCGTCAGGGCCACGAGGCGTCTTCTTGACGGGTTCGAGCTTGGGCGCTCCCGGCAGGCGCGGCGGGCGGGCGTCCCTGCCCTCCAGGACGGCGCGTGGGATGTCGTCCACCATCCAGCGCAGGTCGTCGGGCTTGGCGTGGAACATCAAGGCCGCCGCGGTCAGCGCTTCGCTCATCCCGGGTGGACGCCACGTGGGGGAGTGCATGTCCGAGGCGATGATGTGGGCAAAGCCGGCGTGCAGCAGGTGCTCGGCGCAGCGAAGCGGCCGTGGCCCGTTCTCACCGGTCAGGCTCTGCGCGGTCAGTTGCAGCAGCGCACCACGCCCGACGATGTCGCGCATCCGGTCCGGCATCGCCTGCACCGACTGCGAGCGCTCTGGGTGGGCGATGACGGCGCCGAACCCGCGCACTTCGAGCGCGGTCAGCAGGTTCGGCAGCTCAAGCGGCCACCCCTGGAATGGCATCTCGATCAGAAGCCACCGCCCATTGGCGCCGAGCGTCGCCGCGCGAAGCTCGTCCTCGTCCATCTCGATCGCCCGGTCGATCGCGATCTCAAGCCCCGACACGACGCGCAGCGGAATGCCCGCCGCATCGATCACCGGCTGAAGCGCGGCGATCGCGTCGGCGACCTGCGTGGGCGTCGTGTCATACCGATACCCCCGGTGCGGCGTACACGCCACGACCGTGATCCCGTCGGCTGCGGCAAGCCGCGCCATCTCGACCGAGTCACGCATACTGGTCGGCCCGTCATCGATGCCGGAAAGGATGTGGGAGTGAAGGTCGATCACCGCCCGTAGGCTGTCACCCCGGCCGTCGTCCTGCCCGTCCCCCTGGCGGCTGGCACCGCGCTGATCCGCAGGCTAGGATACGACGACGTTGGGGCTATAGCTCAGCTGGGAGAGCGCCTGGATCGCACCCAGGAGGTCAGCGGTTCGAACCCGCTTAGCTCCATTGCCTCTGTTGCAGCGTGTCGAACCCTTCGCACGACGTGAGAACCCTGAGGAACCCGTGCCGTGCCGGAGCGGGCTGCCTGGAGACCGGAGCGGTCAGTGGCAGGAGTCGTTGCAGCCGGGAGCGTCGGTCGGGGTAGCGGGGATGGCGGGCTCGCAGCAGCCGCAGCCTTCTCCGCGCCACGCCAACGCACCCTCACGCACCGCCACCGCGGCGACGAGCAATGCTACGGCTGGATCGAGCCACCACAAGCCGAGCAGCGCGTTCCCAAGCAGACCCACCAGCAAGGCGCCGGCCAGGTACGCGCAGAGCAGGTTCTGCGCGCCTTCGCCTTTGGTCGCGACGGAACCGAGGCACTCCCCGATCCTTCGCTTGGCCACCCCGAGGACCGGCATGCCGATCACGCTGGAGACGGCAAGCCCGATCCCGAGCCAGCTGGCGTCGGGGTGCTCGCTCCCGGCTAAGGAGCGGATCGCCTCGATGGCGATGTACGGGGCGAGGAGGAAGAACTGGACCGCGACGAGATGCTGTGCGCGCCGCTCTGCGTGGTCGGAGAGCGTGCGCCCCCCGGTGAAGCGCCAGATGATGACGAGGCTGGCGAAGCCCTCCACTGCGGAATCGAGACCGAAGCCGATAAGCGCGACCGAGCCTGCCAGCAAGCCAGCGGTGATCGCGATGGCGCCTTCGGCGCTCATCCAGAGGAGGCTGATCCATGAGAGTCGCCTCGCCCAGCTGGCCATGCGCAGCCACTCGGGGCTCCCCACGGCGACGGGTCTTTGGGTACCCGGCGCCAACCACTCGGGGAGGCCGATACGCTGCGTGCTCACCGCGCAACCTGCGCCGGTTCCAGCACAGCATCGAGGAGCCTCCGGCCCGACTCGGTCAGCTGGTAGAGCACCATCTTGCCGTCGCGGCGGGAGCGGACGAGCCCGGCGCGGCGTAGCACGCGCAGGTGATGCCCGACGAGTTGTTCCGAACGCTCGGCGATCCAGGAGAGGTCGCACACGCACAGCTCTGAGGTCACCGACTGGCCGAGTGCTCTGATCACCGTCAGTCGGGTGGGATCGCCGAGCGCGCGCGCCCGCTCGGCCGCGGCCTCGGCAGCGCCGCCGGTCAGCTTCATGGCGCGAAGCGCCTCGGCCTGCGGGAGATCGAGACAAAGCAGGTCGCAGCGTTCGTCGCCCATATAAACATACTAACTGTTGTTTTGGTAAACGCTCGTCGAACCGCAGGGCTCGATGCACCCGCTGCAGCTTGTGCAGGTGTCTCTCGTCGTTGAGCCCCGCACGATGGCTGGCCTCGATCAGCTACCTGATCCGGTACCAACCCCAGCATTCATGCGCCAGGCGCGGTCTCCCGCCGCGAGCATGCTCGCTGAGGCAGTGCTTGAGGGATGCGTAGCTCACGGATTGGCCAAGACGAGCCTCGACCGCCCGGTGAATCGCGTGGACGGGCATCGGGCTGTCGGCCACCTCAAGGACCCTAACGATGGTTCGCAGAAGCGGTTGCGGTCTGGGTGACATCGTCACCGCGAGGCGATCGCTCGGTCGTCGCTGTGCCGCCAGCCGAGTCCGAGCCCGCAACATTCTGCGGAGTAAACTTAGGGTTTGGAGGTTCGAAAGTGCGCCGTTTAGTTCCATTTCGCAAGACCAAGCCTCGACGTTTGAACCATCAAGGTTCGGCCCGAGGGGTTCGGCGAGCGGAAAAAAATGCTTCCGCAGTGGGCGAGCCGGCGCCGTAGAGTTGATCCCGTGGCCAAGGGGACGAAGCGGGAGCGTGCTCAGATCGGTACGGCGCTGGTCGGCGCCCCGAGCGGCCCGAGTGCGGTCTGCTCGGCCCGGCGGCGGTGGCTCGCATGGTGACCCCGGAGGAGATCGTGCAGTTCGAGGTGTTCGCGAGTCTCGATCCAGTCGACTGCGAGCGGCTCTGTCGCGTTGCGGCCGACATCTCACTCAGTCCCGGCGAGTACGCCGTATACGAGGGGGACGAGCGGGCACTGCTCGGTGTGATCGAGGGTCGGATCGAGGTGGTCAGGTTCATCGACGGACTGGAGCGCGTGATCGGCGAGCGGCTGCCCGGTGAGATCATCGGGGAGCTCTCGATCGCGTTCGGAATGGGTCAACCCGCCGGGTTCCGGGCAACCGAGCCGTCGCGCGTCTTCCGGATCGAGCCGCACGACTACCACGCCCTCGCCGCCGTCGCGCCGGAGGTCGCGAAGCGGGTGGGCATCCTGGCGAGCAACCGGATCAGCGGGCCCAGAGGTCTGCAGGCCGTCGTGTCCGCACCCGCCCCGTTCCGGGCGATCGTCCTGGGCCATCGGTGGGACGCCTCCTGCGCGGAGCTGAGGCGCTTCCTCGACCGCAACCAAGTTCGGTTCAGATGGCTCCAGCCGGACGTGCCCGGCGATGCGGAGCAGTGGTCGAGTGCGCTGCCGGCCGAGGGTGACTACCCCGCTATTCGCGTCGTGAACGGCAAGACCGTCGTGCGACCGCAACTGCGCCGGGTGGCCGAGCTCCTCGACATCGCGACCGAGCCGGCGGCCGCGGAGTACGACACGGTGATCGTCGGCGCGGGGCCCGCCGGCTTGGCAGCCGCCGTGTACGGCGCGTCAGAGGGGCTCCGGACGATCGTGGTCGAGCGCGAGGCGCCGGGCGGTCAGGCGGGAACGTCCTCCCGGATCGAGAACTACCTCGGCTTCCCCTCGGGCGTGTCGGGCGACGAGCTGTCGAGCCGAGCGCTCCAGCAGGCGCGCAGGCTCGGCGCCGAGATCCTCGTCACACGGACGGTTACGCGGATCGACGCGGCGACGCATCAGACCCACCTCGATGGCGGCGACGTCCTGCGGGCGCGGACGATCATCCTCGCCTGCGGGGTCTCGTGGCGGCACCTCGCGATCGAGGGGTTCGAACGCCTCGTGGGCAAGGGGATTTTCTACGGCGTGGCACGCAGCGAAGCGGCGAACACCCACGGCCTGGACGTCCAGATCATCGGTGCGGGAAACTCGGCGGGCCAGGCCGCGCTGTTCTTCTCGTCCCACGCGCGGAGCGTGACCATCCTCAGCCGTGGAGAGACGCTGGAGAAGAGTATGTCGCGCTATCTCGTCGACCAGCTCGCCACCCGGGCGAACATCCGCGTGCTCGTCCGGACGGAGGTGACGGCCGCGCACGGCGACACCTCGCTCGAAGCGATCGACGTCCGCGACGCCGCGACCGGCGAGACGACCCGGCTCGAGTCGGGTGGGCTGTTCATCTTCATCGGCGCGGACGCCGAGACCGCGTGGCTCCCGCCCGAGATCACGCTCGACCAGAAGGGCTACGTGCTCACCGGCTTCGACGTGCGCGCCGCGGGACGGTGGCAGCTCGACCGGGACCCGTACCTCCTCGAGACGAGCGTCCCGGGCATCTTCGCCTGCGGCGACGTCCGATTCAGTCCCGTGAAGCGGGTCGCGGCAGCCGTCGGCGAGGGCAGCATGGCCATCGCTTTCGTGCACCAGTACCTGAGAGACGCCGAAGTCCGCTCCGAATTCGCGTGAGGGCGCCCGTGTCATGACTCCCTCATCGTTCGCCGGCTGCAAACCGCAGCCCTACGGCACTGGCGACATCGCGGTGACCACCAGTAGCGGCGAGGCTCGCTAGCACCGTACTGCTCGCTTTTCGTCGCCGTCCGGCAGGGTCGTGTTCATGACACTCCCGAAGCCGCGCCGCCAGCACGGCCGCTGCCGTCTGCGGCCTTGACCGCCGAACCCCGCGTTGGCGGGGGGTCGACATTCGGCGACGGCGGCTGTCGGTAGTCGCCGTCGGGGACCCACCCGGGCTTGCGCCCGAGAGGTTACGACCAGAACTCGTCCCATGCGGAGAGGTCGACGAAGTGCTCCTGGCCCGTGGCGATGCGGTCCTCCGTGATCTCGACGACGATGCAAGCAGTGCACATCCAACGTCTTGCCGTCCCGCTGCGGGGTGTTGTGGTGGATCCCGATCGCGCGGTTTCGCTCCCTTCCCCGCCCAAGCATCCAGATCGTCGTTTGCGATTGAATGGGTCCGTTCGTGCGTCAAAGCGGATTCTCGCGCGGTGGCTTCAGCAGGGTGTCAGCGCTCGAGCGGCTCCCCCGGGAAGCGCAGCCCGAACCGCTCGACGAGGCCGGGGACAGTCGAGGGATCCATCTCGAGCCCGTAGCGCTCGCACAGCGCGCCGAGGATCGCGGGGTCGGCCGAGCCCACGCCGCCGAGGGCCACCAGCTCGGCGAAGAAGCGTTCAAACCCCGCCGGCGCGATGATCTCGAGAATCCGGCACGGCTCGTCGCCGGCGTTCCAGAACGTGTGCCACTCGCCACGGGGCTTGAACACCAGGTCCCCGGGCCCGGCCTCGAGCACCTCGTCTCCCAGGAGCGCTCCCATCCGACCCTCGACGACGTAGCTGTACTCGTCCTCGTGGGTGTGCCGGTGCAGGGGGGCCGCGAGCGCCCGGGCCGACATCGGGTGCTCCACGAGCGAAAAGCCCTCGCCGGTGGTGGCACCGTCGACCATGAACCGCACGCCGATGCTGCCGAGGAACCCGGCGCGCCCGTCGGTCGGCCCAAGCACGCGTGCTTCGTACGTCACTGCCATCGCTCTGCCCTCATTTCAATTTCGTCGGACACCCGTGTCGCGTAACCTAGACCAGCGTGCACAGATGCGTCAAGATGGTCGGACACCAATGGCCCCCGAAATGCCCGTCCGCCCGTATCGCATGCAACGCCGCGCCGAGCAGCAGGACGGAACGCGGCAACGGATCGTCGAAAGCGCCGTTGAGCTGCACGGCACCCTCGGTCCCGCCCGCACGTCGTTGAGCGCCATCGCCACTCACGCGGGGGTGCGTCGCTCGACCCTCTACCGCCACTTCCCCGACGAGGCGGCGCTCTTCGATGCGTGCACCGCGCACTGGATGGCCGCGAACCCGCCGCCCGACCTCGGCGGGTGGGCGAGAATCTCCGCCCGCGACCGGCGTCTGGAGATCGCGCTGGGAGAACTCTACGGCTACTACCGGCAGACCGAAGGCATGCTCGACAATCTGTTTCGCGACGAGAGCATCGTGCCCATCGTCGCCGAGCGCTTCGCCGCGTTCCGGGGCTACCTCGCCGCGGCGCTGGAGACCCTCATGCGGGGGCGGAGGCTCCGGGGCGCCGACGCACGGCGGACCCGGGCAGCCGTCGGCCACGCCATCGCGTTCTCCACGTGGAAGTCCCTCGTCCGGGAGCACGGGGTATCCGATGCGGACGCCGTCGCTCTGCTGTGCGCGCTCGTCGCGGCGAGCTGAGGGCCGACCGTGACCTCTTGGCCGACGCTGCCGGGTCGGCCCGCCGCGCAGAACGTCCAGGATCATCGCGGCAACCCCTTCCGCGCCACAAGCGACCGAACCGCGTTCGAGAGGATCGTGTGAGACGCGTGGCTGGGTTCCTAGATCGTCAGCCAGAACAAGGGTTCCGATAAGGTGCGACGGCATGCCGCGACCGCGAAAGGTGAGTGAACGTCCGGTGACCCGAGCGAGCGGTGTCTGGCCAAAGATGGGGGCTCGGAGGCTGTATGCAGTTCGGTAGGGCTCTGGCCCCAGTCAGTCACATCGCCCAGGCCTATCCCGACAGGGTCGAAGTGCGGGGACGCGACCTGTGCGGCGACCTGATGGGCAGGGTGAGCTTCACCGAATACTTCTACCTGCTGCTGACCGGACGCGAGCCGACGGACGATCAGCGCTATTTCCTCGATCTGCTGCTCGTCGCGATCGCCGAGCACGGGATGATGCCGACCAACATCGCAGCCCGCATGACGCTCGCCGCCGATCCCGGATCGCTGCATGGAGCTGTGGCGGCGGGGATCCTCGGCTGTGGCCCGGTCATCCTCGGCACGTCCGAGGAATGTGCACGGCTGCTCGAGACGGCACAGCAGGAGGTGGCGTCCGGCCGCGCCCCCGAGGCCGTCGCCGACACGGCTGCGCGCGCGATCCACGACGGCGGCGGGAAGGCGCCCGGCTTCGGACATCCGGTTCACCGGCCGCTCGATCCGCGCACCGAACGGATCCTTGAGCTTGCGGATACGCGAGCGGTCAGCGGACCCCACGTCCTGCTCGCACGGTGCCTGCGCACGAGCGTCGCCGAAGTGTGGGGCAAGCCCCTCCCGATGAACGTCTCGATGCCCATCGCGGCGGTCATGCTGGACTTGGGCTTCCCCGCCGCGGCGATGAAGGCGATCCCGATCCTGGCGCGCACCGGTGGTCTGCTCGCCCATCTGGCCGAGG
>JANMDV010000045.1:0-15251 GCA_031376485.1 Actinomycetota bacterium
AGACCCCTACGGCGCTGATCGTCGGAGCAGGCGATGCGGGCAACTCGCTGCTTCGCGAACTGCGCCGACGCGGTGAGTTCCTTGTGGTCGGTTTCGTCGATGACGATCCCCGCAAACGAGGATCGCGGGCTCAGGGCATCACCGTTCTGGGCGACCATCGCGACATCCAGTGGCTCCTGGACGAGCATCGTCCCGAGGTGGTGTACGTAACGATTCCCGACGCGCCACCGGAGCGACTCGACCAGATCCGAACGGCGTGCGACGACGCGAGCGTCACCTATCAGGCGATCCGAGGATACGCGGACACGACCGTCGCGCCCCCAACACGACCCGCAGACGTCAGCCGCTCAGGCAGGACTGCCACCTGACGTCGACCGCGGGCCGGAGCGAAGCGACGGACGACTAGACTTGCTCGCGTGAATGGACTGATCGCGGTTCGACGGCACGCACCGCTTTTCCGCAACCTTGTTCGACGCGAGATCCGCCAGCGCTACCGGGCCTCGGCCCTGGGCCTGGTGTGGACCCTGGTCAATCCGGCGATCGTCGTCGTCGCGTACTGGTTCGTGTTTCGGTTTGTGCTGAACACCGGCGCCAACGACCCCTATGCGCTGTTCCTGTTCACCGGACTTGCCGTGTGGGCGGTGTTCATGGGAGGCATGCAGTCGGCCGCGTCAAGCCTGATCGCCAATGCCAGCCTGGTGACCAAGGTGCGCTTTCCCCGCGAGATCGTCCCACTCTCGGCAATGACCGGACAATGGTTCACCGCTGCCGCCATGTTCGCGATCGCGGTGCCACTGTGCCTGATCCTGGCCGACGGCTGGTCCGCGGCGCTGGTGTCCGTGCCGTTTCTGATCGTGTTCCTCGGCCTCTTTACCGCCGGCTGCAGCCTGATCGTGGCTGCGGTCAACGTCTACTTTCGCGACACCCAGCACATCCTGGATGCGCTCGCAGTGCCATGGTTCTTCCTGACACCAGTGCTCTACAGCTTCGACATGTTGACCTCGCTTGAAGACAATGAATCCTGGGTGATCGACGTCCTGCACTACGCCAACCCGATCAGCCCATTCGTCATCGGGATCCGAGACGCCCTGTTTCACGGCAGATGGCCTGCCGCAGGAGATGTCATCTACTGCGTCGTCGCCGGAATCGTGATGTGCGCCCTCGGCGTGGCTGTGTTCCGCAGGCTGGAGCGAGAGATGGCGGTCGAGCTTTGACATCTGCCGATCTGCAGCCCGGGGCGATCCGACTGCGAGGGGTTTCGCGGAGCTTTCGCATCGTCCACGACCAGAACCGCACCCTCAAAGAGGTCCTCGTCCGCCGTAAGCGCACGACCGCGACTGAGCTGTGGGCACTTCGGGACGTCGACCTGGACATCGAGCCGGGACAATCAATCGGTCTGATCGGTCAGAACGGCACAGGTAAAAGCACCCTGCTGAAGCTGGCCGCCGGGATCCTGCACCCTCAAAGCGGGACGATCGAAACCGCCGGGACGATCTCGTCGATGCTTGAGCTGGGAGCAGGCTTCCATCCGGACTTCTCGGGACGCGAGAACGTCTACCTCAACGGATCGATCCACGGCTTGTCGGACAGGGTCATCGACGAGCGCTTCGATGACATCGTCGCGTTCGGCGAATTGCACGACTTCATCGACATGCCCGTGCGGACGTACTCGAGCGGCATGTACATGCGCCTGGCATTCTCGATCGCGAGCCACGTCGATCCCGACATCCTGCTACTCGACGAGGTCCTCGCCGTTGGGGACGAGGCGTTCCAGCACAAGTGCTTCGCCCAGATCCAACGTTTCCACCGCAACGGCGGCACGCTGGTCTACGTCTCTCACGATCCTGTCTCGGTCGCCCGCCTTTGCGAGCGGGTAATCCTGCTGGAGGGCGGATCGATTCAGGCCGATGGCTCGGCAGCCGACGTGCTGGCGGAGTACCACCGGCTGCTCGCACAGCGCGGGACTGCAAAGCAGGCGTCGCCAACCGGCGGGGGGACGGCACGGCCGCCGTTGTCTGTGTCCGGCACGGCCAACACCCGCGAATGGGGCACGGGCGAAGTTGTCATCACCTCCGTTCGACTCGTCGGACCCGATGGGGCGACCAACCGGTTCGCGAGCGGCGATCAGATGACCGTCGAGATGGATGTCGAGGCCCGATCGCCACTCGAAACACCCGTCTTCGGAGCTGTGATCTCAACGGCCTCGGGAGTGCTCGTGTATGGCTCGAACACCCACCTCGCACACGCCGACGCAACGATCCTGTCAGGCCAGGCGACCGTGCAGTTCGTCATTCCGGCCCTGCATCTTCACGATGGCGAGTTCGTCGTCTCGGTCGCGGTGCATTCGGCCGACGAGGGCGTCGTCTATCACTGGCTGGATCGCTGGCTGGAGTTCACGGTCTTCAGCACCGGTCCGGGGATCGGCATCGTCAACCTGGTCGGCGAATGGGTCGTCAACCCTCACGCCGACGCTGCCGCCGATCACCAGACTGGCGCAACCACGAGTTAGGTCTGGAACGAGCGCACTCGGGCCATGTGCCGTTCGGTCAGCGGGTAGTCGCTGTTCTGGACAGCCTTCTTCAACTTGAGGCATCTGGCCTCGATGAGCCGCCACGACAGCGCGCCGAGAATGACCGTGGCGGGGAACGCCAGCACGAACATCTCGAGGGCGCTGCGCGTCCCCGTCACGTCGGCAACCACCTGTTGGACGACGAACGCATAGACGTAGATCCCGTAGGAGAAGTCTCCGTAACGGCCGAATCCGCTGAAGGTGCGAAGGTGGCAGAAACCCAGGACGCCGTAGCCCAGGAGCAGACCGCTGAGCACCGGGGCTGACGACGGGTAGTAATGGGTTGCCAGGAAAAAGAGCCCGAGGGCGGGAACCCAGAGGATCGCCTTGTACTGGATGCGCTTGACGAAGACCTGCAGTACGACGCCGGTGTAGAACATCAGCGCCAATTGGCTCATCAACCGGGCGTCCAGATAAAAGAGATTGAAGTTGAAGAACTTCTGGAACGGGGTGAACAACTGCATCACGTTGAGGAGCAGGAGCCCGAGCCAGATGCCAAACGCGCTCCAACGGCGAAACAGAAACAGGGCTCCGAGAAAGGCGATGCTCAAGTACATCGTGAACTCGTAGGCCAAGGTCCAAAGCGACCCGTTGACCGCGCCGGGGTAGACGTTCTCGGAGAACACGCCCGGCAGCCCGTACGACGTGTTGAACATCAGGATGTTGTTGATGTACTGAATCGCCCCGGGCGTCTTGAGGTAGGTCCAGTAGGAGAGGGTGCTGAAAAAGCCCAGGCCCACGATGCTGACCACGCAGACCATGATCAGTGCAGGGAAGATCCGCAGCGCCCGTTTGATCATGAACACCATGAAGCGCGGGTATTGGATCCACGACTGGGTGATCAGGAAGCCACTCATCACGAAGAAGACCCAGACGGCGAAAAGCCCCAGCGTGACGTTGCCGACCTTGGGTTCGACGTTGCCTGTCAGGGCGAAGGAATGGCTGACCAAGACCAGCGCTGCCGCGACGAAACGAGCGATGTCAAACGAGTTCTTGCGCCGGGGAGACGTCACCGCAGGCTGAGATTTCGCATGCGACTGCCCTTTCAGTGCTGGGTGATCCACCGCCGGGAGGCGCTGCAGAACCAGCGGGTCGGGTCCATGAGCCATCAGGCAATCCCTTGTTGGGCGGATGCAGGGCAGGGCGAGGCGGGGTTGGTCGGGCGCCCCGTAAGGTTCCAGACAACAGACCGGGAGGCTTGGTCTTCGCGAGACACTCCAGCTACCCGAGGGACTCGACCGGGATCGTCAGGGCCGGGGATCCGAGATCGCCAAACCACGAGACGCCCTCTGCAACCAGCTCGACGAAGACCGACGGGGAGTCACCCAGACCGGAACGCGGAATGGCGAGATCGATCTCGACCGACTGTCCGGGATGCACCGTCCAGGGAACCGGGACGCGGCCAAACTCCGCGCGGTTGTGCGCCGAACCGGTGAAGGGCGCCAGTGTGACGGTTCCACGGGGAGGTGGCACCGTCCCGCTCGCCGGCCACTCGCGGGTCCCCGTGTTCGTCGCAACGATGCGAACGCCGACGACATCGCCCCCGTCCAACGGCGGTGTGATTTGGCTGACGACGAGCGTTGCGGCAAGCGTCGTGGCGCTGCCGCCCACGCCGTTGACGGAAGGGTTGGTTGCGATGACCGTGTTGGTGTCAGGCTGGCGCAACTGCCGCCACAGCCGCCGGAGTTCCATCAGGGACGCGGTCGGCGAGATAAGGCGATCCACCTCCACCAGTCGCTGGACATCCACGAAACCGGCTTCGCCGACGACCTGCAGGAGGTACTCGGGATCGAAGGGGGATTCGAGCGTGCCATAGCGCCGCATCTCTTCGAGGAGTTCGCGCTCTCCGTCTGATCCTGCAGGAGGGCGTACCCCCTCGTGGATGTAGATGCGCCCACCAGGCAGCAGCGCGCGTCGAATGACCCGCAGAGTCTCGAGCTCCTCATCGAAGTGATGCATGGCGTCGTAGAGCACCGCCACGTCAAAGCGCCCCTCCCACGGGATCTCACGCACGGGCATTGCGTGAAACTCGGCAACGAGGGCAGGCGCGTCGCCACGACTTTGATTGACCGTCAACACGCGCTCGCGGGCGATCTCAATCATGTCGGCGGAAAAGTCGACGCCGGTGACCTCGTATCCGCACCGGGCGAGGAACTCGCTGAGCCAGCCAGGACCGCAGCCGATATCCAGTACGCGCGCGCCCGGGCCGGCGCGCAACGCATCGACGATGTGGGCGAAACTGTGGAGGCATCGCCCGAGCTCGTACGTCGGTGGGGCACTGAAGGGCTTCGTCCGAAGCCAGGTCGAATCGCCCAGGGCCGCGACGTACGTGCGATGCCCCTCGTCGTGGTCCTGCCCGAGGCTGGGGAGTCGGCCGAGTTGATTCCGGTCGCGCTTGAGTCGGCTCATCGTGCCTTTGCGGTGGGGTCGAACGATGGCGACAGGATATGCACTCCCAACACACGTGGGTCGCCATTACCGGAAACCTCATCACCGGTTGCGGTCTCGTTGACGTCCAGACGCAGCGTGCAGGCGCCCGTTTCGGGGTCGGGGTCTGCCGGCACCATAAATCGCCGTAGTCCTGGACTGTCGACGCGAAGAATCGCAGGAGGCCGGCCGCTCGCGGTCGCGACGACGCTTTGGCGCTCGCCGAATCCGCGCGACAGCCGGAAGCGGAACGCCCCGCCTTGGCAGCCGTAGGCAAACAGCTCGGTCGTCTTGCCCGTCCAGCCATCGGCGAAGATCCCGGTCGTCAGGAACGTCAATCGCAGCGGCGGCCGTACCCGCCACACGGTCAGCCCGATCGCCAGGGAACGCGCGTGAGCAACCTCGGTCCCGTCGAGGCGCCAGCGGGACGGAGCCAGAAACAGCTCTTCGGGTGGTGTATCGGCCGGGGTGTTGGGCACGAACGCCCCGGTGGTCCGCGAGAAGCTGCCCTTCTTGGTCTCGAGCACGGGCATGGCGCCGTCGATGGCGATCACCGATCGCAGCGACCGGTTCCATATCTCGTGTTGCCATACCCACGTCGGTGTGTCGTCGGCAGGCCAGAGCAGGCCGACCCGGGCATCGGGGCCGACCGCGCGGTCAATCCAGTCGAAGGGCTTGGGTTGAAGGACGTTCGCGATGTTGGAGGAGTAGGCGTGCACGAGCCGGGTCACCTCGAAGCTGGACCACGCAAGAAGCGGAAGCAGCGTCGCCGCCACCGCAAGCACGAGCTTGCGCCGGTGCATGAACACCGCACCGACGGTCAGGGCAACCCCGAGGATCGCGGCAGCGCGCACAAGCGCCGTGGGCGAAATGTGCAGGTACTCACTGAAGCGCATCACGGCGAGCAACGAGAAGGTATCGCTAAACGGCGGCGGGCGAAGGAGTGTGGCGACCGGGAGTGCCAGGACGGCTGCGCCCAATGCCACGGCGGCGCCGATTGTCACGATCCGACTGACCCCGATCGCGCAGATGCCCGTCAATGCGAGCAGTAGCAGCAACGGCTCGACCACGAAGAGGTTCCGCTCGACCACGCGCAGTGAGTACACCGAGGCATACGTCGCGACCTGGACGACGAGGAGCGGCACCACGACGAGCACGACGGTAATGACGCCGGCTTGCGCAGGCGAGCCTCCCCGTCGCAAGAACCGGGCGACTGCACCAACCGCGAACGCTGCGGGGACCAACGCCACGGCAAGCACGACCACCCCGACATGGCGGACGAGCCATGGGAGCATTTCGACCAGATCGATCCGGCCCGCGTCGTTGCTCTCGTACCCTCCCAGCAGCCC
Source organism: Actinomycetota bacterium (assembly GCA_031376485.1). Classification (GTDB taxonomy): domain Bacteria; phylum Actinomycetota; class Thermoleophilia; order Miltoncostaeales; family Miltoncostaeaceae; genus CALMEC01. The sequence goes on from JANMDV010000045.1 coordinate 6,346, forward strand.
CCGGAGCGGTTTACCGCGAACGAGCTGGATGACGGCGCCGAGAACGGGGAGGCCGACGCTGAAGGCGATCAGCGGCCAGAACGCGCGGAGTCGCCTGGCCCAACCGGCTCCACGCGCGGACCCCGCAACGGCCGCTACGACGCAGATGACAGGCACCGCGATGAGCAACACCAGAAGCTGTAGGCGGACACCCAGACACAACGCGACCCCTCCCATCGCCGCGCACTGCCGACCGATCCCAGGAGACTCGACCGCCCGGGCGAGCAACCAGACGGTGAGCATCATCGCGGGCAAGTACGCCGGCTCGGTCATGACGACGTGGACGTAGGCGTAGGCGGGCCAGGCGAGGACGAGTGCCGAGAACACCACGGCGACCCGCACCGAGACGACCATGCGCGCAAGACCGTACGCCGGTAGGGCTGCGCCGGCCATGACGAACGAGTTGACGAGCTTGATCCACACGTAGGCCGAACTCGTGTCGCCGAACAACGCGAATCCGGGGGCGTCCAGCAGGCTTGTCACAAGGGACAGAAAGATCGGCTGATCACGGACGGTGAACGCCCCCCGCTCTGCCAGGTTGCGGGCGTTCTCGAGGTAGATGAACTCGTCCCCGAATATCCACGGCACGGGGTGGCCGAGGCTGCCGGCAAAGCGTGCATAGGCAGCAATCGCCGCGAAGGCAACAACCGTCCTCCACGGATGAGCAACGACGATTCGATCGAAGCGTCTGAGGAGCCCGATCAACGCGGGGCCGACAGCAGACCGAGTTGCCGTGCCGCCGCTCCCACGGCCTGCGACAGTGGGGACGTCGGACCGCCTGACACGCTCGTGACGCTCGCGATCGACTGCGCGACGGACCGAGCGAGGATCGCCTCGAGTTCGGGTCGCCCCGCTTCGCCGAGGACCGCACGGATGTAGGCATCAGCTGTTCGCGACGGCGCGAGTTCGGACCGCGCGTACTCCCCGGCCGCCGCGCCCATCGACGTGCGGCGCGGGATGTCCAGCGCAAGATGCTCGATCGTCGCGGCCAACCTCAGGGCTTCATCGGCGTCCGGTGCGATTCTGGCGACGGCGTCGTCAGGGAGCTCGTCATACCAACCGCCAGTCGACACGACAACCGGGATCCCACGCACCATAAAGTCCAGGGTCGCGGCCGACGTCTCGCCGAACGTCGGGTGGCGGAGGCTGATGCCGAGGTCGACGCGGGCGGCAAGCTCCTCGTAGCGACGTTGGTCGCTGTACCCATGGACCTCGACGCGACTGCTGTCAACGCCGATCTGCAATGCGAGCTCCCGGGCGTCGAGACCCGATGGCGAGCCTCCGACGATCAGGAGCCTGACGCCGGGGACACGCGATGCGATCAGGTGCATTGCCCGAAGCACCACCGAGAGTCGCTTGTTGGGTGTAATGAAACCGAACACGCCCAGGGTCAGGTGACCGGGGGCTGCGGCCACGGCCGACGTGACCTTCGGCACGGTGGTCACAGGGAATGGGGCCACGTCGATCGGCACGCCGATGCCGCCGGCCGCGAGAACGCCAGCCATGTACCGGGAATGCACGATCAGCCCGCTCGCGTGACGTGCGACAACGCCAGTCATGGGGTACCGGTCCGCCTGGGTCTCCCAGAGCGGGGGCTCAAGGCCTGCCAGGGAGCGCGTCGCCCGCCGGACAGCGTGGTCGCCCGCCTCGTCGCGAAGGAGCTGCATGTACTCCAAAGCATTTCCACGACCGAGTGTCATGGCGCCGACCAGGTGGTGCAGCACAAGCTCGTGCAGGACGACCGTCGACGGACGTTGTCGAATCCAGTCGACGATCCAGTCGTGCGCAACCGAGTTTCCGACCTGCGCCACGACGCCGTCATACGAATCGAGTCGGCGAAGTCCACGTCCGGTGACCCGCCGAACACGGATTCCAGGGATCGGGTCGACCGGTCGATACGCGCAGTACACATCGATGTCGACCCGCCCGGCGAGCGCGCCCAACACGCGCGCCGAGTAGTCGGCGATGCCGGTCGGCTGGGGCGGGAGCGGCGTGAGGAACGCGATTCGACTCACGCGGCAACCGCCAGGAGCCGGTCGATGACCTCGTCCCATCCCAGAGCCCCGGCCGCGGCTTGGCCGTTGCGTCCAAGCCTGCCTGCAAGCTCGGCGTCAGACAGAAGAAGGGCCAGTCCCGCGCTGATGCCATCGACATCGGGCGCGACTACGAGCCCGGTGCGGCCATCCTCGACGAACTCGAGGACCCCACCTGCGTCGGTCGTCGTCACGACGGGCTTGGATGCCAGGTGGGCCTCGACCGTCACCATCCCGAAGTCTTCGTCGAAGGGCGCGAAATAGACGCACCGACACCGTCCATAGGCTTCGCGAAGGGTTTGGTCATCGACACGCCCAAGAAAGTCAACCCGGTCTGCGACGCCTGTATCGCGCGCGATCTGTTCGAGCCGAGCCCGGTCGCTGCCATCGCCGATGATCGTCGCTCGACCACCTGGGACCCGAGCGAGGGCGCGGATCAGCAGGTCCGTGCGTTTGGCCGGATCGAGCCGCCCGACTGACAGCACGGTTCCGTCATCACCGAGGCACTCGAGATCATGGAACTGCGGCGGCGGATAAAAGACTTCGGCGTCGATCCCGTTGAACGCACGCAGCCTGCCCGCCGTGTTGGCAGAGATCGTGAGCACTGCAGCGGCTTCCGACAGCGCCTCGTGGTCGGCTCGTCGGATGGCCTGGCGCATCGCCGCACCGCGCGCATCGTCGGCGAACTGGGCGAACCCCGTGTCGTGCATGTCGTACGCCTGACGAAACTGGTGGAAGAGCCACACGACCTTTTTGGGATGCCGCACCAGGTACGACGGGAACTTGGTGCCGATCACCAGGTCAGGTGGTCGCTCGCCCCGATCGAGGTCGAGCAACCGCCACAGCAGCATGTTCTCGAGGAGTTGATGGTCGGGGTACCACCGATACGGGACGGTGACCAACGCGGCGTCGTGGCCGCGACCGCAAAGCTCGTGGACGAGGTTGTCCGCGAGCACCTCGGCGCCGCCGCGCTCGAACGGAACCTGAGGGAGGCACACTGCGATCCGAAGTCCCCGTACCCCCGTCAACGCATCGCTCCGACGGGGACGGCACCGGCGCACACGACGTCGAGCACGTCGGCGATGGCTCCCACACGTACAACAGCGCCATCTCCCGCGTCGTCGTGTGACGTTCTCAGGGAGCCCCCGTCCGTCACGACGACACGCGCTGCGAACCTGAGCGTCTCGGTGATCGAAAGGCTCCAGGAATGTCGAACCCATGCGATCTTGTTGGGATGGCGCAGCAGCAGTGTGTCCGGATGCATACACACGACGACGTCGCTGGCCCGTTGCCCGTGAGCGAACAGATCGACCAATGCCCAACGGAGCGCCCCGCGCTCCGAGAACGTCCCGTCGACATCGGACGACGGGAGCGTGATGGCCTCCGCATCGTGCCCCGCAGCGCGACTGAGTTCGATCAGCGCTCGGGCGTCCCTGTCATCACATGCTGTGAACAGCGGACGCGGAGCGCACACGGCGATAGTCAACCGGCTCGTCACGCCCGGGCGATCACCGCGTAGTCCTGCGGGCCAAAGAGCGTGGCGTTGACCAGGTCGACGTTGCGATCGCTCGCCGCTTGAGCCTCCTCGCTCGCGCGATCGCCGTACGGGACGTGACGCAGCCGCGCAATCTCAGGGAGCGGGTTGTGGTACGTGATCGTCACGTCGCGAAACCCTGCGGATTCGACCAAGAATTTGAGCGTCTCGGGGACGAGTGGCTGGGCGTGCGTAAGGTCTGCGAAGTAGTTGCGGAGCGCGGAGAGCGTCACCGGGTTGATCGTTTCGAGGAGGAGGACCCCACCCGATCTCAACGTGCGGTGGCAGCCATCAAGGAACGCGGTCAGCTGCGCCGGACGCAGATGCTCCACGACCTGCATGGCCGCGATGCCTCCGAGCGACTGCGGATCCCGCGATGCAAGGTCTGCGATCCCGTCGGCGGCGACCACCTGAAGTCCGCGTTCACGGCAGCTCGCGACCATGTCACTGTCGAGATCGACCCCGCTGGCGCGCTTGCCGCCGGTGACGAGCAGTTCGATCAGCTCTCCTCGGCCGCAACCGATGTCCAGGATGTCGTCAACCTCGTCGAAGAGCGGGAGGTACACCGCCTGCCGTTCCGCGATCTCGTCGATTGAGCCACGCAACAATCCCTCGAACGCAAAGTAGTCGAGTTTCACCGGCTGGGCGCTGACCGTACCGCCCGGCTCTGATTGCGGCGGAGTGCGTCGGCTCTGTTGATCATTGCTGCTCGGGGCGCGTTCAGCGCGGCGCAGACGGTCCTTGACCGCAGCGAGTTCACGGCGCAGCTCACTGACAGTCGCCTCGCGCTCGGCGGTCTCCGCGACACGAAGCCTGTCCCGCCGTTCGAGTTCCGTCGAGAGTCGCGCCACTTCAGCGGCCAGCGGATTGAGTTGCGAACGCACCTCGTGGTGAATCAACCGTTTCGCTCGTCGCCTGACCGGCGCCAGCAACCCGGGACGCACGACCACGTCACCGCCCATTGCGGCGATGTTTGCTGCTCCGAGTGCAGCGTCCGTGGGCTCTGTATCGGTGGCGGCCCGCTCCTGACCCCCCACGCGCTCACTGGGAGTCTCCGCCGCAGATGCTCGCAACTCGTCAACGATTCGATCGATCTCGGCTGCGCCGAGGTCGGCTACCCCGGTGGTTTTCCCGTGTCGGGTGTCGCCGGGCAAGGAATCGTTGGGAGACGTCATCGGCGCATTCTAGGGGCCATCGGTCCGTTACCTCGCGCAGTGCCGGCGGGAAGGACCGGCCATGACGCTCAGGGGATGAGTGGCGGCACCACTAGTATCCTCGCGTGCGAGGCCTCCTGCGACGAATCCATGAGTCCCCCCTCGGCGGCAGCCCCGCAGTGCTTGTCGGACTGGTGCTGTGGAACGCGGGTAACTACGTGTTCTTCCTGCTGGCTGGGCGTTGGCTCGGTCCAGATGACTACGGTGCCGTTGCAGCACTCCTGGCTTTGACACTGATCGTCCTCGTACCGAGTGGCGCGCTCCAGGTGGCGTTTTCGAGGCGGGTGGCCGAGCTTGGCCCCGAAGGACACGCGACAGCCGCGGCGCTGTTCAGGCGGTCCTTCCGCTGGACGATCGGCGTCGGCGTCGCCGTCGCTCTCCTTGGGTACGCGATTGCGCAACTCGCAACCGATTCGATTCCGACGGGTGCGCTCGCCCTGACCGCGTTGGCGATCGCTCCCATGGGCGCCTTCTCGATGGCGCTCGGCGTCCTGCAAGGCCAGCACCGCTTCGGGGCGTTCGCTGCGGGACTCGCGATGCTGGGAGCGCCCCGGCCGATCGTGTTCGCCCTGCTGGCGCTCGGCGCGTCGGGTGTCATCGCCGCCATGGGCGCAACGGCGGTGGCGATCTTCGCGGCCGCGCTACTGGTGGTGCTTGTCGCACGACCTCGTGGACATCACCAACACCGGCTGGCGGCAGGCGAGTGGAGCAGGTTCTGCCGCCGAATGGCCCCTCTCGCCGTCGGGCTGTCGGGCATTGCGGTCTTGCTCAACGTCGACGTCATCGTGGCGAAGGCCGCGCTCTCGGACCGGACCGCTGGACATTTTGGAGCCGTCGCCGTGCTCGCCAAGGCCATCACGCTCGTGCCGCAAACCGTGTCATGGGTGTTGCTGCCCCGCATCGCAAAGGCGCGATCGAGTGCAGAGCCAACGGGACGACTCCTGGCAGTGGGTGCCATCGTCACCGTGACCGCGGGAGTCGTCGCGACCCTCGTCGCGTGGGTGGCAGGCACTCCCATCGTCCGACTGGCCTTCGGCGCGGAGTATGCGGAGGGTGGCTCCTTGCTCGCACCGCTGGTTGCGGTTTCCGCACTGACGGGCCTGCTGATGGTGTTGATGAACCACCAGATGGGCCGGGGGCTCGACGGCTTCGTTTGGGCCATCGCAGCCCTCGCGGCATTCGAGGTCCTGTTGTTCGCCGGCTTCCATGGCTCTGCGAGCGCGATCATCTGGGTCGAGGCACTGGTTGGCGTCGCCGGAATTGCGCTCCACGAAGCGCTCTACTCGCGTGGCGACGGGGGCCTGTTTCGGAACATCGCCCAGTTGGTGTCGCAGCGGCCTCGTCCCGCGTTGAGGGCTGCGGCCAGATGAGCGTCGTCGACACGCTGCAGACTGAGCGCATGACATGCGCCTTGTGTACGTCGACACGCGGGGCGACGCTCTTCGAAGCGACCGACCATCGTGAGCAGCTTGGTGGACGCTTCCGGATCGTGCGCTGCGCTGACTGCGGGCTCGTCCGCACCGAACCACGGCCTGATGACCTCGGCGCCTGGTATCCGCAGGAGTACCGAAACCACGCGGCCAGGGAGCCGCTGACGGTCAGGGCGATCGGGCGGGCGCTCGGATACACCACACGAAGTCCTCGGAATGAGCGCGTCGGCCGCGTGATTGCATGGGCGGTGCCGAACGCGGCCGTGGGTCCGCCCGTGCGACAGGGCGCACGCGTGCTCGACGTCGGAGCAGGCAACGGGAGCGCGGTCGCAGCGATGCGCGCGGTTGGACTTGACGCGTGGGGTGTGGAGCCGTCGGAGGCTGCGGTCGCCGTCGCGCACGCAAACGGCGTTCAAACGGTGCTCGCCGGAACGATCGAGACCACGGAACTTGCCAAGCAGAGCTGGGATCTCATTCGATTCACGCACGTCCTGGAGCATGTGCCCTCGCCGGTGGCGACGCTCAAAGCCGCAGCGGGGGCCCTGACCCCCACCGGACGCGTCGTGATCCTGGTGCCGAACTTCGCGGGTGCCGGCCGACGGCTGTTCGGCAAGGCCTGGGACGGCCTCGAGGTGCCCCGGCACCTGCATCACTTCACTGCCGACAGCCTGGAGCGCACGCTGACCGCGGCGGGCCTTCGCGCCACGTCGATTCGCACGGCAGCGCTCTTCGGCGTGATGCCCGCCTCGATCGACGCGTGGACCAGCGGCGGCACCCGCCAACGGGGCTGGGGTGGATCGATTCTGATCCGCGCAACCAGCTACCCCTTCGACCTGGCGCTCGCCGCCATCGGGCTCGGCGAGGGACTCATCGCCGTCGCCGTACCAACGGGCACAGGGACAACAGGATGAGCGACATCGTCGAGAGCAGCCAATTGACGCACGAGCGCCGGGAGGTGTTTGCGCACCTGCGTGTTCTGGTGATCGTCCCCGCGCTGAACGAGGCGGCGGCGATCGCGGATGTCGTCGCCGACATCCGGCGCGCCGTGCCAAGCGCCGAGATCCTGGTCGTCGATGACGGGTCGACCGATCAGACGGCTGCGGTCGCCGCCGCTGCCGGCGCCCGAGTCGCACGGATGCCGTTCAACGTCGGCATCGGGACGGCCGTGCAGACGGGATTTCGTGTGGCAGCCGACGAGGGCTTTGACGTCGCGATCCAGGTCGACGGTGACGGTCAGCACCCGGCCGATCAGGTGCCGCTCCTCCTCTTGGCGATCATCGAGTCGGGCGCGAACTACGTCATCGGCTCGCGATTCGCCGAACGCGGCGCGTACCGACCGTCCTTCGCCCGCCGCGGCGGCATTGTCGTGTTCTCACGACTTGTGTCACTTCTCGCGCGTCAGCGGGTGACCGATACAACCTCTGGATTTCGCGCAGCAGACCGTCAGACGATCCGGTTGTTCGCCGAGCACTACCCACACGACTACCCCGAGGTCGAGGCGGTGATCCTCGCCAAACGGAACGCCCTGCGTATCGTCGAGATACCGGTCACCATGCGGCAGCGCTCGACAGGGCGCTCCTCGATCACACCGATTCGTTCGCTCTACTACATGGCCAAGGTCACCCTGGCCGTGCTCGTCCAGTTCATCGGCCGCAATCCGACCGCGGAGGAAATCGAATGACTCGCCTCGTCCTGATCGGCGTCATCGTCTCGTTCGTGTTGATCGGGCTCATCCTGGGATTGATCCGCTCGCGCCGGCTGCAGGAGCGCCAGGCCCTTTTGTGGCTTGTCGCCGCGGTCGCCGTCGTCGTCCTGGGAATCTCCAGCGGCGCTCTGCACGCGTTCGCTCGGGCGCTGGGGATCGTCTACCCACCATCTGCGTTGTTCTTGCTGGTCGTCGCATTCCTGGGGCTCGCGCTCCTGGACGCCGTGATCACGATCTCGAAGCTGTCAGTGCGAACGAGGACGCTCGCGCAACGCCTCGCGATCATGGACGAGCGTCTGGAGCAGATGTCGCGCCAACTCCAGACGACGCATGGTCCGCCCTCCGAGCCGGCGACGGACGTGTGACCCGCCCAACGGGTCCCGTACACAGAGCGGGACCGCGCCACTCGATCTCGATCGTCATCCCCAACCTGGACGGGGCACACTGGCTCGAAGGATGCCTAGGATCGATCGTGTCCGGCGTCGTCAAACCGTACGAAATCGTCATCGCCGACGATGGCTCCACCGACAGCAGCCGGGAGGTCACCGAGCGTTTCGGCGGCCGCTTCGTCCCTTCGACGCGGCCGCGCACAGGCTTCGCTCTGACGGCCAACCGTGGGATCAGGGTCGCGACGGGCGAATGGATCCTGCTGCTCAACAACGACACGGAACTCTCCCCGACGGCGATCCGCGCCTTGACCGAGGCGTTCGAGCGCTCCCCTGACGTCGCGATGATCGCCCCCCTCGTGCTTTCGCTTCGGGACCGGGCAACCATCGATTCGGCGGGCATGCTCTTGTTCCCAGACGCGACCGCCCGACCTCGGTGGCACGGCGAGCAGATGGCGTCGATGACGCTGCGGGAGGAGGAGATGCTCGTCCCGAGCGGCGCCGCCGCGGTGCTTCGCCGCTCCTGGCTCGATCGCGTGGGACTGCTCGACGAGGGCATGACCTC
>JANMDV010000061.1:0-19009 GCA_031376485.1 Actinomycetota bacterium
CTCGATCACGCCCTTGAGGACGGCGGTCAGCCACCGTCCCCCGGTGAGGGTTTGGGCAGAGGGGTAGACGTTCGGCGTCCCGACGAGCTCGCCTCCGTGCGCGATCAGCCCGAGGCCGTGGCGGTGATAGGTCAGCGGGGGCGCGGCCGGGTCCAGGAGGCGCCGCCGATGCTCGGCCCAGAATGCGTCCCATTGAGCGCCGCTTTCGAGGTAGCTCATGGGTATCCCGCCGCCGATGTCCAAGAATGCGGGAGCGTGGCCCGCGTCCCGAAGCGCTGCGATGAGTTCGAGCGCCTCCTCGGACGCGTCGATTCGATCCTGCACGCTGTAGCCGTCCAGGTGGAAGTGGATGCCCGTGATCGCCAGGCGCACGGGCATCGTTCGCCTGATCTCGGCGATGCCCATTCCGAATCGCGTTGCCGTGTCGGCGCCGCTGGCGATCCGTGGGGCCAGGCGCATGGCGATCGGCAGGTCGGTGAGTCCCGCCCTCGCGGCGACAGAGTCGTATTCGGCGAGTTCGTCTGCGTTGTCGATCGCGACGGTGATACTCCGCCTCGCGCAGAGCTCGAGCAACGGGCGCGGCTTGATCGCGGCGGTCACCATCAGCCGGTCGGGACGGGCCCCGCGTGCGAGGGCCTGCTCCAGCTCGGTGATGCCGGCGACATCGACACCGAGCCCGAGTTCGAGCGCACGATCCACCAGCCCAAGCGCCTTGTTGGCCTTGCGCGCGAAGAAGATCTCCAGATCCAGGCCCTCGCGAGTTGCGGCGTCCCGGAGCGCGGCGGCGTTACGCGCCACCGGGTGTTGGGCGATCAGGTTGACCGGCGAGCCCCACCGCTCGACGATCGCTCCGAGGCGGTCTGGGTCACGCGCGAGACGAACCTGCCACGGCTCCAATCGTGCGTCGAGTGGCAGCTCGCCGCGGCATCCCCGTCGCAGATCATCGGTGATCGATGCCGTCATCGCGGGAGCACAGCGGGCATCGCGATCTCAAGCGGAGTGTCGCTCCCAGGCGATGGCAGCCGGTGACTCGCGGCGTCGACGGCCGCTCGACCCATTGAGGTGTCGATCACGGCCCGCGCCCACCGATCGAGGTCCGGATGCAGACTTCGCGAGAGCGTGTCGTTGCCGATCACCCAGTCCTCTGTCGGCCGACCCGCGCATGCCAGACCGGGGACCCGCCGGCCGTCGGCTCCGAGGCAGTGTGCACTGTCGTCCACGCGGATCCCGCGGCGGCCCTGCAGCGTCAGCACGCCCGCGCGGATCAAGGCGCCGAGCGGACCGGGATCGCCGGAATCGGCGCCGGGTCTCGGAAGGACCGCATCGACCAGGCCGTCGATCCTCGACGCAGGCGCCGTGCCGGTGCGGTCCAGGCAAAGGATCCCGGCGTCTGAGAGCGCGACAAGCTTCGCTGCGTTCAGCGGTGGCGGTCCGAACGCGATGCGCTCCATCGAAGTGGCGATCCGCCGGTAACTCGGGTATTCACTGTCGCTGAGGCCCCCATGGCCGAGACGCTCCACCACCGCCGGGTAGGCGCGCCGCCACGCCTCGCCGAGGCATGCTTCGCGGTCCGGCGGCGCCCATCCATACGCGATCGCAATCGATCGCTCGATCATGACGCGGACGTCCGCGGTTGGCGCAGGCATATGGGCTCCAGACAATCGCGCGATCTCATCGCCGAGCTGACCGACCAGGGGCATCAGGTCGGCCTCGACCGAGAAGTCGGCCGGGAGCGCGAGAATCCGCACGCGAGTGCGCGCCATCGCTTGCTCGACCGCGTCGCTGTCACGGAATCGGTCCGGCGGCTGCTTGGCCGACATCGGCAGCCCGCTCCGCGAGAACGGGATGATCGCGCGCGGCTCGCGGCCGCTCGGCACGTATCGCAGCGTGGCCAGGGGGGCCGGTGTGAACGCGCCGCCGCGACCCTCGGTCAGCGCCAACGTTGCGTCGATGAAGCTGAGCGCGAGTCCCCGGATGGCGACGACCGTTCCGGGCGCCAAGGGCCGATCGTGCATCAGCGCGTCGACGGGGAACGCCGCGAGGCATGGGACGGTGCGCCCCGTGACCGGTGGCGGCGCTGGGGCGCTCCAGCGATGCCCCGTGCAGAAGATGACCTCGTCGAACCGCTCCCACCGGCTCGCGCCAGACGCGAGAAGCCAGCCGTCTGCGACCCGCTCGACCCGTCGCACCCGCTCGGACACGAGCTTCACGTCGACTCGTTGCGATCGATACGCGAGCATCTTTGCGAGGAACCATTCGAGATATCGCCCGACCTGAGCGCGAGGTGGAGAGTCATCGTCGCTGCCTGGCGTCGAGTGCCGGGCACGCCAATCGACGAAGTTGAGCCGTTCTCGACCGGGGACAAAGGTGGTGTCGTGCGGCCACGCGTCGAGCTGCGAGGCGGCGAAGTTCATTCGTAGGAACGGCGGTTGCGACGGGCTGTAGTTGGGGCCGCATCCGGGTGTTCCGGATTCGTAGGCGGTCACGCGTATTGGTTTCGGGGACGCGGCAACGATGGGCCTGTCCGTGCGGTGGGCGTGTTCGAGCAGGCGCTCGAGCGCGTACGTGCCCTTGGGCCCGAATCCGACGATGGCGACCTCCAGCGCCCCGTCGGTCATGGGCCCCGCCGTGGATCGACCACAGAGGCGGGTGCCCTCGACGACCCGTCGCCGCAGGCCATGGGAACCCCCGACCCGGGTCTGGTGTGTACCGACGGGCTGCCGGCGGCGTTCCGACCCTCGATCGCGGGTGGCTTCGTCCGTCCGATCGTGACGAGCTCGTCGAGTTGTCCGGGTGGACAGTCGAGCTCACGCGCGACCCAGTCGTCGTCATAGACGGTCCCGAGATAGCCCGCTCCGTTGTCAGCCAGGATTGCTGCGCAGACGGAACCTGCCGGCAGCGTCGTCGCGGTCTGCTCGATCGCGAGCATGACGCCGCCCGACGATGCGCCGGCCACGATCGCTTCCCGTCGCGCCAGCCTCCGACATCCCACGACACAGTCAAGGTCGCTGACACGCACCAGGAGGTCTGGCTTGAGATCCTCGGCGAGGCGAGGTTGGACCCCGGCGCCCATTCCCGGCAGCTTGCGCTCGCGCGCGCGGCCCCCGAAAAGCACGCTGCCGAACGCGTCGACGGCGACGACGCGTGTGTGGCGGCGATTCTCGGTGATGTAGGCAAGGCAACCGCCGAGGGTGCCGGTCGTCCCCGCCGCGACGAACAGGTAGTCGAGAGTCCCTTCCAGGGCCTCGTCGATCTCCCGCATCGTCCCGACCTGGTGAGACTCAGGATTGGCGGGATTCGAGTATTGATCCGGTCGAAACCAATGAGGGTGCTCGTCGAGCAGGCGCCGGACGAGATGGAGCCGCGCGGTGAGCAGGTCGCCGGTCTCCCGATCGGGCTCGCTGACGACGTGTACCTGTGCGCCCAGTGCGCGCATCGTCGCGACGCTCAACTCGTTCGTCCGCGAGTCGACGATGCAGACGAAGCGCAGGTCTCGGTAACAGCAGGCTCTGGCGAGTCCGATCCCCATGTTGCCGGACGTGGATTCGACAACGGTATCGCCTGCCACGAGTTGACCCGACGCGATCGCCGCATCGATCATTCGCACGGCAGGGCGATCCTTGGCGCTGCCGCCCGGATTGGCGGACTCAAGTTTGGCCCACAACTGCACGGGGGCATCTGGAAGGTAGCGCTCGAGCCGAACGAGCGGTGTGTTGCCGATTGTCGTAAGGACACCCGCGATGCGCACACCACGCGATGCGGTTCGATCAGGCTCAAGCAGGCCGGGCCTGGACTGGGAGCGGTACCGCATGGACGGGTCTTTCCCGAGCACGGGCGTGGCAAACAAGAGGAGCCGTCAGGCTCGCGTCACGATGACTCCATCGTTCGCCAGCTTCGCGATCTCATCCGGGCTGTGACCGAGCTCCTCGAGAACCCCCTGTGTATCGGCTCCCAGGTGGCGGCCTGCGAACCTGACCGCCCCCGGCGTGCGCGACAGGCGCACCGCGGGCGCCATCATCGTCACGCGTCCCAGCTCCGGGTCCGTGATCTCGGTCAGCATCTCCATCGCCTGCACCTGCGGATCGTCGAACAGCTCGTCACGTTCGCGCACCGGCCCGCACGGGACGCCGGCGGCGTCGAACACCTCCATCCAGTGCCCGGTCGGTGCGGTGCGCAGTCGCGGGGCGAACAGTCCGACCATCTCCTCGTTTCGTTCCACGCGGTCGGCGCGCGATCGGAACCGTTCCTCCTCCAAGAGGCCCGGCATGCCGAGCGCCGCGCAGAAGCGATGAGCGAGCCGCTCGGCGTAGGCGGCGATGGCGATCCAACCGTCCCCGGTCTCGTACACCCGGTAGAACGCGCGGGGGAACGCGATCACCTGGGGCGGCTGGTCGCGTAACCGCACCAACGAGTGCGCGTTGAGCGCCACCGCCATTCCCAACAACGACAGCTCCACACGCTGCCCGCGCCCCGAGCGTTCACGTTCGAGCAGCGCCGCCAGGATGCCCGTGCAGGCCAGAAGCGGCAGCCCGGTGTCGTTGATCGGGATCGGACTGGCGCGCGGTGGGTCCTCGGGCGTCGCGCCCCCCGGCGGCATGAACCCGCCGATCGCCTCCGTGACGATGTCATAGCCACGATGTTCGCGCTTGGGCCCGCCGTCGCCGTACGCGGAGATCTGGCAGTAGACCAAACGACCGTTGATGGCCTCGCACGTCGGCCAGTCGATGCCAAGCCGCTCGGGCGTGCCCGGTCGCAGGTTGGTGACGAGCACATCGGCCCGCCGCACAAGGTCGTGTGCGATGTCTTGCCCGTCCGCGGTGGTCAGATCGATGCAGACGGCGCGCTTATTGCGGTTGGTCTGCAGGTGATGGCGGCTTCGTCCGGGGTGCCCCGGCACGATCTCGTGCAAGCGCCATTCGTCGCCGGAAGGGCGTTCGATCTTGATGACTTCTGCACCGAGGTCACCCAGATGCATACCCGTCAGCGGCCCCGCAAGGTTGTGCGAGACGTCGAGCACCCGAATTCCGGTCAGCGGTCCCCCGTCCACTCGCGGGACGTTACTCGACGTCGTGGCAGACGCGAGTCAGGGGCCGGGGTGCCGCGTGCGTTCGGCCCGCCGCGTTTCTGCGCCGCCGACCGGATCGCTACCGTGTCAATGTGCGGTGGACGATCTCAGTGGTGGGCGCCATCGTCGTGGCCGTCATCGCTCCCAACCTGGCGTTCGGCGTCGTCGCCGATCCCCAGATCGTGAGCCTGACGACCACCGGTCTCAACCGGAGCGGAGTCGCGGTCGGGAGCGCCGCCTCGGCCGATGGACGGTGGATCGCGTTCACCTCGACCGACGACCTGACTGGCGCATCGGCCGCCGGGGTTCCGCAGATCTACGTTCGCGACAGGGTCGGTGGGACGACCGCCCTGGCCTCTGCAAACACGAACGGCATCGCCGCCGCCGCCCCCGGGGTCGACGACCCGACCGACCAGCGCGCCTATGCCATTTCGGGCGATGGGCACTTCATCGTGTTTGCGTCCCAGGCGGCCAACCTTGTGGCCGGCGACCCGGACGGAACGGATCGCGACGTGTTTCGCAAGGACCTGCGTACCGGTGCGATCACGACCGTTTCGCGCGCCCCAGACGGTTCCGCCGCCAACGCCCCGGTCGGAGGCGACCCGGACATCTCGTTCGACGGCTCCCGGGTCGTCTTCGAGAGCGGCTTTGCCACCAATCTCTGGTCGGGTGACGTCGGTCTTGGCAGCGACATCGTGGTCAGCGATCTCGTCGCCAGGACCACCCACCTGGCCAGCGCCGCCCCCTCGGGGGGCGCTCTGACGGGCACCATCCGGCGGCCCGTGATCAGCGCGGACGGCCGCGTCGTCGCTTTCGAGGACGACGGCGCAGTCATCGTTCGCGACGTGGGTGCGGCCACCACCGCAGTTGTGGCGCCGACGGGTACGTTGCCGGACCTGTCGGGCGATGGGCGCGTGCTGGTGTTCCAGAGCGGCCCGGCGATCATGCGCCACGATCGCCTTGGGACCGCGTTCACTGTGAGCGCTGACGGCGCCGCCCCCGTTGTGTCCGCCGACGGCAACCGCGTGGCGTTCCAGGAGACGACGGTCCCGATCGCCGGCGACGCCAACGGCGTCGCGGACGTGTACGCACGCAGGCTCACCGATCCGATCGAGCGCGTCAGCGAGCGCGCCGACGGCACGGCGGTCTCGCGCCTCTCCGATCGTCCTGCGATCAGCGCCGACGGCGGCACGGTGGCGTTTGCCTTGGGCGACGGCAGTCCCAGCCAATCGTTGAGCTCAGGCGACACGGATGGCGCCACCGACGTGCTCGCCGCCACCCTTCCGGCCACCGACACGGTCGGCCCTGCGATGGGGGTGCTCAGCCCGGCGGACGGATTGTCCGTGACCACGGCGGCGGTCGGGGTGAGTGGCGTGGTCGCAGACCCCTCCGGCGTCGTGTCGGTGACCGTCAACGGCTTCGCCGCGGTGCTCAGCCCGACCAACGCCTTCGGCGTGGAGATCCCACTCGCGGTCGGCGTGACGCCCGTTACCGTCCGAGCGCTTGACGGCGCGGGCCATGTCAGCGAGCAACGTCTGACGGTCACGCGCAGCTTGGCGCAGGCGACACTGGCCGCGACCAAGGCCCGGGCGCGCCTTATCCGTGTGTTTCGGGCGGGTCGAACCACGCGCGCGCGGTTCGTGCTCGATGACGGCGCCCGCCGCGTCGTGATGCGGTTGTGGCGGCGCGTCAGCCGGGTGGGGCAGGCGCCCATTTGGGCTCCAGCGAACCGAGCCAAGGCTGTCACCGTCGTTGCCGGCCTGCGTACTGCGATCGTCAGCACCCGGCCGCTCAAGCCGGGCGTCTACCAGGTGCGCGTCACGGTGGTCTCGGCCGGCGGGGCTGCGGTGGGCGTGATGCGCCACGTCGTGGCGCGCCGCGCGCAACGTCGCTGATATCGTCCCTGGCTGGGTCACCCCGAAAGGATGCGCGATGGGTTTGATGAAGCGGTTCCTCATGATCTTCAAAGCGAAGTTCAGCAAGATGCTCGACAACGCCGAAGATCCCAACGAGACGCTGGACTACTCGTACGAGAAGCAGCTGGAGCTTTTGCAGCAGGTGCGCCGTGGTGTCGCCGACGTGGCGACCTCCAAGAAGCGCGTGGAGCTGCAGGCGCAGAAGCTCGAGGCGAGCGTCGCGAAACTGGACGGGCAGGCGCGCCAGGCTCTGCAGGCCGGGCGGGAGGATCTGGCTCGCGTCGCGCTCGAACGCAAGAAGGGCGTGCAGGCGCAGTTGCAGAGCCTCGACACGCAGCGCCAGCAGCTTGAGGGTGAGCAGGCCAAGTTGCAGACTTCGGAGCAACGCCTGACCGCCAAGGTCGAATCGTTTCGCACGCAGAAGGAGACGATCAAGGCCCAGTACACGGCTGCCGAGGCCCAGGTCAAGATCAGCGAGGCGTTCAGCGGTATCTCCGAGGAGATGGCCGACGTCGGGCTCGCGCTGCAGCGCGCTGAGGACAAGACCGAACAGATGCGTGCCCGGGCGGGCGCGCTGGACGAGCTGCTCGAGTCGGGTGCCCTCGAGGACATGACGCAGACCGGCGACGCGATCGACCGTGAGCTGTCCCAGGTCTCGGCCGAGTCCGAAATCAACGCGGAACTCGAGGCGCTGAAGCGCGAACTTGGAACAGGTGCGGCACCGGCCGAGGGCACGGCCATCGAAGGCGGACAGCCGTAGGGGCCTGGGTCATGAAAACTCCCTTGCCGGACGGCGGGCGAAAACCGAGCAGTTCGGTGCTGGCGAGCCTCGCCGCTACTGGTGGGAGCAGCGATCTCGCCAGTGCCGGAGTGCGAGGTTTGCAGCCGCCGAACGGTGAGGGAGTCATGACACGGGCCCGAAAACCGGCGCGATTGACGTCCGGCCGACGGTGACGGTCGATCGGACCAAGGAACTCGAGCGTGACGGCTTCTATATGGGGCTCGCTCGCGCAGTGCGCGACGGCGCCGATTGCCTGGGCAGCCGGGTCGGTGCGGTACTCGTACGCCAGAACCGCGTTGTCTCGACCGGCTACAACGGGACGCCGTCGGGATTCACCAACTGCACCGACGGCGGGTGTGTCCGCTGCAGCGACAGCGATTTGCACGCCAAGGGGCGCGGCCACGAGGCGACTGATGGCGAACACACCTCGGGCCGAGCGCTCGATCGATGCATCTGCGTACACGCCGAGCAGAATGCATTCCTGACCGCGGCGCGGTTCGGCACTCGGGTTGAGGGTACGACGCTCTATACGACACTCAGCCCCTGTTTCGGCTGCCTCAAGGAGGCCGTTCAGGCCGGCGTCGTGCGCGTCGTGTTCGACGAGGTCTACCAAGCGTCCTACGGCGACGCGTTGCAACGCCAGTACGACGCACTGGCGGGCCACCTCGCCCAGGACGACCCGACCCGATTCGAGCAGCTCGGAGGACAGCCGCCTCCCACGCGTCTCGCAGAGGTCTCGGTGGTCGACTCCGAGTAGTCGAACGCGCGCCCGCCAGTGAGAGGCCCTTCACCTCGACGTCAGATGAGGCGGGTGCGGGACTCGCCGAACCTGTTCGTCCCGCGGGGCTGTTCATCGGAGAATCCCGCTACTGCTCCCGCAGCACCTCGGATGGGCTGAGGCGTCGCAGAATCGTCAGGGCGGCCAGCGTCGATGCGACGGTCGCTCCGATCACCAGGCTGACGAGCAGCGCGACATCCCGCATGGGAATCGTCGTCGTTGGCGGCAAGATGAAGAGCGGTTGAAGTATGCGGACGAGCAGCAGGCCCATGCCGCCGCCCACAAGTACTCCCGCCGCCAGTCCACTCAGGCCGACGAACCCCGCCTCGCCCAGGATGAGTGCCTGAAGCTTCCATGACGGCATGCCTTGGGCGCGGAGGGTCACGTACTCGCGGCGGCGCTGGAGCATCAGGCCAAACACGAACATCGCGATCACGGCTGCGCTGATGACCAGCGTGTAAAAGGAGTCCAGGTCCACGAGACCGCGGATGTTGAGGGCGGTCAGGCTGGACTGATCTTTGTTGAACGTGGTTTCGGTCGAGTCGATGTTGAGTTGGTCGTTCGCGCCGGGACCTGCTTGCAGGGCGGAGATCGCATCGGTGAGACCCGCCTTGTTCTGATCGGCGGTCCGGGCAAGGAAGAAGTCCACTTCCTTGAGGCCCGTTTCGGCCTGGTAATAGTCGAGGTTCGCGATGATATGGATGCCTTCCGAAAAGCCCGGGAATCGCTCGAATACACCGGCCACCGTCATCGTTCTGAGTTGTTGCGCTTTTGTCCCGCGCGCCAACAGCACCTCGACGGCGTCGCCCACGTCGATCTTGAGATCGTCGGCGGACTGGACGTCCAGAAGGATCGCCTGGGGCGTTGTTTTGAGTGCGTCCATCGCGGCGGCCGCGGTGCTTGCGGGGAAGAACGTGTCCGACAGCGCGGCCGTGCGGCTGAAGCCGGCGGGGTCGATCGCCGCGAGGTCTTTGACGTCGCTGTTGAATTCGCTTCGTAGGAACGCGTTCTCGAGGCTCGACACGACGGGCGTCGTTGTGGAGACCCCCGCGACCAGTAGCTCAGACGCGTAGGCGGGCGAGTGGGCACGTCTGCTGACAGGGCTCGGCGAGATCCGCAGGTTTGAACCGACGGTGAACCTGGCGTCGGCGGCCTTGGCGCCGTCATAGGTTGCGGCGAAGATCGAGAGGGCCATGCCGAACGCGATCACGAGGCCGACGCCGACGATACCGGTGACGAGCGCGCGTGTGCGCCGACTGAGGCTGCGCCCGAGGATCCCTCTGACAAGCGGGCCGAACCTGGGTGCGGCGGGCACTGGCAGGTGCGTGGCAACTCCCTCGAAGGCTCGGACCAGTACCAGCGTCCCCGCGAACCATGCGGTCAGCGGTAGCAGCAGCAGATGGATCGAAAGCGACGTGGCCGTGCCCGTCGAGACCGCGCCGGCGGGAGCGTCGAATGCTCCGGCCTGCAGCGCGATCACCGTTGCCACTCCCGCGACCGCGACCGCGCCGTAGTCCAGGCGAAGGCGTCGCCAGGCCGGCGGTCGCTCGAGTGCCATCTCGCGGCGCTCACGTGTGACTTCGCGGCTCAGTGCGCGATGACCCGGAACGTAGAGCGCCAGGCCGGTGGCGAGAACACCCGCTCCGATCGCGATCAGCGCGGAGATCACAAGCTGGCCGGGTGCCGCCTCGAACAGTACCGAGGGCCCAAGAATCACGAGCACCGACGCGAGTCCTGCAAGGGTTCCGAGGAACGCTCCGACGCCTGCGAGTGCAGCCGTGCGGTACAGCAGGATTCGGATCAGGTGACCGCGGTTTGCACCGCGTAGCCGCAGGTTGGCCTGTTCGCGTCGCTGCGTGCTGGCAAGAATGCTGCCCGCGTACGCGGCGAGGAAGCCGGCCAGCAACAGGCCTGGAAGGCCCAGGAAGAGGAACATCCGTTTCGCCACCGCTGCATCTGCGCGTGCGACCTCAAGAGTGTTCGAGATGTTGTCGAGCAGGAAGTCCTGTCCGGGCGCGATGTTCGTGATCTCGTTCGCGATCGCCTGGGTCTGCTGCAGCGCCCGCGCCGGGTCGGAGTTGAGCGGCGAGCGCCGGACCAGTACGTCCACCTCGAGGTTCGGGGGACTCTTGACCGCGAGGGCAGTGCCACGACCGGCACTCGCGATCCGGAACGCCGGGATGATCCTCGTAAGGAACACCTCGTGGCTGACCACGACCGAGTCGGCTACGTAGAGGAAGTCTTCGAGCTTGAGCCCCTTTCTGCTGTTGAAGAGTGGCCTGGCCCGAGAAAGGTCGGCGACGCCGCTGACGGGCAGCTCGATCGGTTGCGCGCCCCCGGGGAGCTTCAGTTGCACTGCGCCGCCGGGCCCGGCGCCAAGCGCGAGCGAGGCCTCGGAGCTGAGCAGTGCCGAGGCGGGGGCGAACCCGCCGGCGGCGATGCGGATCGAGGGGTGGTGCTCGACATATGCTTGATCGAACGCGAAGACGCGGATCGGCCTGTCCACCGTCGTGCCGCCCGAGCGCAGCGCGCCGGGTGCAAGATCGACGAACGCCAACGCATCTGCGGCCGTCACCCCGGGGATCGTGGCGATCAGGTCGCGGAGCGTGTCAAGTGCAACCAGGTCCGGGGCGTTGCTCCGATCAGGAATCAGGTCCTCACGGGTCGAGATCGTGCCGCCAAGTTTGAGCGCAGCCGTCGTCGCAACCGGACGGCGGGCGCGGACATCAAAGCTCAGAGCGACCGTCGCGCCCGCAGCCACCGTGCCGATGTTGTGGCCGATCTGGGCCGGCCCGTGCGCGAACGGGCTCTGGCCGCCGACGTCCGGAATCGATTTGCCATCGCCCTTGGCTGTGCCGGGGATGTACTCCAGTTCAGCACCGAGCTTGTCGTTGACGACGACTTCGTTCGCCGGGGCGTCCCCGCCGTTTCGGACCGTCAAGGCGACCGTCGTTCGGTCACCGGCACCGAGCGTCCCAGTCGTCGAGAGCCGCTCGTCAAGCCTTAATCCCTCTCCAAGCGGTGAGGTGAGCACCCTCTGCATGTCGAGTGCGACGGGCGCGATCGCCCGCTTGGTCATCGACGCGCCCGAGCCGTCGATAAAGAAGAGCACGCCCGAAAAGAGGCCGATGCCCAACACCACTCCCGCCAGCGACGCGAGGGTTCGCCGCGGGTTTCTCAACAAGTCACGACGCGCATAGCTAAGCACCGACACCACCCCCGGTCGTGACCATTGGCCAGTCGGAGTCTTCGACCACCTCACCGTCGCGCAGCCGTACTTGGTTGTCGAGCCGTTGTGCGATTGCCGAGTCGTGCGTGATGACGATTAGCGTCGCCCCGGCCTCAGCCTGGGCCTCCCTCAGAATGTCGATGACCGCGATCGAGTTGTCGGTGTCGAGCGAGCCGGTGGGCTCGTCGGCCAGGATCAGCCGCGGCTCGTGGACCAGTGCGCGGGCCACCGCCACCCGCTGACGCTCCCCGCCGGAGAGTTGGTCGGGGTACTTGGCTGTTGCGGCCGCGAGCCCGAGGCCCGCGAGCAATTCGAGCGAGCGTTCGTATCCGTCACCGCGCGAGTTGAGCGCGAGCGACAGGCTGACGTTCTCCACTGCGGTCAGGAACGGTTGCAGGTTGTGCGACTGGAAGACGAATCCAATCTGCTCGCGCCGCAGGCGGGCGCGGTCTTCGTCCGCGAGTTCCGAGACGACCTGATCACCGATTGTCACTCGCCCGTGACTGGGGGCTTCCAGCCCGCCGATCAGCGACAGCAACGTGGACTTGCCGCACCCGCTCGGTCCGGTGATCGCGAGGCTGCTTCCGGGCATCACGGCGAGGCTGATCCCGTTGACCGCACGCACCAGTCCGGCATCGGTCGTGAAATGCTTTGTGACCGACTCGACTATGACCTCGGCGCCAGTGCTCATGCTTCGATCACTCCTCCGTCGACCACCCGCAGTCGACGTTCGGTTTGTCCCGCCAGTTCCATGCTGTGGGTCACCATCAACACGGTCATGCCGCGCGCGCGCGACGTCTCCAAGATCACATCGAGTACCCGTTCGGCGTTGGCCGAGTCGAGTTCCGCGGTGACCTCATCCGCCAAGAGAAGATCCGGTTCGTTGACCAACGCCACGGCAAGCGCTGCGCGCTGCGCCTCCCCGCCAGACAGGCGGCGGGGCAGGTCCTCGAAACGGTCGCCCAGACCGAGTTCGCAGAGGAGGGCCTTCGCGCGCGAGCCGGGCCGATCGCCACCGGCGAACTTCATCGCCAGCTCGACGTTCTCGGCCGCGGTCAGGAACGGGATGAGATTGTCGTTTTGGAGCACTACCCCGATCCTGCGAGCCCGGAGGCCCGCCCGGGCGGTCTCATCCATCGCCGTCATGTCCTGCCCGTCGAAGTACACGTTGCCCGAGTCGGGCAGCAACAGTCCAGCCAGTACCGCGAGCAGTGTGGACTTGCCGGCGCCGGACGAACCCACCAAACTCGTCGTCTGACCCCGCGCAAGCTCGAACCCGGCTCCATCGAGCACGCGCGTCTCGACTCCGGCCTCGTTGTAGCTCTTCGAAAGCCCTTCGACCTGGAGAAGTGGCACCATCGCCGCTACCCGCGCTTTCCGGCTGGGAACGTGCCGAAGACGCTGCGAGCGGTCGTGATCGCGTGCTTGTCGAGCGCGAGCGCTTCGGCGCTGACCTCCGCCAGTGCCGTCGGGCTCAGCTGGGTCAGGTTGACCAGCTGCTCGATGTCTTTGTGGACGCTTTTGCTGCGAGGAATATTGTCGATCTGTCCGACGTTGCGTGCGTAGTACTTGAACTCGTTGTCGGGCGCCGACGCTTTGCCCTCACGCACGACCAGCACGTCGTCGAAACACTTGAACGGGACGCACCACCTGGCACCCACGTCGATCACCTCGGCGATGTCACCTTCATCGGCGTCGGGTTGCGCGACGGCGTAGGGCGGCGTCCCCGCCGTCGGGTCGGCTTGGACGAGCATTCCGGCCTTGGCACCCTTGACTCCACTCAGCCATGCGTCCAACGACGAGACGAAGCGGCCACCCTCGAACTGCTCGGTGTAGCCGCCGAGATACCAGAGGTTGCCGTTCTTGTCCTCCGCGAGGTAATCGAGGGATTCCTGGGAGACCTGGCCGCTATCGAGCTCATAGTCGAACACGAGAACTGTCCGTACACCGTCAATGGTTCGAGACACATCAGTGACCGTGGTCGTCACCAGATGCGGGACTTTTCTGCTGCCGACGAGCGTGGACCCTTCACGAACCCACTGCGTTCCGGGCTTCAGCGGAAAGTAGGGGTTTCTCCCGGTGGCCGGATCGCCAAAATTGGCTCGGTCGAACCGAGCCTCGGTGGCGGGCGTGGCTGCTGGCGCGCGAGCGGCGCCACCACATCCAGACGCGAACAGGACGGCGGCGAATGCCGCCGCCACTGTCGTCGAAACGAACAACTGCCTTCTGGGAATCATCATCGCGATCCGTCTCCTGGGATGAACAACGTCTGGCGAGTGTCACTCGCCGGAATGAGGGGCAGATGAGAGGCACGGGGAGCAGGCCGGACGGGCTCCACCCGGCTCTCCCAAGTGCTGCCGTGGCGGACACCCGGTGGCGTTTGGCCGGCGCACACAGGCGGAGCGCGGTTGCGCCGCCCGTGTTGGTTTACGTTGACCGCGTACCGTCGTCAGGTGTTTCCTCGCGGACGCCGGTCCGAGATCGAGACGCGCGTGACCGAGCAGCTCATGCCCGCACCGAACCCGTCGAGCTCGGGGACGGGTGGCCGGTGTTCGGCGTGCTGAGGCGTCCGGAACGCACAAACGATTCTCATCTTCGTCTCACAGAGGGCTCGTACCGTCGTCGACCAAGCCGTTGCTCGCGCGGCCGGACCGCTGACAAGGATCTCCATGAACCCCTGTTCTCAGACCGGACCTGACCCCGACAGCCGTCGGTCGATTCCCTGGGACGCTGATCGGGGCCGAGGTGCCCGTCGTGCTCCCGGTCGACGCCACACGTTGCGGCGGATACGGCTCCGCGAGACCAGGCTCCACGCCAACGGGCATCCGGGCCACCGTGCTCGCCCCCTGCTTGTCCGAGGCGATGCTCGGCGAACTCCCGACGCACTCGACCGGAGATGACATGCGCCGTCACCGCCAAGACCTCATGAGGCGAGCCGGGGGAGTGTCGTTCGTCGCGCTCGGGAGTTCGGCGTGATGGCTGCCATCGAGGCACACGGCATCGGGAAGCGGTACGGGTCCTTCGTCGCCCTCGAGGACTTCACCATCGCCGTACAGGCGGGTGAGATCGTGGGCGTGCTCGGTCCGAACGGCGCAGGCAAGACGACGGCCATCCGCGTCCTCACCACGATCCTCGCGCCGAGTCACGGCAGCTTTGCCGTGGCCGGCGTGCCGCACAGCCGGCCGGCAGAAATTCGCCGGCGGATCGGCGTGCTTCCGGAAAGCGCCGGCTATCCCGAACGGCAGACCGGCGAGCAGTATCTGCGCTACCACGCCCGCCTGTATGGCCATTCCCGCGGGAGCGGTCGTGCGGTCGCCCGCGCGCTGCTCGAGGAGGTGGGACTCTCCGATCGCAGCCAGTCGTTGATCGCCTCGTACAGCCGCGGCATGCGTCAGCGCCTCGGCATCGCCCGTGCGCTCGTCAACCAACCGGACGTGGTGTTCCTCGACGAGCCGACCCTCGGTCTCGATCCGGCGGGGCAGCGGCAGGTCCTCGGCAACGTCCGCAGGATCGCGCGCGAGCGCGGGGCGACCGTCGTGCTCAGCACCCACCTCCTCGCAGAGGTGGAGGAGAACTGTTCGCGCGTGCTGATTCTGAACCGTGGCCGCGTCGTCACGGAGGGGACGGTGTCGGAGGTCGCGCGCCGCGCGGGCGCGCCACGCACGGCCCGACTCCGCGTCGCGCCGGAGCAGGCCGGGAGAGCGGCCGACGCCCTCGCCGGCGCGCACGGGGTCGAGACGGTCGAGCGCGCCGACGGTCAACCCGGCTCGTTGATCATCGCGTTCGTACCTGCGGGACAGGACATGACCGACACGTCGCCGAACGACGCCGTCCGCTCGCTCATCGACGCAGGCGTCGCGATCCACTCCTTCGAGCTTGAAGGTGCGCGCCTGAGCGACGCGTTCCTCGCGATCACCGAGCCAGGCTGAGATGGCCCCCTCTGAGCACGCCGAGCCGGGCACCAAACCACCCCGCTGGACCGTCACACTCGAGCAGGAGCTCCGGGACCTGTGGATGGGCGGTCGGGGTCTGCTGCTCACCTTCGCCTTCAGTGTCCTCGTGGGAGTGATCGCGTACCTCGCGTCGACGAACACAACGCTCAATTTCCTTGAGCAGCGCGAATCGGTGAACCTCACACTGCAGGTTGTGATCGCCGTCGGTGGCTTGCTCTCGCTCCTTGCAGCAGCCGATGCGATCAGCGGCGAACGCGAACGCGGCACGCTCGAGACCCTGCTTCTGACCCCCATATCCCGGCGCGACATCGCGGTCGCAAAGCTCGTCGCCGCGCTCTCGCTGTGGCTGGCGGCGTTCGCGATCGCGGTGCCCTACATCTGGTTTCTCGGTCGCGGTGTCGGCATTGTCGCCGATGCCCTCGCGACCGGCCTCGTGGTGGGCACGCTCCTCGCCGTCTTTCTCGCTTCGCTCGGCATCGTCGTCAGCCTCTTCGCCGCCTCGAATCGCGTCAGTCTCTCGCTGAGTCTGTTCGCCTTGCTCGCCCTTTTCGCGCCGACGCAGCTGCCCTCGGGTGCGCAGCGGGGTTGGGCCGGAGATCTGCTCCTGCGCGTCAACCCCATCACCGCGGGCGAGCGCTACGTGGGCAAGATCGTCGTCGACGGCTTCGGGTGGAGTCAGGACGTCCTCTGGCTGGCCTCGCCGATCGTGGCCGCCGTAGTGCTCGCAGCCGCCGTGCCGGTTCTGGCGACGCGCTTCATGCGGCTTCGAGGAGGTATCTCGGAATGAACCGACGTCGTGCGACATGGTCGACTCTGGCCAGCCTGATCACCGCGTTGGTGCTCGCCACCGGCGCGCATGCCGCGGGTGCCGCGGCCCCAGTCTCGGTGACACTCGATCACACTCAGATCTCGACCGAGCTTGGCGGCAAATTCGCCTTCCGGTCGACGATCACCAACCGCAGCGCGACTGCTGCAGATGGGCTGATCGCTCACCTCAACGTCCTCAGCCTCCGCGACGGTGTCTCCGTCGACCCCGAGGACTGGTCGTCGCAACGAACCCACTACCTCAGCACGATCCCCGCCGGGGGTTCCACCACGATCTCATGGAGCATGCAGGCGGTCAACGCCGGGAGCTTCGGCGTCTACGTCGCCGTCATCTCGCCGCCTCCGAGCGTGAGTCCACCCACGACGGGAAAGGCCCTCCACATCGCCGTTGCGGAGCGCAGGACGCTGAACCCGGGTGGGATCCTGCCGCTTGCTCTCGGCATCCCCGCCCTGCTCGGCCTCCTGATACTCGGTCTCAGGCTCCGCAGCCGAACCTCACGAGATGGTTGATTCCGAAGGGTTGGGCGGGGGCAAGGAATGAAGCCTCCACAAATCCCAGGGCGGGTCAGAGGTCGAGGTACCGCAGACTGCACAGGCAGTGTGGCACGTGATGTGACCCGGCCGAGGGTTCGCTCGGCCGGGTCGCTTGGGTGCGATGCTGCGCCGTTTAGGGTTCGCGCAAAAGTAACTGCTGGGCCGGATGGCGAGCGAAAACCGAGTGAGACGGTGTCGCCGAGCCTCGTCGCTACTGGTGGTAACGGCGATCTCGGCGACGCCGTATCACGATGGTTTGCAGCCGCCAAACGGTGCAGTAGTTTTTGCGTGAACCCTTACCGGACGATGCTGAACCGGCGTGCGCTGATCGGACCGAGGTCGCTGACGACCGCGCCGGTCCTCGCCCGCAGGACGTACTGCCCGATCGGGAGGTTCCGCATGAGTCGGGCCGGAACCGTGATCTGAATCGCGCCGGGGCCGGAGACCGTGCGGTCGAGCTTGGCGATGACGACCTTCTCGACAACGCGCTTCGCACCCACGGATGACCGAACCAGGCGCACGAGTCGCAGGCGCACGGTTGTGGCTCCCGCCGGGACGTTCAGCGTGACGACAAGGCCCTTGGACCTCAACGAGGATTGCTTGACGCGCACCTTGACGAAGAGCTTTGTGACGGCCAGTCGGACGGCGACGGACGGCGACCTCGCTTCCAGCGGCGTGGTCCCCGACGTGATGACAGGTGATGTCACGACGGATGGTGTCACGAGAGGTGGTCTCACGACAGGTGGTGTCACCACAGGTGGTGTTACGACGGGTGGCGTCACGACAGGTGGCGTGACCGGAGCCGGCGGCAGGGTCAGCGGCGGTTGCGGAAGGAAGCGCGGAAGCGGTGCGCCGCCGGCCGCGCCGGTCGCGGGGATCTCCACCGTCGCGTCGGCTGCCCCTGCGAGTCCACCGGACAGCGGCGTCTGATGCCCGTCCGGCACGAGGAGCTGGGGATGGTCGAACGGCGCGCTTTGGGTCTCCACACGCGGGTCCGTTAGTGCCCTCAAGAACGAGGCCAGGTTGACCCGCTGGGTCAGCGACAGCCCGAGAACACCGATCTCACGGTGCTTGTTCGGGTTCGCGAAGTCGCCACCGCGGTTATAGAAGTCGACCACCTGATCGATCGTGAGCTGACTGCCCGTGTGGAAGTACGGCGCTTGCAGGTCGACGTTGCGCAGGCCCGGCGTCTTGAACGACCCGTCGACAATGCAGTCGCTCGGCTGGTTGCACGGCGTGGCGCTGCGCTTGGTGTCAGACCAGGGGCCGGCGCCGCGGTCCGCGCCGTTGCCGAGATCCTCGGCCTGCGGACGCACGCCGACGTTCATGAAGCCGGTGTCGAAGCGGTGACCCTTGCCGTCGCTGTCAATCGGGCCGATGGCCGCCACGTTGCTGAGCGAGGCCCGCGTCATCTCGGCACCGCTGTGGCACCCGGAACACGTCGCCTGCGGGCTCGTGAACACATCGAGGCCGGCGATCTCCTGCGGCGTCAGGGCAGTTGGGTCGGCGCCGGACGCCCACCGGTCGAATGGGGTCTGGTCCGAGACCAGGGTCGCTTCGTACAGGTTGATCGCGAGTCCCCAGATCAACGGCCAGTTGTACTGCATCAGTGAGTACTCGCCGGACGGAAGGGCTGCGTTCGGCGACGTCCCAGGTGCGACGATCACGGCGCCGTTGGCGGAAAGCTTGATGTCGGGCGCAGACCACCACTGCGGGTCGAAGGCCTGCTCGACCAGGGATTGGTAGCTCTGCGTCAGCCCCTGGCCATTCGTCAGGGTTCCTCCGAGCAGGCTGTCGGTCGAAGCGACCGCTTGCGTGCCGAGGGGTTGGAGGTTCAGGAGTTTCTTGCCGATGTCACGCAGGGTGCGGCCGTCCGCGGACATCTCGACGTTGTTGCCGGGAGGGCCGACCGCCTGTGATGCGAGCGA
>JANMDV010000108.1:0-17823 GCA_031376485.1 Actinomycetota bacterium
ATACCCCCGGCAGGATTCGAACCTGCGACACCAGGTTTAGGAAACCTGTGCTCTATCCCCTGAGCTACGAGGGCGCAGCTTCAGGATAACTGCACTCCACGTCGCCTGGCAGGATGGCGGGACCGATCGGACGGAGGGACAGGTGGCCGCGCAGGACGAACATGACATCGAAGGGCTCTCGTCAGCCGCGATCTGCGACGTGATGGCACAGCGGTTCGCCCACCGTGCGCACATCGTAGACCTGGTCACGCCGACACCCGGCGAGGTGCTCTTCGGGCAGGCCGCGACCATCCGCTTCTTCCCCAACCGTCGCGACCACCACAGTGACGCTGACCGGTTCGATCAGTTGCTGACCGCAGTGGCAGGGACCGGACACGTGTTGGTGCTGGGGGCAGGCAGCCACCCCGACCAGGCCCTCGCCGGGAGCAGGAAGGTCGCCCGGATCGAGGCGGCCGGGTTCAGCGGAGTCATGACCGACGGGCGCCTCCGTGACCTGGAGGAGATCGGTGGCTTCGATCTGGTCGCCTACTGCGGTGGAGAGACGGTGCGGGCTGCGGGCGATGATGTGACACCACTCGCCGCGAACGTGCCGGTCGAAATCGACGGGGTCGGCGTGTTGCCGGGGGACTGGATCTTTGCCGACGGTGCAGGCGCAGTCGTGATCCCCGCCGCAGCCGTCGCCGACGTCTTGGCCGACGCCCGTCTTCAGGAGGAGAAGGACGCCGCAGCCGTGACGGCCGCCCGTCTGCGGCTCAAGTAGGCCTGGGCCTGGGCAGAAGCTCGGGCCCGACCCCGGCTACGCCGCGAGGGAGGCCAGGTACGGCTCCCACGACTTGGGTCGTTTGGGGGCGGCGACCGTGATGAACACCGATGCCGACGGTGGGCGCGGCTTGTTCTTGGGGAACATCTTGATCTCGCCCGGCAGGTGATCGCCTTTACGTGAGTTGCACGGGGCGCAGGACGTAACGACGTTCTCCCAACCCGACCCGCCCCCGCGGCTTCGCGGCACGACGTGGTCGACGGTCAGGCGCGCCGACGAGCCGCAGTACTGGCATGAGTAGTCGTCACGGGCAAAGAGCGCCCGCCGTGTGATCTTGCGCGCCTCGTACCGCGGCACCCGCACCAGGTACACCAGTCGGATGACCTGGGGTTTTACGAAGCTGCTTCCCGAGGTGCGGATCGGGATCGCCGCGGCCTCCAGCACCTCGGCCTTTTCTTTCAGGACGAGGACGACCGCCCGGTGCAACGATGTGACGTTGATCGGTTCGTAGCTTGCGTTCAGCACCAAGACGCGCTGCGCCATACCCTCTTGCTACCCCCGGACTTGGACCTGGATCGGCCGCTTCCGCAGCGGATGTTAGCCGGAAGCCGCGCTCGTCGGGTACGAACCCAGAAACACCGCGCGCGCGACTCCCTGCTCCTCAATGGCGCAGATGGCCGCGTCGACGGCCATGTCGCGCTCGCGGCTGCCGTCCATGTCGATGAAAAACAGGTAGCGGCCCAAGCCGGTCTTGGTCGGCCGGCTCTCCAGCTTGGTCAGGTTGACCGCCCGCATCGCGAACTCCTGAAGGATGGCGAGGAGCACCCCGGGGCGGTCGCGCGGCGGCACGCAGATGATCGACGTGATGAACCCTCCGGGGCCGATGGCCTGACGCGGCTCGCGTCCCAACAGGATGAAACGGGTCGCGTTGTCCCGTGCATCCTCGATATCGGCGGCCAGTACTGCACAGCCGTAGATGTCGGCCGCACGCAACGTGCCGATGGCCGCCCAGGGCTCGTCGCTCTGGCTGACGATCCGCACGGCGTCGGCGGTGGAGTTGGTCGCAACCGTCTCGACCCCCGGCAGTTCGCTCCGCAGGTACGCGGTGCACTGCGCGGTCGCGTGAGGATGCGAGAACACCCGCGTGATTTCCGATAGCGGCCGCTCGTGTCTGGCGGACAGGTGATGGCGCACCGGCTGGACGATCTGCGCCAGGATCGCGATGCCTCCGTCAGCGGCCGCCAACTGATCGAGCGTCTGGTTGACCGATCCCTCGATCGAGTTTTCGATCGGGACGAGCGCCTCGGGCACCGCACCCGACCGCACCGCCTCGAAACAATCGATGACGGTCGGAAACGGCACGAGCGTCTGCTCGGGCTCGGGGCCGACGAGCCGCAGAAGCGCCTCCTCGGCGAACGTTCCCGGCGGCCCCAGGTAGCCGACCCTCATGACCGCTCCGGCGTGGGCGTGATCGACGGCGCCGGGTCGGCCATCGCCGCGGCGAGCGCACGCTCTTCTTCGGGTGACAACCGCTGCTCCGAAACCCCGGCGTGGACCTGCTTCAGGTACACCCGCGCGTGGTCGCGTGCGTGCAACGATGTGATGATCGCGCCCGTGCGCTCCGCGGTCAGGATCGCCATGGACCACGATTGCTGCCCGCCCATGTCCTGGTAGGCGTCGTAGCGCACGACACCCTGGAAGCGCAGTGCGCCCCGCAAGCCCGTGTTGGTGTGCTCCATCAGGCGGGTCACCTCTGCGCGAAGGTCGTCGAGGCGGTCGTTGACGCGGTCACCGGCCCGGGCCAGCACGGCCTGACGCTCGACGATCGCCACCTGCGCGCCGTCCGGCAACAACACCCGCTGGTCGGCCCGCACACGACGCAGCTTGACCCACAATACGAGGGCGACGACGAGGGCCACCACGCCGGGGCCTGCTGCCGCACCGACCATCCAGAGGTCGACCTCGTTCACGACCCGGTCACCCCCCGGTCACTGGACGTTGAACTCGACCGGGTACTCGAACGTATTGTTGCTCTCGACCTTCTCCTCGGGAACCGGGGTGACCTTGATCGTGATCGAACTCGGGGCCTCCAGGTACAGCGCGGCGCGTTCGAGCGCAAAGGTCAAGACGGCGGGGGCACCCGCGGCGATCTCGGTGATCGTCTCCGTCTTGACGATGCCGGTCGGATCGCTCGGCGAGACATACGTGAACGTGACGTCGATGTTTGCCTCGGAGAAGTCGCCCCCGTTGTCGATCGTGACCTCGAACTTCAGGTCGTCGCTCGGCGCGAGTTGTGTCGTCGTGCCAGGGATCAACTGTTTCTTCGCCGCGCCGGCCCGCACCGCGAAGACGCTGCTGATGCTGAGACCGTGGACAGATCCGGCGCCTGCGGTGCCGGTGCCGGCGCCGGAGCCCGTGGACGGCCGCGAGCGCTTGATGTTCACGATCACGCCCTTGGCGCCGGCCGGCGACGTCTTGTCGTACGTGTTGCCCGGGAAGAATTCGGACGCCGCGACGTTGGCATCCTTGATCCTGTCGTCTTGGATCGCATTCTGCGCCGGCAGC
Source organism: Actinomycetota bacterium (assembly GCA_031376485.1). Taxonomy (GTDB): domain Bacteria; phylum Actinomycetota; class Thermoleophilia; order Miltoncostaeales; family Miltoncostaeaceae; genus CALMEC01. The sequence continues at coordinate 3,326 of JANMDV010000108.1, forward strand.
TTGTACGAGTTGCGGTAGATCACATCACTGGCCGCCAAGACCTGGAGGGGCGCCGCCAGCGTTGCGGACGCGGAGGGGATGTCCTTGGCGACGGCCGACGTGTCGATCGCCGCGGGAAGCTGTGAGAGACCCTGCGCCCGGTACTCGAGCGCGGTCACGAGGGTGCGGTTGGGCGCACCAAGGCGGTCCGGCGGATCGAGATTCTTGGCCCGCTCGACGAACGCAGTCGACTTGGTCGCCAGAGCGGCGACCTTGGCGATGATCGCTTGACGTTTGTTGAAGGCCTCGTTGTCGAGCAGCTTTCGCAGCTCTTTGCCGACGCCCTCGGACTCGGTCGCGATTGCGTTGGCCTGTCCAAGGTACGTGCGATAGGAGTCCACGACCTTGTCGCGCTGGCAGCCGCGGACGGTGCTGATCAGGATCAGTGCGACGATGACCAGCAGCCCCAGCGCGATCATGGCCCGGACGCGGGGTTGTTGCAGCGGCGAGCCGCCGGTCCCGCCACCTCGTGGCGCGCGGGGACCGCCACCCGATCGGCCGGCGCCCCCGCCTCCGCGTGATCGGCGGGACGGGCGCACGGGCTCCTCGGCAGGCTCTTCGAACAGTTCGTCGTCGGCGAAGCTCATGGCGCCGTACGTTCCCCGCGATCAGTGTTTGTCGTCTCGTTCATCACGGGATGTCAGAGTGGGCGAGGGGGGACTCGAACCCCCAAGCTCTTTCGAGCACTAGACCCTGAACCTAGCGTGTCTACCAATTTCACCACTCGCCCGTGGCGTCCTGCCTGAATCCAGGGTCGCAGGATCGTAGCACGGGGCCGGCGAAGGATTCCTTTCATGCTCGCACGCGACAATGAACAGCGGTTGGTCTTGGGCCGCTACCGCATCGGCGGCCTTCTGGGCCGTGGCGGCGCGTCGCGCGTCCACCGCGCATTTGATGTGCGCACTGCGCAGGATGTGGCGGTCAAAGAGATCCCGATCGATGTCGAGATGGCCAGGCGGGCCGGGGCGGAGGTCCGAGCGGCGTCGCGCCTGGAGCATCCCGGCATCGTCCGGCTGCTGGACTTCGGTGAGGACAATGCGGCGTGTTACCTGGTCAGCGAGCTGGTCGAGGGCTCGTCGCTGGCCGAGCGCAACCGTGACGGATGGACGGGCTCACACCCCTCCGGGTTGATCCAGGTCGTGGCCGACGTGTTGGACGGACTCGCCCATGCGCACCAACGCGGGGTCACACACCGCGACGTCAAGCCGGCCAACATCCTGGTCGACCACTCCGGCCGTGGCCGATTGACGGACTTCGGAATCGCCCGCATCGCCGGTGAGGCCGGCCTGACCACGATTGGCGGCTTGGTCGGAACGGTGTCCTACATGGCGCCCGAACAGGCCCGCGGCGACCAGACCGGCCCGGCCGCCGACGTCTACTCGGCATGCCTCGTCCTGTACGAAGGGCTGGCGGGGCACAACCCGTTGGTCGGTGCAAGCCCTGGTGAGACGCTGCGTCGCGCCGCAGCCGGGCGCATTCCGCCGCTCGCCCAGGCGCGTTCTGACCTTCCGGCAGCGCTCTGCAGCGCGGTTGACTGCGGCGTCAGCCTCGACCCACAGGCACGACCGACGCCGGAGTGGCTGGCCAACACGCTGCGCGCACAAGCACGGTCGTCCCTGGACGGTGTGGGCGCGCCGCGCACCCGTCACGCCGGCACGATCGCCAAGGTCGCAAATGCCGTCGCCGGTGCGACCCTTGTGGGTGTGCTGCTGCACCGCATCTCGGACGTGCAGCTTGGAGGAGTCGCCGCCGCGATGGGGGTTGCAGCCCTGGCGTTCGCGTTCTTTCCGTGGACGGCGGCGCTGTGCGGGCTGGCCGGCGGCACCATTGTGGTCGGCATGCACTCGCCGGGACTCGCGATGCTGGTCGGGGCACTCGGTCTGGTCGCCCTGGCACCCATGCGCACACACGGCCGACTCGTGATGTTGCCGGTCGCCGCTCCGGTGCTCGCCGCACTGGGGGTTGCGCCCGTCTACGCCGCCGTGGCAGGTGCCGTGCAGGGGTGGAGGTGGCGGATCTGGGCGGCCGTGACAGGACTTGCAACGACGTTGGCATGGCAGGCGGTCGCAGGTGCCGATCCCGCCGTGGACGGAGGCCGGTTAACGAGCACGTGGGGCGAACTCGACGGCGTGGTCTCGCCGTTGGCGGTGGTCCAACGCGTCGGTGAGCCACTGCAGACCCGTCCCGCAGTGGCGATCGCGGCGGGCGTGCTCGTCGCCGCAGCCTTGGTGATGCCGGCCATTGTGCGCCTGCGTCGTGGCGTACCGCGCGCGGTGGGCGTCTCCGTGTGGATCGTGGCGCTCGTCCTCGGGGTGCGTGCGGGCGGCGGGAGCGTCGAATCCGCTGCAGGCGCGTTTATTCCCGGCGGTATACTCGTCGCGGCTTGGGCAGCCGGCCCATGGCGGCGACTGCGCTTCGCGGCAGACCGGCGAAGAACTGTCACACTCCGAAACGTCACTGTGGAACGACTGCCGGCCTCATGAGCGCACTACGCAACGTGGAGGACACGATCGGAGGATTCGTCGAGCGGGTCTTCGGCCGCCTGTTCCGCGGGCACGTGGAGCCGGTGGAGCTGGCGCGCAAGCTTGCGCGTGAGATGGAGGACCACAAGACCGTGTCGGTCTCACGCGTCTACGTCCCCAACGAGTACGTCGTCTACCTCTCCCCGACCGACCGCAACCGGTTCGCGTCGTTCGAGGCGTCGTTGACGACCGAACTCGGCGTCTACCTGAGCGAGCGCGCACGCCACGAGGGCTTGACGCTGTTGTCGCAACCCATGGTGACGCTCGAGGCCGACACCGACCTTCGTGTGGGCGAGTACGGCATCGCCTGCCGCGTCGTCGACCCACCGGTCGAGACGCCGGTCGAGGTCGACGCCGCCTCGCCGGACCTGCCCGACCCCGCACCGCTCCCGCTGCCGGTCGCCGCAGCGCCATCTGACGCAGATCCCTCTGACGATGGGGTGCCCGTCGCGGCGGATGTGCCGGTGGACGAGCCGGATCCGTTGCTCGAGTCGGACATCGAGGTCGGCCCCGAAGGTGTGATCGCGGATGAACTGCCCGCGACCGGGTCCCAGCCGCTCGACCCGCTGCCGGTTGAGGCTGACGCGACGCCCCCACCCGACGGGGAGCCCGCAGCGACTGATCCCCCCGTCGCGGAGCCGCTCCCGGAGCCCGTCGCAGTGCCGGACGCGCACGAGCCCCCGCCCGTCGCCGAACCACCATCGATCGAACCGCCGCGACCACAGCCCGACCCGGTGCCATCCCCCGCGCCAAGCGACGAGCCGGTTCCGGTCGCCCGGGTGTCTGCGCCGCAACTTCCAGTCGTTCCTGACGCAGTGCCGGTGCCCCCGGTGCCGACGCCGCCCGTGGCGACGCCGCTGCCGCCACCCGGCGGCTACGAGCCGCTGGCCGGGGTCAGCGGTACGCAGATCCTTTCGGCCGCCGAGGCACGCGCCGAAGGACTCGTCCAGGAGGAGATGACGATCCTGGTCGATGGCCGCCGCCTCGCGCTCAGCAAGCGTGCCACCACGCTGGGCCGAAGCCGCGACTGCGACATCGTCGTCCAGGACTCCAACGCCAGCCGCCTGCACGCAGAGATCCGCCACATCGGCCTTGACTACTTCATCGTCGACTCCAACTCGACCAACGGCACGATCGTCAACGGACAGCGCATCCGCCGCCACGCCCTGGCGCATGGCGACCGCATCCAGATCGGCACAACCGAGCTGATCGTGGAGCACGCGACGTGACCGAGACCGGACTGCTTGTCGCCGAGGCGGCATTCCTCCTCTTGCTGTTCGTGTTCGTGTGGTCGATCGTGCGCTCCTCGATGCGGGATCTGCATGATGCGGAGCCCGTCGTTGCGCCACCGGCGGGAGCGGTTCCCGTCCACAGCGGCGACACCGGCGGGCAGGCCATCGTCGCGCCACGTGTCAGCGATCCCCAGCCGCAGCCGCCGATTCCCGTCCCACCCGCCCAGGGCACGTCGCGCGAGCGGCCGACCGGCCCGGTGTTCGAACTGTCACAGAACATCACGCCCAAGCTCATCGTATCGCGATCCCCGTCCCTTCCGTCCGACGCGGAGTACCCGCTCGAGGCGGGCATGACGCTCGGACGCTCACGCAGCAGCGGCATCCCGGTGTCGGACCAGTTCGCGTCGCACATGCATGCGCGCGTCTTTCCGCGCGGACACTTTTACTTCATCGAGGATCTCGGCTCGACCAACGGGACGTTCGTCAACGGACGACGGATCGACGAGCAGACGCAGATCAAGGTCCACGACGAGATCCGCCTGGGCGAAACAGTCTTCCGATACGAGGAATAGCCGTGGCCGGCCCGCTGCGTCTGAGCGAGGTGGCGCATGCGTCCAACACGGGACGCGTACGCAGCCACAACGAGGACCGATATCTGGCCCGGCCGCCGCTCCTGGCCGTCGCCGACGGCATGGGGGGCGCGAAGGCAGGTGAGGTCGCCGCCCAGATCACCGTCGAGACCCTGGCCGCACTGGACGACCACGCCACGCCGCAACAACTGCACGACGCACTCGTCGAGGCCAACCGTCGCATCCGGTCGGCAGCCGATGACGACAGCGACCGCGCCGGGATGGGCACCACCGCGACCGCGGCGCTGTTTGACGGAGAACAGGCGACGATCGTGCATGTCGGCGACTCCCGGGGCTACCTGTATCGCCAAGGCGAGCTGCGTCAGCTGACTGACGATCACTCCGTCGTCGCCGAGATGGTCCGGCAGGGACAACTGCTTCCCGAGGAGGCCGAGCGGCACCGCTCGCGCAACATCATCACCCGCGCCCTCGGCGCCGAGCCCGTCGTCGAGGTCGACGAGTTTCGCGTCCCACTCTCTGACGGCGACATGATCTTGCTGTGCAGCGACGGGCTCTCGTCACTCGTACGCGACGAGGAGATCGCGCACACGATCGCCCAGGCTCCGGGTCTGCGTCAGGCCGTCGACGGCCTGGTGACCGCGGCGCTCGAACGCGGTGGCACGGACAACATCACGGTGGTGCTGGCGCGGTTCTCCGGACCCGATGGCGTGGCCCCCGGCGATACGACCGACCTCGCCGTCGTGACCGATTCGACGCAGCCGCTCCACATTCCACCGCCCCCCGAACCCGCACCCGCACCCAAGAGCATGCGAACGCCGGTCGTGCTGGAGCCGACCGCACTCGGCCACGGACCGCGGCTTCGTCGGGCGGTCGGGCTGACGACGATCGGCGTGCTGATGCTGGGCGCGCTCGGTGCGTGGATCGGTTCGCGCACGTACTTCGTCGACGGGGCGCAGGGCCAGACCGTTCGGGTCTACCACGGCGCGCCCCTGGAGCTTGGGCCCCTGACCCTGTTCGCGAAGTGGGGTGACACCGGTGTCGACGCCGCCCAGGTCAGCACGGTCGATCCCCAGGCGTTGGGGCGATCGGCACGCGGGCAGGGTGATGCTGTCCGCCACGCGGTCGATCTGATCTGGCGATTCGGGCTTCCGGTCGTCCCTGAGATCACCGTCCCGCCGCCGGCTGCGCCCCAGACGCCCACGCGCACCGCCGCGCCATGACCTCCCGACGCACCCGCGAAGCCGGGTTCCTGATCGCGCCCGCCCTGATCGGCCTGTTGGGAGCCGCATCGGTCGCATCGGCCCAGGCGGGCGGCCTCGACTTGGGACCGCTGCCCGCCGCCGGGGCCATCATCGGCGTGTTTGTGCTGATGCACGTCGCGCTGCGCTTTCTGACACCGAACGCCGACCCGTATCTGTTGCCGCTCGTCGGCGTGCTGGTCGCGATCGGGCTGGTCGAGTTGAGCCGCATCGATCCGGACCTGGCGGCCGATCAGGCGATTTGGATCGTGGTGGGCGCCGCCGTCTTCATCGCGGTCCTGGTGCTCGTCCGCGACCACCGCGTGTTGCAGAACTACAGCTACCTCATCGGGTTGAGCGCGGTCGGCCTGTTGGTCGTCACGATGCTGTTCGGCACCAGGATCAACGGGGCCAAGCTGTGGATATCGATCGGCGGCGGCCAGACGATCCAGTTGGGCGAGCTCGCCAAGGTCCTGATCGTGATCTTCCTGGCCGGGTACCTGCGCGACCGGCGCGAGGTGCTGGCCATCCCCACCAGCCGCATGCTGGGCGTTCCCGTCCCGCCACTTCGCCACCTGGCGCCGGTACTCGTGTTCGTCGGCTTGGCCCTGGCGGCGGTCGTCGTGCTCAACGATTTCGGCACCGCGCTCCTGTTCGTCGGCGTCTTCCTGGCGATGCTGTACCTGGCCACAGGGCGCGTCGCCTACCCCGCGGCAGGGCTCGCGACGTTCGCCGTCGGCTCGGTGCTGGTGTACCTGGCCGTGCCGCGCATCCAAGACCGGGTCACCGGATGGCTGTCGCCGTTCGACCATCCGCGCGACCTGGGCTTCCAGATGGTGCAGTCGCTCTACGCCCTCGGCGACGGCGGCATCGTCGGCCCCGGTTTGGGGCGGGGTTTCCTGGTGTCGGCCGACGGCGGGCCGCTGATCCCCGAGCTTCGCACCGACTTCATCTTCAGCGCGATCGCCAGCGAACTGGGGTACGTCGGGGCGATCGGCGTGTTGTTGGTGTTCGTGCTGGTCGCCTACCGCGGGTTCGTCATCGCCGCCCAGTCCAACGACGGCTTCTCCAAGCTCTTGGCGGGCGGGTTGACGGCGGTGCTGGCGTTCCAGGCGTTCCTGATCATCGCGGGCATCGTCCGGCTCGTGCCGCTGACCGGGGTGACGCTGCCGTTCATGAGCTACGGCGGATCGAGCGTCGTCACCAACTTCGGGCTGATCGCGTTGCTGCTGGTCATGAGCCATCGCAGCCGCTCGCCCGCACGGACGGGTGGCGCGTGAACCGCTCCATCAGACGCCTGTACCTGTCGGTCGTCGTCGGCTTCGCGCTGCTTGCCGGGTTTTTGGGGTGGTGGCAGGTTGTCGCCGCGGGTGAGCTCGAGAAGCGCGGCGGCAACCCGTACGTGGCCGAGAAGGAGCGTCGCATCGACCGCGGCGCGATCATCAGCGCCGACGGCAAGCTGCTGGCCCGCAGCGTCCAGACGAAGGTGCGCGGGCAGCGTGTGTACCGGCGGGCCTATCCACAGGGAGCGCTGGCGCCCCATGTCGTCGGGTACGCCACGCCCGAGCTCGGACGCACCGGCATCGAGGCCGCCTTCGACCGGTACCTGGTGGGAAGCTACGGTGCCGAACCGCTGCTTCGCCGGCTCAACCTGGCCGACAAGCGCGGCGCCAATGTCCACCTGACCCTGGACACCCGCGTGCAACAGGTCGCGGTCAACGCCCTCGAGGGACAGGCGGGCGCCGTGGTGGCACTGGACCCGCGGTCGGGCGCGATCATCGCGATGGCGTCGGGACCGACGTTCAACCTCAACGACGTCACCGGGGATTTCGCGGCGGTCCGCGGCCGTCCGGGTGCCCCCCTCTTGGCGCGCCCGACCCAGAGCCGCCAGCCGCCGGGCTCGACGTTCAAGGTCGTCACGGCGACCTCGGCGCTTGAGAGCGGCACTTACACCGCCACCTCACGGTTCGTCGACACGGGCCGGTTCGTGCAGAACGGGCAGGCCATCACCAACTTCGGTGGCGCACGGTTTGGCGCGCACACGCTCGAAACGGCCCTGACCAAGTCGATCAACACCACGTTCGCGCGCATCGGGCAGGAGCTCGGCCCGCAGCAACTGGGCGAGACGATGACCGCGTTCGGTTTTGGCGAAGATCCGGTGCTGCGCGACTTGCCCTCGGGGATGCTGGTGGCCTCGGGGCGATTCGACGGCGGCAAGCTGCTGCCAAACGGCGAGCAGGGAATGGACACACCGCGCGTCGCGATCGGGCAAGAGCGTCTGGCCGCGACGCCGCTGCAGATGGCACTGGTGGCCGCCGCGATCGCCAACGGGGGCGAGTTGCGTCGGCCGTTCCTGGTCGACCAGATCCGCGACCGCGGTGGTGACGTGGTGCGCGAGGGACGGCCAGAGACGTTGCGGCGGGTCACCACGCCGGACGTAGCCTCCGCGCTATCGGCGATGATGCGCTCCGTGGTACGTGAGGGCACAGGAACCGCCGCAGCGCTGACCGGCCTCGAGGTGTCGGGGAAGACCGGCACCGCCGAAAGCGGCGCCGCCAGTCGAAACCAAGCCTGGTTCATCGGATTCGCCCCCGCAAGCGACCCGGTGATCGCGATCGCCGTCCTGGTCGAGGACACCACCGGTACCGGCGGGGTCGTGGCCGCACCGATCGCCGGACGCGTCATGCGCGCTGCCGTCGAGGTTGCGCGCTGATGGCGACCGTTGAGCCAGGCGCGGTCGTCGGCGGCCGGTACCAGCTCGAGAAGCCCATCGGCGCCGGGGGCATGGCCAAGGTGTGGCTCGCACACGACCGGCTGCTTGACCGACAGGTCGCGGTCAAGATCCTGGCCGAGCGGTACGCCTCGGACCCGGACTTTGTCGAGCGGTTTCGCCGCGAGGCCTCGGCCGCCGCCGGGTTGTCGCACCCCAACATCGTGACCGTGTTCGACCGGGGTGAGGCCGAGGGCAGCTACTACATCGTCATGGAGCACCTGCCCGGCCCAGACCTGAAGGCCGTCATCCGCCAACGGGGCGCGCTCGCCCCGCGCCAGGCGGTCGACGCCGCCCTGCAGGTGCTCGCCGCGCTCTCGGCAGCGCACCGGCGCAACGTCATCCACCGCGACATCAAGCCGCAGAACGTCCTGATCGCAGAGGACGGGCACTTGAAGGTCACGGACTTCGGCATCGCTCGCGCGGGCGACGACGCGGGCATGACCGACGTCGGCTCGGTCATCGGCACCGCCCAGTATCTGTCACCCGAGCAGGCGCGCGGCGAGGATGTGACGACCGCCAGCGACTGCTACTCGGTGGGCATCGTGCTGTACGAGTTGTTGACCGGGCGCGTGCCATTCGACGGCGAGAAGCCGGTGGCGATCGCGATGCGGCAGATCAACGAGGTGCCGGTCGCCCCGCGCGTACTCGTCCCGCAGATCCCGCCGCAGCTCAACGACATCGTTATGAAGGCGCTCCAGAAGCGCCCGGGGAGCCGGTACCGCACGGCCGAGGAGTTCACCGACGCCCTTTTGGCGGTGCGACCGACGCTGCCCGAGCCGGTCGAGGACGCCACCCAGGTGCTCGCCGCGGTCGAGTCCCCCGCGACGACCCGCATCATTGCCCAGCACACGGCGGCCACCCGGGTCGCCCCTCGACAGAACTCGATGCCACCACCCCCACCACGCCGTCGCCGTCGCGGCCCGATCCTGATCGCGCTCCTCGCGCTGCTCCTGCTGGCGGGGGCAGCCGCGGCGTTTTTGTTCACCGACATCGGGCGCGCGGCCAAGGTCCCTGTCCCACAGGTGGCCGGTCAAACCGAAGCCGGCGCGACCACCGCACTTCGCAACGCCGGCTTCGAGGTCGATCCCGAGCAGCGCATCGACGCCACGACCACCCGGGGTAAGGCCATCGAGACGGATCCCGGTGAGGGCACCAAGGTGGCGAAGGGCGAGACGATCACCCTGTTCGTCAGCTCGGGCCCCGAGACCGGCGAAGTGCCAAACCTCGTCGGCAAGATATACGACGATGCGGCGAGCGAGCTGCGCCAGGCGAACTTCGTCCCCGTGAGGGAGGACGTGTTCAGCGACAAGCCGGTCGACGAGGTCGTCGGGCAGAATCGGGGCGCCGGAGAGACGATCGACCGGGGCACCACGGTCACGCTGTCGGTCAGCAAAGGCCAGGACCTGGTCGACGTCCCGGATGTGGTGCGCGAGAACGAGGGCGAAGCCAAGCGACTTCTGGAGGAGGCCGGGCTCGAGCTGGGCAACGTCCGGACACGGGAGACCACGAAGCGCTCGCCGGGAACCGTCCTCGCGCAGGATCCGCGAGGCGGAAGGACACCCAGAGGCAGCGCGGTCAACATCGTCGTGGCAAAGGCACCCACGTCCACCACGATCACGATGCCCGACGTGACCGGCAACGGCTTCGAGGCCGCACGCCAGAAGCTGCGTGACGCCGGATTCGCAGATCCGACATCCAACACGGAGCCCGACAGCGCGCCCGAAGGCACGGTCATCCGGCAATTCCCCGCGCCGAACACCCAGGTGGATCCGACGACGACGACCCCCGTCATCGTGGTCTCGTCAGGCCCGGCGGCCGCGCCCGTTGATCCGGGCGCGCAGCCGGACGTCCCCGCCCCGTGAGCGCGCGCCGCAGGGTTGCCGTCCTGATGGGCGGGCGAAGCAGCGAGCACGAGGTCTCGCTCGTCTCGGGCGCGAGCGTCGCCAAGTCGCTCGACCCGGAGCGCTACGAGGTCATGCCGGTGTTGATCGGACGCGACGGCGAGTGGACGCTGGACGGGGCGCCGGTCGCGCTCATCCCCGGGTCCGGCGCGACAGGGGTGCTGGCCGCGCTCGACGGCAGCCCGTCCCGGCTGGTGGACGTCGTGTTCCCGGCGCTGCACGGGCCGTTCGGCGAGGACGGAACGGTGCAGGGGCTGTGCGAGATCGCCGGTGTCGCCTACGTCGGCGCGGGAGTCGGGGCATCCGCCATCGCCATGGACAAGACCCTGTTCAAGAGCGTCGCGCGCACCCATGACATCCCGGTCGTGGAGTCCACGGTCGTCACGGCGGCCCGGTGGCGCGACGAACGTGACGCGGTCAGGTCCGAAGTCGCCGACACGCTGGGCTACCCGGTGTTCACCAAGCCGGCGCGGCTCGGCTCGAGCGTCGGCATATCGCGGGTTGCCGAGGCGCAGGAGCTTGACGCAGCAGTGGAACTCGCCCTGCAGCACGACCCGAAGGTCCTGGTGGAGCGCGGCATGGTGGGGCGCGAAGTCGAAGTCGGCGTGCTCGGCAACGAGGACGTGGCGATCTCGCCGGTCGGCGAGATCGGCTATGACAGCGAGTGGTATGACTACGACACCAAGTACCTGCCCGACCGCATGCGGCTGACGGTCCCGGCCGACCTGCCGGCCGAGACCACGTTGCGGCTTCAGGACATCGCCCGACTGGCGTTTACCGCGATCGGCTGTGCGGGCATGGCGCGAGTGGACTTCTTTGTCGAGGCCGGCGGGGACGTGCGCGTGCTCGAAGTCAACACGATCCCGGGGTTCACCCCGACGAGCGTGTTCGCCAAGCTGTTCGAAGCGACCGGCATCGCCTATACCGACCTGGTCGAGCGCCTGGTGGACCTGGGCGCCGCTGCCGCAGCAGAGCGCGCCAGGTACCTGGGATAGCGTCGTGACAAGGGTCGGCGTCGTTGCGGATTCGCACGTCGGGGAGTACCTGGACGCGCTGCCACCCCAGATCTTCGCTGCGCTCGCCGGCTGCCAACTGATACTCCACGCGGGAGACATCTCACGGCCATGGGTGCTGGATGAGCTCGCACGGATCGCCCCGGTCGTCGCGGTGCGCGGCGATCACGACCAGCTCGACGGACTGGAGCTTCCGCGGCAGACGGTCGTCACGGTGGAGGGTCGGCGCATCGGCCTGATCCACGGCCGTCGCTCGTACCTGCTCGACCTGGCGGTGGTGGTCGTCAACGTGCTGACCCGCGGCAAGCTCCGTTGGCGAGCGGGCCTGCATCACTCGCTCCTGCGACGCCTCGGCCCGGTCGACTGCCTGGTCTACGGCCACTGGCACGAACCGCTCATCACCCATGTCGACGACACGCTCATATTCTCGCCCGGCGCCGTCTGCCCATGGGGCAGCCTGGAGGGCCACCGGGTGCCGGGCACCGGTTGGCAAGGCATCGCGGACCGATGGGTCCGCACCTACCGCACGCAGCTCGGGGCCGACGCGATGCACCGCCACGTCGGCGTACTCGACGTCACCGCCGACGGCGTCACCGCGCACCTCATCCCGCTGACCTGAACCGCATCGGCATCCCGCATGGCGCGCCTGGCGCGCCACCCCGTCCCGAGCATGCTTCAGAAGCCCGTTGTGAGTCGATTTGCCGTTGCCGCTCGCCCCGCGCAGTGTGACAAACGAGCACCGATGTGTGTCGTCTCTGTGACAGTACTCGTTCACTACATGTAACGATTGGCCGTCGCGGCCGGTGCCAAGTGGCTATTTTCTGGGCCGCTCGGACACTGCGAAGTCGTCGTGCGAAACCGATTCACCCTCGACCGACGGTTCAAGTTCCGGGTCCTACAGGTCGACATACAGGGAGCGTGGCCCTCCCTTCCTCCCATAGCCCGCACGAGCCGGCGCCAATGCTCGCCGTACCGTGAGCGACCAACGTCCGAGGCACACGCGTCGGGGCGTGTTCTCGCGCCTCAGTGAGCGGGCCGCGCAGTTTGCGTACATCGGAGTCTGGGTGGGGATGTTCCTGCTCGCCGGGGTCGTCTCGGCCGGCGCGACGTTCGTCCCGTTCTTCACAACCGACCCCCCGGCTGTCCCGACCGCGAAGCCACCGCTTCCACCGCCACCGCCGCGCGCGGTCCAGGCGGGTCTCAAGTTACCCGCAAAAGTCATCGGCGAGGAGATCCGGCCGTACGTCAACGGCGCGTTCGCGCCGATGTTCTGGGCAGGCGTCAACCTGGGATCGAGCATCCCGGGTCACGAACCGGGGGCCGTGGCCGCCACGCGCCCTGACTACGACCGGTGGTTCGCCGAGATGTCAGAGCTCGGGGTGACTGTCGTCCGCATCTACACGATCTTGGGGCCGTCGTTCTACGACGCGCTGCGCGAGTTCAATCTCAAGAACCCGACCAAACCCATCTACGTGTTGCATGGAATCTGGATACCGGAGGAGGAACGCTTTTACGAGGTCGACGATGCGTGGGACTCCAAGGTGGTCCAGGCGCAGAGGAAGGAGATCAAGGACGCCGTCGCGGCCGTGTCCGGCGACGCCGTGATCGAGAAGCTCCCCGGACACGCCGGCGGCATCTACACGTCGGACATCAGGCCATGGCTCATGGGGTGGTCGTTTGGAATCGAGTGGGATCCGGAGTCGTCCGACAAGACCGACACGAAGCATCGCGGGATGCCGCCCTTTCGCGGCAAGTACTTCCGGGCGAAGTCGGGTGCCACAGCGATGGAGAACTGGATCGGCTCTCACCTGGACTATCTGGCCGAGCTGCAAGCCGAGCGCGGTTGGAGCGTTCCCATGACGTTCACCAACTGGGACACGACCGATCCGCTCAGCCATCCCGAGGAGCCGCTTGCCTCAGAGGACCTCGTCTCGATCGACGCTACCCACCTCGAGGCGACGCCTGCATGGCCGGCTGGGTACTTCGCCAGCTTCCACGCATATCCGTACTATCCAGAATTTTTGCGCTGGCAGGCGAACTACCAGACCTATCGACGCCCCCGAGACAACAAGATCGACCCGTATGCGGGGTTCATCCAGGACCTCAAACAGCACCACAAGGGCATGCCGTTGATGATCACCGAGTTCGGCCAGCCCACCTCGCTCGGCTGCGCCCACTATGGGCCGATGCGCCAACGAAATCAGGGCTGCCAGAGCGAGCAGGAGGCCGCCGCGAACGTCGTCGACATGATGGACGACCTCAAGGACGAGGGGCTGGCGGGCGGCATCGTGTTCACGTGGCTCGACGAGTGGTTCAAGTTCACCTGGAACACCCTCGACTACGAGCTTCCACACCGAAACCGGGCGATGTGGCGCAATGTGTTCACGAACGAGGAGCACTTCGGGATCATCGCCGCCGAGCCCGGCTCCAGTGACGTGGTCGTCCTGGACGGTAAGGACGACGAGTGGCAGTTCCCGTCGATCGCGCGCGGCACGGCCTCGGTGACGGACGTGTCGGCGACAAGCGACGCGGAGAACGTCTACCTGCGTCTCAAGGTCACCTCGGAGTTGTGGAAGCGCAAGCGCATCGTGCTGGGATTGAACGCCCGTCCGGGCGGCAACAAGGGGCTCCCGGGACTCCCCGGTGTCGACCCGGAGGCCGAGATGGCCGTCGTCATCGACAATGGCGAGGCCCGCATGCATCACGCCGCATGGATCGAGGCCCTGGGGATCCGGTTCGGCGGATTCTCGGCCAAATCGAAGAACTACATCCCGACGAAGTTGGCCGACATCCAGCCCGGAAGCGGCGCGTGGCGACCTGTCCGCCAGATCCTCAACTACCCCTACGCCCTCCGCCCCAGCGGCCGCATGAACCCGACCGAGATTCGCGATGCATCGCTGATGCCGTGGGGCACCACTGATCCGGCCAGCCCGGCGTTCGACGACCGCCATCTGATCGACGGCGATGGGGATGTGCTCGAGATCGCCCTCCCGTGGTCGATGATGACGTTCGCCGACCCGTCGACGCACCGCCTGTATGTCGTGACGCCGAATCTGGACGACAGAAAGACCGTCACGACCCGCAAGATCGACAGGCTCGGCATCTCGGTCGCGGTCGAGGGCGAACCGCTCCTTCCTACCACGGGCTTCACCTGGGAGGGCTGGGACACCGTCCAATGGCACGAGCGGCG
>JANMDV010000127.1:0-1657 GCA_031376485.1 Actinomycetota bacterium
CCCGACATAGAGTTCCTCCTGCCCGGTCGACGCCTCGTCGTGCCTCGGCGGCCCGTCGTCACCGGGGCGAAAGTCGAAGAGCTGCACCCCGAAACCCGAGATGCCCATGTCGTGGCGCACGAGCCCGACGCGCCCGTCAAATACGCGTCGAAGCTCAGTGAACGTCCGTCGCGTGTGTGCCATCGGGCCCTCAACCTTCTGTGGTCAGGCGTGTCATGATCGCATTGAGCCCGGTCGGATCGATCGACTCCGGAAGCCCGATCACCACAAGGCGTGAGCCTGGCGTCTCCGTGTCCCACGGCCGACTCCGCTCGATGTCCCCGCGCCGCCCGACGAGTTGCAGGACGTACCGGTGCGCGAGGTCCTCGCGCAGGTGCAGGATGCCCTTGATGCGCAATACCCCTTCCGGCAGACCGACCAGAGCCTCGCACAGCGCTTTGCCGTCAAGCGGCGCGCCACCGGCCCAGCTCCAAGTCGCGTAGGCGGGGTGGGCGTCGCCGTGCTCGAGCCCGGCAAGGGGAGCGTCAGGGGACGCGCGCACGGACGCGCCTTCGCGTGCCCCGAGCACGACATCGGCCGCCACCTCGCCGAAGAATGCATCGACGATGCCGGCGAACGGGAAGGCTTCATGGAGCCATGCGCGTGTGTCCTGCAAGGCGGCCGTGTTCACCAGGTCGCACTTGTTGAGGACGATCAGATCGGCTGCGCGAAGTTGCCCGGCGACCTGGGGGCCGAGCTGGACGTCGGTCGCCCGCGCCAAGACGGTCTCCGCGTCCACCACGACGATGGCCGCGTCACGGCGGTAGCCGGGCATGTCCGCGTACTGGGCGATCACGGCCGGGTCCCCGATGCCGCTCGCCTCGACGACCACGTGCTCCGGAGGATCGTCTCGGTCACGCAGGCCGGCCAACGCGAACATGAACTCGCCGCTCAACCCGCAGCAGATGCAGCCATTGGTCAGGCTGATCGTCTCGCCGTCGCGCGAGCGCACCAGCTCCGCGTCGATGTTGATCACACCGAAATCGTTGACCAGGACCGCGATGCGGCGGTCGCTCGTCTGCAGCAGTCGGTTCAGCAGGGTCGTCTTTCCCGCGCCGAGGAAGCCGCCGACGACGGTGAGGGGGATTGCGAGGGTCGTTGCAGGCATTGGGCTTCAGGGAGATGATGCCCGAATGCGCGCTTGTGTCTCCCTTCGTCATGACCGGCGCTCCTTGAGAGTGTCGTACAACGCTTGCCCGCGGTGCCGCAGATCGCTCGCCAGGAGTGTCGCAAAACGCTATTGACGTGCGTCGTAAAGCGCGAACCTGCGTATCTGATGTCGCAGCATGGATATGTCCCGCGGTTGACCGATGGTCTCCTTGACGAGCTGTTGCTCAGCGTCCCGGCGGTGCTGGTGGTGGGACCGGTTGGTCGGCGTCGACCAGATGGCCGCGTTGCGCAACGGCGATGTACTGGGCCGGCCCATCGAGACGTTGTGCTCGCCGAGTTGCGACCCGAACGCGAGGTGTCCAAGATCGCGCCGGGTTTCTTCCACCTGCGCGAAGAACACGGTCGGCGTCAGGTCGATCTGATCGCCGAGGCGCCGGACGGACGGGTGCTCGCAATCGAAATTAAGGGTTCGCGCAAAAGTAACTGCTGGGCTGGATGGCGAGCGAAA
>JANMDV010000134.1:0-29029 GCA_031376485.1 Actinomycetota bacterium
GCGGCGGGTCACCGAACTCGAGCAGGACATCGCCGACCTGCGCGACGGCCGCGAGCCGCAAATCCGGACGCGCGAGGACGGCGACTGCCTGCCGACCGCCCAGCAGGAGATCGCCGGCATCCTCGGTCTCAACGGGGGCAGCGGCATCTGATCGTCACGGCCGGGATCGGCGACCGGTGCGACCTCTCGCACGCAGTCAAGGTTCGCAGGCTGATGGACTGCCTCGTCGCCGCGATCGCGATCCGGGCCGACGTCCCCGTTCTGCACGCCGACCGCGACTTCGACACCCTTGCCCGCCACACCGACCTGAGCGTTCATTGACTCCGGCTCGCAACCCGCGCGGACATCGTGTGCGCGGTGCGCGGGATCCATCCGCACCCCGCCTGGCTCGGCGCCCGCACGCCCCGCATCCACTCTTGACGATGCATCCAGGCTGAGGCTGGCCACAATGCGGGGCCGGATCCCCTCTGTCACGATGCGTGGCAATGCCCGTATCCGTCCTGATCGTCGACGATCACGCAGGCTTTCGCGAGTCGGCTCGAGCGCTCCTGGAGGCGGAGGGGTTCACAGTCGTCGGGGATGCCGCCGACGGGCCCGGGGCGATCGCACAGGCTGGGCTGCTGGCCCCGGACGTGGTGCTGCTCGACATCCAGTTGCCCGGTCTCGATGGTTTCGCCGTCGCCGAGCGACTCGCCGCAGGCCACGCACCGCCCGCAGTCGTGCTGATCTCAAGCCGTGAGGCGGGCGCGTACGGGTCGCGCATCGCGACGTCGCCGGCGCGGGGATTCATCCCCAAGCGCGCCCTCTCCGGCACGGCACTCACCGCGCTCGTCGGATGACCACCCGGTCCCGGCGGCTTGACCTTCTCATCCTGATGGCCGCGGTGGCGCTGGGGCTCCTGGCGGAGTCGGTTGCCTTCGAATGGGACGATGCGAGACATTGGGTCCCCGATCTGATAGTCGGTCTCCTGTTCACCGGCGGTGGCGTGCACGCCTGGCGGCGGAACCGGGGCGTGGGCATGCTCCTCGTGGCGACCGGCGTCGCCTGGTTTCTCGGAAGCGTCGCCGACGATCTGCTCTACCTCCACCGCGGGCCACTCGTCCACCTTCTGCTCGTTTTCCCGATGCTCCGTCCGCGGTGCGGTTTGGACGTCGCCGCGGTGACAATCGGCTATGGAGCGGCGGTCGCCCCGCCCGTGTGGCGCAGCGAAACCGCCGCGATCATCCTCGCCGCGGCGCTCCTGGCGGTCACCGTACGGGGGTGGTCCCGCGCGACGGGACGCGCACGCACTGAACGGATGATGGCCCTGCAGGCAACGACTCTCATCGCGGTCGCGTTGGCCGGCGGGGCGATCGCGCGCCTCGTCGTCTCCTCGGGTGACGCAGTCGAGCCGGCGCTGCTCGTCTACCAGGCGGTCCTCGCGATCCTCGCGGTCATGCTCGCCGTCCGCGCGAGTGGACCGGCCGCGACCGTCGTCGCGGATCTCGTCGTGGAGTTGGGGGAATCGCGGTCACTGACGCTCCGCGCGGCGCTCGCTCGCACGCTCGGCGACCCAACGCTCCAGATCGGCTACTGGTCGGCACAGGCGGGTGCCTATGTCGACGAGTCGGGCGGCGCGCTCGAGCTGCCTGGGCCGGGCACGGGTCGCTCGGCAACGCCGGTGACACGGGAGGGGACCCCCCACGCCATTCTGGTTCACGACGCTGCGGTCCTTGGAGACTCCTCCCTCGTGAACGCGGTGGCCTCGGCGACGCGGCTGTTCTCGTCGAACAACTCCCTGCAGGCCGAGATCGGCACGCAGGTCCGTGAGCTGACCGATTCGCGTCGTCGCCTCGTGGTGGTCGCCGACGATGAGCGTCGGCGACTCGCAGCCAGGTTGCACGCCGGACCGCAGCGACGCCTCGCGTCACTCGCGGAGACATTGCGGCGTGTGTCCCCGCGGACGGGCAGTGTCGCCCACGAGCATCTGGAGCGCGCCGAGCGCCAGCTCGCGGGCACGCTCGACGAGCTGCGACAACTCGGCAGCGGGCTTCACCCGCGCGCACTGATCGAGGCCGGCCTCCTCCTTGCACTGGCAGGGCTCGCTGAGGATGGCCCGGTGCCGGTCGAGCTTCGAGTCGTCCCGGGGCGATTCGCGCGGGAAGTCGAGGCCGCGGTGTACTTCGTCTGCGCCGAAGCCCTCGCGAACACAGCCAAGCACGGCCCCGCCTCGAACGTCACCATCGACATCTCGCGACGCTCGGACGGGGTACGGCTAATCATCTCCGACGACGGGCCCGGTGGCGCCGATCCTGCCGGCGGGACGGGACTTCGCGGCTTGGGCGACCGCGTCGACGCCCTCGGCGGGACGTTCCGCATCGAGAGTCCACCGGGACGGGGGACCCGCCTCGTCGCCGACCTTCCGATTGGCGACGAGGCGCGCTGAGTCGGGCGTCAGCGGATCTTCTTCCAGGGCTTGGCGCCCCAGTAGGCCCTCGCAAAGGAATCCTCGCGTCCCCCGGAGCTGATCGCAGCGAAATGCAGCTCACCCTTCTTCAGTACCCATGTGGCGCTGAAGAGCATGTCACCGGCCGCCGTCCCGCAGCTTGCGACGGCGTCGGCGTTGAGAACGACGCGTTCGGCCTCGACGGCGAAGGTGCCGCCGCACGCCGGTGGGTTCGCTGGGCTGTCGGTCTCGGCCAAGAAGCGCCCGTCTTTGAACGTCAACGTTTGAATACCGCCGTTGCCGAACGCATCGTCCTCGGTCAAGCCTTTGGAAACGAGGTAGGCCGCAGGAAGGTCCGCCCGGTACACGCCTTCGGGAAACGGGGCGCCGGGCGCAGCGGTGTCGCCACCGTCGTCCCCCGGGGCCGCGGGGCTGGTCGTGTCGTTGCAGGGAGAGATCCGATCGTTCGAGACCGGGATCTGCTGCCTCAATGAGCGAGCACGTTCGATGACGGCCTTGGTTTGCGGGTCTTGCTCCAGTTGGGTGTACACGGGCGTGACGGCGAGTGTCAGTGCTTTGACGTCCGCCTCGCTCGCAGCCACGATTCTGCCCCCCTGGTTGCAGAACGCCTTCGCCAACTCGCCATCGTCGTCGTTATTCGCGATCGCCCAATCACGCGTTCTGGTCGCGGCCGTGCGCATGGCCTCCTGTTGCTCACTCCGGAGCTTGTCGAATGCCTCGGTGTTGACGACGAGCGAGTTGATCTTCGGGAAGAGCGTGACGTTGCCCGTCACGACGGCGCGGGCCGGCATCAACCCCGCGAATGCGAAGGAAGTCTCGGCGGCCGCGACCGTTCCTGCGCGAACGCCGGCGGCGAACGCGGCACCGGGAAGATCGTCGGCAGTCGCGCCGAGCGCGCGGAACACGGCGGAGACGGTGTCGGAGCGCGGACTTCGCACCGTCGCGCCTCGGTAGTCGCCGGGGCCGCGCAGCGGCTTCTTGAACGCGAACGGGTGGCGTAGACCCTCTGGGACCAGGGCGAGGCCGACGACACCGGCCTTGTCGAGACCCGCGAGCATCTGGTTCGCGATCTCGTCCGTCGCGATCTGCCCGGCGAGCCTGTCCGAGGTGATGAGAAACGGGGCGCTGAGCGCACGCAGGCTCGTAACGCCCTCGGTGTCCCAACTTCGCGAGGGGATCATCCCCATGTCGAGTTCGCCTCCCACCACCATGCGAGCGACCTTCTGATCCCAGTCGTCCGGATTCTGGCCAGCGGCCTGCCACACCGGCTCGATCTGCACTGTGCCCGCAGAGAGCGTCTGCACCTGCCTGGCGAACTCTTCGATCTGCTTGGCCGCGGGCCTGCCGGGAGTGTCGTCGGTGCCGATCCGAAGGATGACCGGCGCGCCCGAGCCTCCCGCCTTGGTCGCACCGGAGTTCCCGCCGCAGCCGGCGAGCAACGCCGCCGCGAGTGCAAGTGCCGGCAGCGCGCCACGACCGCATTTGTTGTTCGATGTCATTTTCATCGTTCTCGCTCCTTTCGGTAGGGACGAGGTCGACGGTAGAAAGCGCTCCGGCCGCGGGCATCGCGGCGAGCACCACGATTCTCCCTCCTGGAACTGTGGCTGGCCACAGTGCCCGCAGTTCGGCCCGCGTGAGACACTCCCGCAATGGCGGTCGCGACATCCGTGCTTCGGCGAGAAGGCGTCTCCCGCGTGCTGGTCCCAATCGCCGCCGCCACATTCGGGGCCGCAACCGTCGTGATTGCTACGAGCAGGGAAGGAAACACGTATGCCGCCGCGTCGACCGGCGTGGCGATCGCCGATCTGGCAGCCGGTCTCGGTCTGCTCGCCGCCGGGACGCTGCGGTGGCGCGACCGCACGAGCGGATCGAGTGGCCCGCTCACGATGCTTCTGGGCGTCGCTTGGCTTGCCCCGGACTGGGTGGGATGGGACGGCGGGTGGGCGGTCGCGCGCAGCCTCGGCATGGTCGTGTCGCCGTTCCTCATCCCGCTCGCCCTCCACCTGGTGCTCGCGCTGCCGACGGGGAAGGTGGTGGCGCCTGCCGCGCGGGTCACCGTCGGGGTCGCCTACGTCGTGACGTCGATCGGGGCGGCCGTCCGCGCCGCCGTCCGCGACCCGTTTCTGGATCTGTATTGCTGGAGCAACTGCACCGACAACGTCTTCCTGATCCATGCCGATCTGGACCTCGCTCGCGACATCGATGCGTTCCTGCGTTGGTTCTCGCTCATCGCCGGTGTCCTGGTGTTGGTGGTCGCGTCCGGTCGGCTGGTCCGCGCACGGCCGGCTGAGCGGAGGATGTCGTGGTTCGTCCTCGTGCCCACCGGTCTTTCCGGCGCGGCCGGGGCAATGGCGGCCGCGGCGTTGATCATCGACCCGGCCGAAGATCCCGATCGGGCGATCTTCACGGGGGTCTTCCTCGCAAGTGCCGTGGTGCTGGGTTGTCTGGCGGCGGGCATCGCCTGGTCGGCGCTCCGGGGCCGCGCGATCGGTGTGGCGATCGGTCGACTTGCCGGCGAGCTCGGTGAGGCGCCTCCGCCAGGGGCACTGGGTGCGGCGTTGGCGCGCTCACTCGGCGACGACACCGTCGAGGTCTCCTACTGGCTCCCTACGGAACGCCGCTATGTCGACGCCACGGGTCTGCCCGTGACGCCGGCGCCCGGTCCGGGGCGCGCGGGGACCCCGATCGTGCGGGCGGGCGAGCCTGTCGCCATGGTCGTCCATGATGCGGCCCTCCTCGGCAGCCAGACGTTCCAGGAGCAACTCGGCGCCGCGGCCCGGCTTGCCGTCGACAACGAGCGACTGCGCGCGCAGGTGATGGCCCGGCTGGAGGACCTGCGTGCGTCCCGCGCCCGTATCGTCGAGGCCGGTGATGACGCCCGGCGGCGGATCGAACGCGATCTCCACGACGGCGCCCAACAGCGTCTGCTTGCCTTGTCGTACGAGCTTCGCCTGGCGAGCGCCGCGGCACGGAAGGAAGGCGACGTCGAGCTTGCGAGGATCCTCGACGCGGCCTGCGAGGAGGCACACCAAGCGCTTGAGGAACTCCGGGAACTGGCCCATGGCATCCACCCGGCGATCCTGACGGAGGCCGGTCTCGATGCCGCGCTCAGGACGCTCGCGGAGGAGGCGTCGCTCCCCGTCGAAATCGTGGACGTCCCGGCCGGCAGGTTCCCGCGGCCCGTGGAGCGCGCCGCATACGTGGTCGTCTCGGGCGCGATCGATGCGGCGGCGCGTGCCGGGGCCGACCATGTGGAGGTGGTGATGCAGGTCCGGGAGGCGATGCTCGTGGTCTCGGTCGGCCCGGTCGCATGGGACCCGCTCGCCCACCTGTCCGATCGCGTCGGCGCGTTGGGTGGTCGGCTCGCACTGGAGGGCGAAACCCTTCGCGCGGAGCTTCCATGCGCGTGATCGTCGCCGAGGACACGATGCTGACCCGCGAGGGCATCGTTCGGCTGCTCGAGGACGGGGGGATCAGCGTCGTCGGGCAGGTCGAGGACGGTGAAGCACTGGTGCGGATGGTCGCGCGCACCCTGCCCGACGTCGCCATCGTCGACATCAGGATGCCCCCGACCCACACCGACGAAGGCCTGGTCGCGGCAGGGCGGATCCGCGAAGAACATCCGCAGGTGGGTGTCCTGCTCTTGTCGCAGTACGTCGAGCCGGGGTACGCGATGCGACTGCTCGAGGAGCATCCGGAGAAGGTCGGGTATCTGCTCAAAGAGCGGGTCTTCGACGTCGCCGTTCTGGTCGATGCGTTGCGGCGAATCGACGATGGCGAGACGGTGATCGACCCGACGATCGTCTCCCGCCTGCTCGGCCGGCGCCGACGGGAGGATCCGCTCTCGGAGCTCACCCCCCGCGAACGTGAGGTGCTGTCGCTCGTCGCCGAAGGCCTGTCGAACAGCGCGATCGCAGACCGTCTCGTCGTGACCGAGCGCACCGTCGAGGCGCACATCAAGCAGGTGTTCATGAAGCTGGGCCTCGGAACGGACTCAGCGACGCATCGCAGGATCCTCGCCGTGCTGGCCTACCTGCGCGCCTGATAGGGAAATGGGACTCGGGAGAGTCCAATTTTCATACGCCGTGGGCGGGCGGGCACGCCCGGCACCCACTGACTCGACGCGCCCCGAGGGTCCGGTACCGGGGTATCGAGGCGACGGGATGTGGCTCCAGGTCCGGAGCGATGGATCATGGCGGGCATTGTGTCCCGCGGCCTCGCGTCGGTCAGCAACCGGTTGCGGCGCGAAGCGCGCGGCAGGCCTGCGCCATACGGGGGGCCGACAAGGTCGCGACGCGGCGCCTGAGGGACGCTCGCGCGAGGGTGTGCATGTTGTCGAAATTGACGACGCAATCACTCGGGACGCCGTCGGTTGCTGCGGTGAGCTCAAGCTCCGAGGTCAGCCCACGCGTGGTGCGCGTCAGGGCGACGACGACAACCGAGCCGATGCGGTCGGCGACGGGGTCGCGTGTCAGCACGAGAACCGGGCGATCACCGCCGGGCGTGGCCGCGAACCAGACCTCACCCCGCCGCATCGGCCCAATCCGACCAGTCCTCCGCGGGGCCCCAGTCGGCGATCGCATCGAGCGAACGCTCGTCGTCCGATCGCGGCGCGCGCGCCCAGGCGGCCACCTCACGTTCGCCGGCGAGGCGAACGAGGTGGGCGTGCAGCGCATCGCGGAGCAACTCGGACCGGTCGATCCCAAGGCGACCCGCCCACGTCGTCGCCTCGGCGGAGACCCGGTCATCGACCCGAAAGCTCAGCATTGTCATACACGAAATGTACCACGTATGACAGGTCACCGGCGGTGGTACTTCGGGTCGCGCACCTGGCGGGGGCGTCCGGTCCACTTCGATACGCTTCGTGGGTGGCTGACCTCCTCGCCGGGTTGAACCCGCCGCAACGCGAAGCCGTGCTCTACGGCGACGGGCCCCTGCTCGTACTCGCCGGAGCGGGCAGCGGCAAGACGCGGGTCTTGACCCACCGCATCGCTCATCTGATCGGTGAGCGCGGGGTGTCACCGCACGAGATCATCGCGATCACGTTCACCAACAAGGCCGCGGGCGAGATGCGGGAGCGGCTCGAGGCGTTGGTGGGACCGCAGGTGCGGGCGATCTGGGCGGCGACGTTCCACTCGGCGTGTGTGCGGATCTTGCGTCGCGACGCGCCCGATGTCGGATACGAGCGCAGCTTCGCGATCTTCGACGCCGCAGACCAGCAGCGCCTGATGCGCCGATGCTACGAGGACGAGGACATCGATCCCAAACGTGTGCCGCCGCGGGCCCTCCTTGGTCGCATCAGCGACGCCAAGAACCAGCTCAAGGGCCCCGACGAGATGGACATCGACTCGTTCGGAGACGAGATCGTGGTGCGCCTGTACCGCCGCTACCAGGACCGGCTGCGGGCGAACCAGGCGATGGACTTCGACGACCTGCTGATGCTGACCGTGCAGCTGCTCGAAGGCAACGCGGCCGTGCGTGAGCGCTACCAGAGCCGGTTCACCCACGTGCTGGTCGACGAGTACCAGGACACCAACCACGCCCAGTACCGGCTCGTGCGCGTCCTCGGGGAGCCGCAGCGCAACGTCATGGTGGTCGGTGACGACGACCAGGGCATCTACTCATGGCGCGGCGCCGACGTCGGCAACATCCTGGATTTCGAACGCGACTACCCGGACGCGTCGGTCATTGCGCTCGAGCAGAACTACCGTTCGACCGGCACCATCCTGCGCGCGGCCAACGCCGTCGTCTCGCGTAACCGCAAGCGCCACCCCAAAGCCTTGTGGACCGACGCCGGGGACGGTGATCCGATCGCCCTGATCGAGTGCCGCGACGAGCGCGAAGAGGCACGCGTCGTGGTCGGCGAGGTCAACCGTGCCGTCGACGACGGGGCGTCGCTCGCGGACATCGCCGTCTTCTACCGCACCAACGCCCAGAGCCGTGCGATCGAGGACATGCTGGTGCGATCGGCCATCCCGTACCAGATCGTCGGTGGTCCCCGGTTCTACGAACGCGCCGAGGTCAAGGATCTGCTCGCCTACCTGCGGGTCGCGGTCAACCCGGCCGACGAGATCAGCTTCACGCGGATGGTGACGACGCCCAAGCGTGGGCTCGGACCCGGAGCCGTGTCCAAGCTCGCGGCATACGCGTCGCAGAACGGCGTGCCGCTGACGGATGCCCTGGCCGATGTCGATCGCGTCGACGGACTGCAGTCGGCACAGCGCAAGTCGTTCCAATCGCTTGCAACCCTGATCGGTGATGTGCGAAACGCCGCCCGGGCGGGGGTTTCGGTGGACCGACTCGTCGAGGACGTGCTGGAGCGATCGGGCATGCGGACGGCGCTCGTCGCCGAGAACACGATCGAGTCCCAGGGCAGGCTCGAGAACCTGGAGGAGCTCGTCCGGGTCGGCGCCGAGTACGACAGCCGTGCCGACGAGTCGTCGCTCGGAGGATTCCTCGAAGAGATCGCCCTCTACGCCGACGCCGATGCGCTGGATACCGGATCGGGCCGTGTGACGCTGATGACGATCCACAACGCCAAGGGCCTCGAGTACGAACGGGTCGTGATCGTCGGGCTCGAAGAAGGCCTGTTCCCGCACCAGCGCTCCGAGACACCCGAGCAGCTCGAAGAGGAACGCCGCCTGTTCTACGTCGGCGTCACTCGCGCCCGAACACGCCTGGTGTTGTGCCACGCGCGCAGCCGCTCGTTCTTCGGTGGGCGTGACTGGCGCATCCCGTCGCGGTTCCTGGCCGAGATCCCCGCGGACTGTCTCGACGGTGGCGGCGTGCCGACGCGGCCGCTCAGCGTCGATGCGGCCGACATCGTGCCTGGGCTCGCCACGGGAGACGAGGTCATACACGCCACGTTCGGTGAGGGCCTTGTGACCGGCATCGAGCAGGGTGGCGAGTTGGTGCTCGTGCGTTTCACGCGCGACGGCTCTGAGCGGCGCCTGATCGCAGGCGCTGCGCCCATGCGCAAGGTCGCAGCAGGGTGACAACACGAATCGGGGGGTGCTGGTGAGCGCGACGATCATCGACGGCAAGGCGTCGGGGCTGGCGCTGCGCGGGCGTGTCGCCCGGGGCGCGGCTGCGTTCACCGACACGTACGGGCGCAAGCCCGGGCTCGTCGGCATCCAGATCGGTGACGACCCGGCCTCGGAGATCTACCAGGCCAACAAGGCCAAGAGCGCCGATGAAGCCGGCATGATCTCCCGTCGGGTCAAGCTGCCTGCGACGACCACGCAAGCCGAGTTGGACGCCTTGATCGACGAATTGAACGCCGACGACACGGTGGACGGCGTGCTCGTGCAGCTTCCGGTGCCAGACCAACTGTCGGAGCCTGCGATCGCCGCGCGCATCCATCCCGACAAGGACGTGGACGGGTTCGGCGCCGTCAGCCTTGGCCGGCTGATGCGTGGCGAGCCGGGCCTCGTTGCCTGCACCCCAAGCGGCGTGATGCACCTGCTCGACGAAGCCGGCGTGGACTACGTCGGTGCGCGTGCCGTCGTCGTCGGGCGCAGCCTGATCGTGGGCAAACCGATGTCGATGCTCCTGCTCGCGCGCCATGCGACCGTCACGATCGCTCACTCGCGGACGAAAGACCTGCCCGCATTGTGCCGTGAGGCGGATATCCTGATTGCGGCCGTGGGCCGGGCCGACATGATCCGGGGGGATTGGATCAAGCCGGGTGCTGCGGTGGTGGACGTGGGGATCAACCGGACGGACGCCGGACTTCGGGGCGACGTGGCCCAGGAGGAGGCGGCCGAGGTGGCGGGGTGGCTCACCCCGGTGCCAGGCGGCGTGGGACCCATGACGATTGCGCTGTTACTTGCCAATACGCTCCAAGCTGCGGAACGCCGTATGGGGAGCCCACGAGAGGGAGTCTGAATTGAAGATCGCGATCTTTGGCGGAACTGGTGACCTTGGCCGCGGCCTGGCCGTCAACTTCGCGGCCGCCGGCCACCAGATCATCGTCGGCTCGCGCAGCCAGGAGCGTGCCGACCAGGCGGCGGACACGTTGCGTCAGGATCTTCCGGAGGGTGACTTCGTTCCGATGGAGAACGTCGCCGCGGCCGACGCCGCCGAGATCGCGATCGTGTCGATCCCGTGGGAGGGCGTCGAGTCCACGATCCCGCCGATGGCCGGCGCGCTCGCGGGCAAGGTCGTCATCTCGGTCATCAACGCACTCGAGTTCGGCAAGAACGGGGCGACGGCGATCACGACCCTGCCGGGCGGCTCGATGGCCCAGCGCATCCAGGAGCTTGCGCCCGAGGCCAAGGTCGCGATGGCCTTCAACAACCTGCCGGCCGGTCGCCTGCAAAAGCGCGAGACGATCGACGCCGACGTGCTGGTCTGCGGTCGCGGCAAGGACACGCGCGAAACCGTGATGGCGCTGACCGAAGCCCTGCCGGGTGTGCGCGCCCTGGACGCGGGGATCCTTGCCAACACGCTCATCATCGAGGGCTCGACCGCGATCATCATCAACCTCAACCGTCGCTACGGCGGCGAGGCGTCGATCAAGATCGAGGGACTGCACGAGTAATGGCCTGTGTCATGAAAACTCCCTTGCCGGACGGCGGAGCGAAAACCGAGCACTACGGTGGTGGCGAGCCTCGCCGCTACTGGTGGTAACGGCGATCTCGCCAGTTCCGGTGGGCGACGGTTTGCAGCCGCCGAACGGTGAGGCAGTCATGACACAGGCCCTCAGGGGCCGCGCAGTCATTCTGTTTACGGGCCCTCAGGGAGGCGAGCTGGCCTCATTGTTCCCGCCACTCCAGGACGGCCTCAAGCGGCTGACGCTGGCGGTCCGGGGGGGCGACGGCGCCGACGCCCAGGTAGACGAACGCGACGATCGCGTCGTCTGCTTCGAGCCCGAGCGCAGCTGCGACCTCGGGCTCGTCCACGATCGCGCCGGTGCGCCACATCGCCGCCAGGCCTTTGATATGGGCGGCCAGCAGGAGGTTCTGGACCGCGGCGGCCACCGCGTCGCGGTCCTCGCGTGCTCGCACGAAGTCAGCGCGGTCGGTGCGCACGACGCACACGACGACGACGGGAGCGCGCTCGAGGCGGGCCGACTCGCGTGCGATGACCTCCGATCCGGAGTCGGGGCGCTGGCGCACCACCGCGGCGGCGTGAGCCTCGCCGATTGCGCGGCGTGCCGCACCGGTCAGGACGACGAACCGCCACGGCACGGTCAAATGGTGGTTGGGCGCGTAGGTGGCCGCGACGAGCAACTCGTCGACGACGCTGCGCGGGATGGGGTCGGGTTTGACCTTGCCGATGCTCCGGCGCGACAGCAGCACATCCAGTTCGTCACCCATTCCGTGCCGAGTGTACGTTGCCGACGCGGAAGCCCTGTGCGTCCTGTGCGGCTACCCGTATCCGAGTGCCTCCAAGTCGTCCTCGTCCATGCCCAGGTGGTGTCCCAGCTCGTGCAGCACGGTGATGCGGACCTCGTCCACCAGTTCGTCCTCGGTGGCGCAGTCGTGTACGAGCGGGTACATGTAGATGGCGATCATCGGTGGGAGGCCGCCCTCGGCCGCCCACGGCTCATCCAACGGGGCGCCCAGGTACAAGCCGTAGAGGCCGGGGTCGTCGGCGGGTGAACGATCCTCCACGATGACGGCGACGCCGGCGAGCGCCGAGGCGAACGGCTCGGGCACCGCATCGATCGCCTGCGCGACGAGTCGCTCGAACGTGAGACGATCCACCAATTATCACTTCCTGGACTTTTGGGGGGTGTTCATTGGTCGTGCAATCCGGTTCAATGATGACACCGCAGGTCACCATGGAAGGTGGGATCCGAGCATGTACAACGTCCGAATCGCTCTGATGGCAGCAATCGCATCCATCGCGCTCATACCGACGCTTGCCGTCGCGGAGCCGCGAGCAGGCGACGTGCGGGTGATCACACCAACCGAGGCCATTGCCCTGATCGAAGACGGCACGGTCGATTTCGGGCAACTGATCGACCGTGGCGCCGACGGGGACGTGGTGTTGTTCCCGCCAACCGGGCTGCGATACCAGGCGTCGCTCACAACCGCCGCGATGCGTGATCGCGTCGTCGAGCGGGCAACGGCAAAGCGTTTCGCCCTGGCGGACGTCGACGCGCGCCCGGTCCGAGCGGCCGGGGTGGTCGACGACGGCGGGGGTTTCAGCCTGTCCGGATGGCTACAGACTTGGGGACCGCTCATCCTGATGGCCCTGCTGGTCATCCTGATCTATTGGACGGTTCGGCAGATGGGCGGCGCCCGCTTCAGCCACAAGGTCAAGCCCGCGCATTCCGACACCAAGCTCGCGGAAGTCGCGGGCATCGACGAGATCCGCGACGAGGTCATCGAGATCGCCGAGTATCTGCGCGATCCGGGCCGGTACGAGGCCATGGGCGCGACGTTGCCAAAGGGCATCGTCCTCTACGGCCCTCCCGGCACCGGCAAGACGTTGCTCGCCAAGGCGGTCGCGGGTGAAGCTGGTGTGCCGTTCTTCAGTGCCTCCGGATCCGAGTTCGTCGAGGTTTATGTCGGAGTCGGCGCGCGCCGTATTCGCGACCTGTTCGAAGCTGCGCGCAAGAACGCGCCCGCGCTGCTCTACATCGACGAGATCGATGCCATCGGCGAGCGTCGCAGCGGCGGTGGAGGCGGGGGAGAGCGTGAACACACGGCGACCCTGGATCAGCTTTTGTCCGAGATGGACGGGTTCCACGTGGACCCCGGCAAGCCGGTCGTCGTACTCGCATCGACCAACCGGCTCGAACACCTGGACCCGGCGCTCGTGCGCGCAGGGCGCTTTGACCGCAAGATCGCCGTGGGACTGCCCGATCGGCAGGCCCGCCGCTTGATTTTGGACGTCCACACCCGCACCCGTCCGATCGCCCCCGGTGTCGAGCTGGGCACGGTCGCCGCCTTCACCGCAGGTATGGCCGGAGCCGACCTGGCGGCGCTGTGCAACGAGGCGGCGTTCGAGGCGACACGGGCACATCGCTCGGCCATCGTGCTCGAGGACTTTCGTCGGGCGTTGCTTCGCCTGGCGGCGGGGCCAGAGAAGCGCACCCAGGTGCTGTCGGAGACCGAGCGGACATTGGTCGCCTACCACGAGATGGGGCACGCCATCGTGGGGCACATGCTGCCCACGTGTGAGCCCATCGAGCGGGTGACGGTGATCCCGCAGGGCCAAGCTCTGGGCGTGACCGTCTCATTTCCCGATGAGGACCGGTTCCTGGCGACCCGGCAGGAGCACCTGGATCGGCTCGCCCGCATCATGGGCGGACGCGCCGCCGAGGAGCTGATCTTCGGCCAGATGACCTCGGGGGCGTCGGACGACCTTCGTCGTGCGACCGAGCTTGCCCGCATCATGGTGCAAGACCTCGGGATGGCCCGCAGCACGACCGAGGAGAGCCTGGCCGCCGGTCTGACCGGTGGCTCGCGCGGGCCGACGGGTGAGGAGCGCATCGAACGCGAGATCCAGTCGCTCCTGGGCGGCGCGTTCCGCGCCGCGTACGAACTGCTTGCCGACAACGAGGATGTTCTTCACCGCTCGGCCGCCGCACTCCTTGACGCGGAGGCGCTCGATCGTGAGGAGGTCGAGGAACTCCTCGGCCCACGCCCCGAGACGTTCCGCCTGCGTCCGCTCGCACAGACGATCGAGCTGAATGCACTCACCCCTGAGTTCGACGACCACGTCGACTCCGGCGAGGCGGTTGCCTGACCCAACCTGTGCAGGGCCCCGAGAGCAACGACTGCCGCCATCCGGCACAACAGTTATTCCTGCGCGGGCTCTGAGGGCCCTGAGTCGAACCGGTGCTCCCAGCCCAGACTGGGGACCGTGATCGTTGCGCCATCGCGATGTAGCGAGACGCCCGTGCCCGCGACGACGCGACCGACTCGGGTCAGCGGGACGTCCAGGGCTGCCATCTGCAGGACGACGGCCTCGGTCGCCGTGACGATCAGCTCGTAGTCGTCACCACCGGTCGCCGCCAGCAGATCCGGCGCGCGCCCCGCCGCCTGTGCCACCCGCGTCACTCCCGCGGCTACGGGCAAGGTCTCCAGGTCGACCTCAACTCTCACGTGCGATGCGGCAGCCAGCCGTGAGACGTCAAGCGCAAGGCCGTCCGAGCAGTCCATCATCGCGGAGACCCCGCAGGCGGCGAGGTGCTGTCCCGCGGCGACCCTGGGTGTCGGACGCCGCGATGCGGCCCGAAGGGCATCTGCCTCGGCGATCCCGGCCGCGAGTTCCGGTTGATCGAGCAGCAATAAGCCTGCAGCGCCTGCGCCCAGGGTTCCCGTCACGCACAGCACATCGCCGGGACGGGCGGTCGATCGCAGGACCGGTGCGACTCCCACGGGCATGTGCCCGAGCGCGGTCACCGCAACGACGAGGGCGGGTGCTCGCGTGATGTCACCACCGGCAATCGTCACGCCGTGGAGCGCGGCCAGCGCCTCCATTCCGGCGTAGAGCGCGTCGACGTCCTCTGCGTCGAGCCCCGCGTCGGAAGGAAGGCCCAGTCCGATGAAGACCGCCACCGGTGTCGCGCCCATCGCAGCCACGTCGGAAAGATTGACGGCGATGGCCTTGTGGCCGATGTCGGCCAACGTGCTGGTGGCCCTGCGAAAATGGACCCCATCGACAAGGAGATCCTGGGTGACGACGGTCAGCGGATCGCCCGCGATCACCGCCGCGTCGTCGCCGATGCCCAACGCGACCCCAGGCCGGAGTGCGGTGGCGCGGGCTATGCGCGCGATCAACGCACGCTCTGAAAGCGGGTCTGACACCGGCGGATTACTCCCGGGGGGCTGGTCTGATTGAGTATTCGGGCGAATCTACCTCCCGGAGATGGGTGGTGATTTTGCTGGACGACGTGACGCGGAGCCGTGTCGTGTGTGAGCAGGGCGGCCGGCGCGTCCACGTCGATGGGCATCGAACGAGACACCCCTGGCTCTGCTTGCAGCCCAACTCCTGAAGTCGCTCGGGCTGGGGTTGCATCTCGACGCCCTCGGCCACCCGCGCCTTTGGCACGTCGCATTGCCCGTGAGGGCCCGTCACGGAGTAACTCCTGCGAAGGGTGGCGAGCGATAACAGAGCAGTACGGTGCCGGCGAGCCTCGCTGCTACTGGTGGAACAGCGATCTCGCCGCAGCCGTAGGGCGACGGTTTGCAACCGCCAACAGAGCAGTAGTTCCGGGACGGGCCCCTGAGTGGGGACGAGCCGGAGCGCGACGTCGGCTCGGAAGTCCGCCAAGCTGAGCCTGGATCCACCGCCCCTCGCGGCGCGGATGCGCACGGATCGCCGTCGCCATGCGGGTTCGGGGTCAACCCGAAGGATGCACCCTGCGGGTGCTCCCCCGCACCCGCCTGGCTCGGCGCCCGCACGCCCCGCATCCACGATCGTCGGTCGATCCAGGCTTAGGCTTGATCTCCTTCGGATCGACTCCGGCGATGGCGCGCCACTCCTGAGAGTCCTGCTTCTCGAGCGCCGCGGTCACTTACTGTAGAAGGACAGCAGGCCCATCATCACGGCGACTGTGAGTCCCACCAGAACGGCCGTCAACACGCGCACCCAGCGGTGCTGGGCGCCAATGCTGCCCAGGGAATGGGCCATCGGGATGATCCCATAGTGTCCGTCGTCGCACGTCCGAAGAGTAGCGTCAGCGCGGTTCTCGGGGCAATCGCGTGGGACACCAGCGCCCTGCGCACGATCCGAAGCCGATGTCCCGGACCCGTGATCGAGGACGTCACGCGGCCCAGTCGGAACAACCCTGAGGGTCGTCTCGGTCCAGTATCGAAGCGGCACGATCACGGTTGTCCCATCTTTCTGCTTGATGCAAGGGGAGCGGGTCCGCAGCCGGCATGTATCGGAACCGACAGTCGTTCATCGGCATCGGGATCGTCGCGGCGGTGTGGTTCGTGGACAAGGGTCGGTATGCGGTCGGTATGAGATCGCGTCGCAGCAGTGCGGCGCCTTGATGTGGGTGCACGGCCGGACGGCTCGCGCTGTCGCCGAGGGGCCCGCTACCCTGGCGGGGTGGACTCCCTCCGCGGCCTCTGGAACGCGATCGAGGCGTTTGCCGACTCGCTCGCATCCGTCGGCTTCGGGGCGTTGCTGGTCGCGACCCTCTTCCACGCGGCCAACCTGACGCTCCGTACGCGCGCGTGGACGACGATCCTGCACGCGGCGTATCCGACCCGGCCGATCCGGTGGCGGGATGTGTTCGGCGCCTACTGCTCGGGCGTCGGCGTCAACGGCGTGGCCCCGGCGCGGGCCGGTGATGCCGTCAAGCTCCTGCTGGTGCATTCCCGTATCCAGGGTGCGACCTATCCGACGCTGACTGCCAGCCTGCTGGCGGAGACGGTGTTCGACATGGGGATCGGGCTATTGCTGCTCCTGTGGGCCTGGCAGATCGGCGTCGCCGACGGTCTGCCCGGCGCCGGGCTGTTCGAGTTCTCGTGGGTGACCGCCCATCCGCAGGCGGTGTTCACGGTGCTCGTCCTGCTGGCAGGCGCCGTCGCCGCGCTCCTGATCCTGCACGGCCACCGGGTGCGGGCGTTCTGGGGTCGCGTCGAGCAGGGTCTTGCGATCCTGCGTGACCGCAGGCGCTACGTCAGGCACGTGGCCGGCGTGCAGGCGACCGGGTGGGTGTGCCGGCTCCTGGCCGCCTTGTTCTACCTCAGGGCGTTCAATGTGGACGCGACGCTCAAGAACGCGCTCCTGGTGTTGGTGGTGAGCTCGGTCGCGACGAGCCTCCCGTTGACCCCGGGAGGTCTGGGTCCCAAGCAGGCGCTTGCCGTCGTGGTACTGGGTGCAGCCGGGACACCCAGCGAGGTGCTGGCCTTCAGCGTCGGGATGGAGGTCTCCATCCTGATCTTCAACCTGGCCCTCGCCGCGATCTGCCTGAGCGTGATGCTGCGCGGCATGTCGATTCGTGAGGCCATTCGCCACGCACGAACCAGTCGCAAGGACGGTGGACCACCACCACCAGCGGACGAGGCGACGACGCGTCAGTAGGGCGCGACCACCGCGAGTCCGTGTTCGCGAGCCCCCTCGGCCAGCAGCGCATCGTAGGTCATCACGGTGTCGAGGATCCCACGACCCGAGAGCCGCAGAGCTGTGACGAGATGGATGGCGTCGAGCGTGGCGACGCTCGTGGGTTTCACGGTCTCAGCCGCCGCCAGAACCGACTCATCGATTGGCAGCAGTGCCACCCCGGAAAGCAGTTCGTCGGCGTGGCTGAGCAATCCTTTGCGGAGCGCAAGACGGCGAAGCTCGATGCGCAGCAGTCGGCTTGCGACGTGCTGCTCAAAGTCACCCAGGCACCGAACAATGGCGGATGCCTCCGGTTCGCCGAGGAGCACCCGACCCAGGGCGCTCGTGTCGATGTAGATGCCGGCCATGCGGGGTTATCGCTCGCGTCGTCCTTCGGCGAGGTATGCGTCGGTCGTGCCCGCCGGTGCGCCGGGGGCCTTGAGTCGTGCGGCGATGTCCTGCAATCGCGCCACCGGAATCGTCGCCCCGAAGCGCTGCGCGAGCTGAACGTATCCATCAACCATCTCCCCGGAGGGCACGAGGCGCGCCACCTCACGGCCGTGCTCGGTCACGACGAGTGCTTCCCCCGCCTTCACCCGGTCGAGATAGCGGCTGAGGTTCTGCCGGAGTTCCCGGACGCCAACTGTGTGCGACATGTGCGCCGGAATGTAGCACAATTTCGGCTGCGATCTCGAGGGAGTTGATCTCCGAAGAGGTCCTTCAGCGCCCCGCGACTCCGGCGACGTAGGCGGCGACGCGAACTGCGTCGTTGCCGACGACCAGGTTCGCCGGTATCGCGCCGGACAGCGACCCGTTGCGGATCTGGTCGAGCACGCGCTGTCGCGTCGGGAGGGCCTCATCGAGGTTCGGTCCGATGCCGGCCGACGAGCCCGCGGCAGCCAGCGTGTGACATGTGGCGCAGGCTTGGCCGAACAGATCCTTGGCGGTTTGCGGTACCGTCGGCGTCGTTTCGGTGATCGCGCTGGTCGCGACCGTCGGGGTTGCGACGTCGTCGGAGGTCCGCGACGAGCGCACGCCGAGCACGATCCCGACTCCGATGGCCAAGAGGACGGCCACGACGGGGACCACGATGACGCCTGCTCGGCCCAGGCCCCGGCGCGTGCGTGGATGGCCTGGTGCCTGCGGTCGCCGCGGAATGGGCACGGGCGTCTTCGCCCGGAACTTGGCCCTCGGTGGTTTCGAATCGCCCGATGCCATCGTCGGAGCGTATCCATACCTCCTTGGCGGTGGTGAGCGGAGCGCGTGCTACGTTTAGTGGCATGGAACGTATGCGGGTCTCGACCACCGTTGACGGAGCGCGTCTTGCTCATGCCCGGTCGCTCTTCGGCGGCCGGGACGCCGACATGCTCGACCGCGCACTTGCCGCGCTGATCGATGAGATCGAGACCGAGCGCGAGATCGCGGCCTTGCGGGCGCATCCGTACGAGGATGACCCGATGCTCGATCTTCCGCTGATGGAACTCCCAGACGAGTTATCCCACGACGGCGAGGTGCCACCGCACGTCCTTGAGCTCGCGAAGCGACGTCGTGCACAGCGGTCAGGCTGACCTGGGGCCACTCGGCCACGGCCAGGTCTGGTGGGCCGATCTTCCTGGCGACAAGCTTCGCCCCGTTGTGGTGCTGACGCGTCGTCGCGTCGCCCCGCTCCTTCGGCAGGTTCTCGTCGCACCTGTCACGAGGACGATCCGGGGCATCGGGACCGAGGTCTCACTCGGGCCGGACGAAGGTGTTCGTGCCGGCTCCGTGGCCAACCTCGACAACACGCAGCTCGTCCCAGTCGACCGCTTACTTGACCGGGTGGGTGACGTCGGCGCCGACCGCTGGCCTGAGTTTTGCGCGGCGATGGATCGCGTGATGGCCTGCCACCTCGTCTGATTCCGCTTCGCTAGGATCGCCGACGTGATCGATCTTGAAACCACCCGTCACGTGGCCCGGCTCGCACGGCTTCGGCTCGAGGGCGACGAAGAGCTTCGGATGCAGCAGGAGCTGAACGGGATCCTTGGCCACATCGACCAGATCCAGGCGCTCGACCTGGACGGTGTCGCGCCGACGTCACATGTCATCGCGCTTCGCAACGTGCTGCGTGCTGACGTCCCGCGGCCGAGCGTGAGCCTCGAGGCGGCGTTGCACGAGGCGCCCGAGGTCATCGACGGGGGTTTCGGGGTTCCCAAGATCGGATGATCGATCCGACCGCGCTCACCGCCGAGCGGGCGCTTGACGCGCTGACGGCCGGCCACACGACTGCGGCTGAGCTGGTGGACGCCTACCTGGTACGGGCACAGGACGACCGGTGGGGATCGTTCCTGGCGCTCGACGCCGACCGTGCCCGCCAGAAGGCACGCGCGATCGACGCGATGGCCGACAAACCTCCGTTGCGCGGGATCCCGGTGGCGATCAAGGACGCGCTGAGTACCGACGACCTGGTCACGACGGCCGGCTCCAAAATCCTGGAGGGCTTCCGTCCGATCTACACCGCCACCTGCGTCGCACGGCTCGAAGCCGCGGGGGCCGTTGTCATCGGCAAGACCAACATGGACGAGTTCGCGATGGGTTCCTCCACCGAGAACTCGGCCTACCAGGTGACCCGAAACCCCTGGGATTTCGAACGGGTGCCGGGCGGGTCGAGCGGTGGCTCGGCCGCCTGCGTCGCCGCATGCCAGGCCCCGTGGTCGCTTGGCTCCGACACCGGGGGCTCCATCCGGCAACCCGCCGCGCTGTGCGGCATCGTCGGCATCAAGCCCACGTACGGTGCGGTGTCGCGGTACGGGCTGATCGCGTTCGCGTCGTCGCTCGACCAGGTCGGACCGTTCGCGCGCACCGTGCGCGACGCGGCGTGGCTCCTGTCGTTGATGGTCGGGCGCGACGAGATGGACGCGACGTCGCTCGACTGGCCCGAGCCCATCGCGCTGCCCGCCGCGGAGCGCCTGGACGGGGTGCGCGTCGGCATCGTCCGTGAGTTGATGGGGCAGGGGGTCGAGCCGGGTGTCCGTGCCGCCGTCGAGCAGTCGATGACCCTCGTCGAGGATCTGGGCGGGACGGTCGTGCCGATCAGCCTGCCGTCCAGCGAACATGGGCTTGCGACCTACTACCTGATCGCCCCCGCCGAGTGCTCGGCAAACCTCGCCCGGTTCGATGGCGTGCGCTACGGGCCGCGGGCGCTTGCCGACAACCTGACCGACCAGTACGAGCTGACCCGCGGTGGCCTGTTCGGCCCCGAGGTCAAGCGGCGCATCATGCTGGGTACGTTTGCGCTCGCCTCGGGCTATTACGACGCCTACTACCGCAGAGCCCAACAGGTCCGCACGCTGATCGTCCAGGACTTTGCCCGTGCGTTCGAGCAGGTCGACCTGATCGCCTCGCCGACCTCGCCCACCGTCGCGTTCAAACTCGGCGAGCGCACCGCCGATCCCTATTCGATGTACCTGGCCGACACCTGCACGATCCCGGTCAGCCTTGCCGGCCTGCCCGCGATCTCGATCCCCTGCGGCCTCTCCGAGGGCCTCCCCGTCGGACTGCAGCTGGCCGGCCCGGCGTTCAGCGAGAACCGACTGTTCGACGCCGCGCACGCGCTTGAGCAGGCACTCGCCTTCGACCCGACACCGCCGGGTCTCGACCTGCAGATCGCCGGGGGTGGGTAGATGCCCTGGGAGGCCGTCATCGGCATCGAGATCCATGTGCAGCTCGCCACGCGGACGAAGATGTTCTGCGGGTGTGAGCTGTCGTTTGGCGATCCGCCCAACACGCACACCTGCCCGGTGTGCCTGGCACACCCCGGCGCGCTTCCGGTGACAAACGCCGAGGCGGTTCGGCTTGGCACCCTTGCGGGTCTCGCGCTCGGGTGCGAGGTCGCGACCGTGTCGACGTTCCATCGCAAAAACTACTTCTATCCGGACCTGCCCAAGGCGTTCCAGATCAGCCAGTACGACGAGCCGCTGTGCGTCGGCGGAGAGTTCACGTACCTGCAGGAGGACGGCGAGAAGACCATCCGCATCACTCGTGTCCATCTGGAGGAGGACGCCGCCAAGCTCCTGCACCTGTCCGGCTCGGGCCGGCGGGCGGGGGCGGAGCAGTCGGCGGTCGACTTCAACCGGGGCGGCACGCCCCTGGCCGAGATCGTCACCGAGCCGGATCTGCGATCGGGCCAGGATGCGTCCGATTTCCTCAAGCAGCTCCGCCAGACCCTGCGCGAGCTGGGCATCAGCGACTGCAACATGGACGAGGGATCGATGCGGGCCGACGCCAACGTCAGTGTCCGCCCCACCGGCACGACCGAGTTCGGCACCAAGACCGAGCTTAAGAACATGAACTCGTTCGCGTTCCTGCGCCGCGGCATCGAGGCCGAGATCGCCCGCCAAATCGACCTGCTCGAGGCGGACGGGCGGGTCGTGCAGGAGACGCTCCACTTCGATCCGACGACCGGCGAGCTTACGGCGCTTCGAAGCAAAGAGGAGGCCCACGATTACCGGTACTTTCCGGAGCCGGACCTGACCCCGCTCGCGCCCGATCCGGCATGGGTCGCGTCGCTGCGCGACAGCCTGCCCGAGCTGCCGGTCGCCCGACGCCGCCGCTACCAGCAGGACCTCGGGCTGAGTTTCGAGGACGCCGAGGTGCTGACCGAGACCAGCGAACTCTCGGCGTGGTTCGAGCAGGTCGCCGCGAAGGTCGACCCCAAGACCGCCGCCAACTGGATCCGCGGCGAGCTGCGGGCGCTTCTTGTCGAACGCGGCGAGGATCCGTGGACCAGCAAGGTCACCGTGGACGGCCTCGCGACCCTCATCCAGATGGTCGACGGGGGAGCGGTCAACCGGTCGAGTGCTCGCGAGATCGTGCTGCCGCAGATGGCCGCGACCGGCGCCGACCCCCGCGCCGTCGTCGCAGACCAGGGGCTGGGTGCGATCGGCGCCGGTGACGAGCTCAGAGAGATCGTCGAGCGGGTCATCGACGAGCATCCAACGCAGGCCCAGCAGTTGCGCGAAGGCAAGGACAAGCTCGCCGGCTTCTTCGTCGGCCAGGTCATGAAGGCCACCCAGGGGCGAGCTGACGCCACGACCGTGGGCGACCTGGTCAGGGAACTGATCGGAGCGAGCGGTCCCTGAGCCGTGAGTTCGAGCGGGCGTTTACCGTGACTGCTATGACGATGGCATGATGAAACGGATCGTCATTCAGGCCGAGCAAGGACTGCTCGATCGTGCTCGCGAACGGGCGGCCGAACGCGGGGTCAGCCTGGCCCAGGTGTTCCGCGATGCACTCGAGCGCGATCTTGGTGAGCCGCCTCCGCCTCCCCCTCTCACCTCGCTCGGGATCGGGTCGTCTGATCGGGGAGATCTCTCGCGACGGGCGAGCGACGGTGACTTCGTGCCGCGACCATCGCGCTCGTAATCGATACCGGGCCGCTCGTCGCTGCGCTCGACCGCAGCGACGATCACCACTCGGCCTGCGCGGATCTGCTTCGGACGACGACGGAGCCTCGTGTGATCCCGGCGCCGGTCCTTGTGGAGGTCGACTACTTCTGCGGGCAGATCGGTCCTGCCGCGTTTCCCGCGTTGCTCGCAGACATCGCGGCGGGGGGCTTCGAGGTCGAGGATCTGCGCGACGACGACTACGTGCGGATCGAGGCGATCGTGGTCCGGTACCGGGACCTCAGGGTCGGGTTCGTCGATGCGGCGGTCCTCGCCGTGGTCGAGCGCCTCGGCGAGCGCACGCTCGCGACGCTCGATCGTCGGCATTTCGCAGTGATGCGGCCGAGACACGTCGATGAGCTCGAGTTGTTGCCCACGATGAGGTGAAGTTGCGATTGAGAATGTCATGACAGTCTCAATCACATGTTTGAACCGTCAGGCTCCGGCGACAGGGGCATCAACCTTCCTCGCATGCGTGCGCATCGCCCGCCGGTGGCGCCGAAAACCATTCGGGTATCCTGCCGTGGTGACGCCACGACTCGCGCTCGCGATGGTCATCGTCTCGCTGACGATGGCCTCGACCGCCTCGGCCAGGTCGGTCGCGTTCCGCACGCCGTCCGGCAACATCGGCTGTGTCGGTGAGACGGCCGGCGCCGGCAACATGGTCCGATGCGACATCCGCGCTCGCACGTGGTCCCCGCCCCCCAAGCCCGGGTCGTGCCGGCTCGACTGGGGCCAGGGGCTCTCCCTCTCCCGGCTCGGGCGGTCACGGTACGTCTGCGCGGGCGACACTGCGCTCAACACCGGACCAAAGCTCGCATACGGCGCGAGCGTGCGGGTCGGTGCGATCACCTGTGTCTCGCGGACGAGCGGGTTGACCTGCACCAACGCCGCCAAGCACGGTTTCGCGATGAGCCGGGAGCGCCTACGGCGGTTCTGAGTCCGCCCGGGACGATGGATGGGCGGCAACGACGTGTTCCTCGGATCTGAACGGGGGTCATGGGCCGGGGCGCCGTTCGAGTGACTGCAGAACGGCGATGACGCCGTCCGGCGTGTCGATCGGTCCGGACGACGGGACGGGCGCGACACAGGCCAAGCAGGGCGGCAGGTCGACGGTGACGACGTCCTGGCCCAGTGTGGCGACGGCCCAGCTCCTCGAGGCGCCGGACGCTGACCCGCAGCCGGCTGCCGGATCGGTGTCGCCACCCCCGGCGATCGTGATGAGCCTCGCGCTCCCCTCCGAATGTGACACGGTACGGGTTTGGCCGCATGGTGGGTCGAACGCGAGCGTGCCGAGCCGGGTGCCTGCGAACGCCGTCCAATCGGCCGTTCGCCACATCGCGACCGTGATGCCGCCGCCGCCGACACTGCCCTCGGGCACGTACTGGATCTCCGCGCGGCTGCCGGGTCCCGAGCCTGGGGGCGCAAGCGCGCTGCTCGATGCGAGCTCGAACACGCTGCCGTCGACGGGGGACGTCCATCGCTCGCCGAGCCACCAGACAGCGACGTCAAGAGCAGGGTCGTCGAGCGCCACGGTGCGGTCGTCGAGCTTCGCGTCGGTCGGCTCCGATGGATCACGGAGCCGCGTGAGCATCACGCCGGCGAGCCTTCGGGCCAGCGGCTCGGCCCGCCCTCCGTCGATCCCGGCGACGATCACGAGACCGGTGACGGCGTCCTCGCGCCACGCGATCGCCGTTGCGGCACCGTCCGGTTGACCGCCCACGAGGGCCGTGGTGCTTGTGTAGGTCTCGGATTCGTCGCCCATGCCCGCCGGACGCCCGATCGGTGTGAGCGACGTGCCGTTCGTCCAGCGGGCGACGTCGGGAAGGGACGCGAACGCCTGAGCGGCGACCTGCGGGTCCTTCCACTCGACGGTCTCCGCGAGGACCAGCGGGGGCTCGGAGTCGTCCCGTTGCGACCAGGCACGGCTGATCTCCCGCTTGCAGATGCGCGGCGGGGTCGGGGCGCCGAGCTCCAAGAGGCGCACCAGGCCCTCGTCGGCGTTCTCAAGGGTGATCTGGCCGCAGCCGCCATCGTCGCCGACGCGGTAGCCGTCCGGGAGATCGCCCAGATGGGGGAGTGCAGCGCCGATGTCGACCTGACCGGGCGATCCGGGCGAGCCCTGGCCGCAGCCCGACGCGAGCGCGGCGACCCCGGCGAGTCCGGCGAGGACGCGGACCCATCTGACCCGGCATCGTGACGTGCGTCGAATGGCCATTCGACCGGATCGTAGTCGGTCGAATGCCCTCATATCCTCGGTGTGGCGCCGGACGTTCGGCTATGCTGCCGCACCGATGAAGCACACCATCTCAGCGCTGGTCGAAAACAAGCCGGGCGTGTTGTCACGCGTGTCGGGGCTGTTCACCCGCCGTGGGTTCAACATCGAGTCGCTTGCGGTCAGCCCGACCGAGGACCCCGACCGTTCGCGCATGACGATCACGGTCGACACGACCAAGACGCCCGTCGAGCAGATCACCAAGCAGCTCGACAAGCTGATCAACGTCATCAAGGTCCGTGAACTCGATCCGCAGAACATCGTCGCCCGCGAACTCGGCCTGTACAAGGTCGCAGTCCGGTCCGGCGATCGCAGCGAGATCATCGAGATCTGCGAGATCTTCCACGCCAAGATCGTGGACGTCACTCCCGAGACGCTCACCATCGAGCTGACCGGTGAGACCGAGGCGCTCGTGCGCTTCGAGGACCTGCTCCGCCCCCTCGGGTTGTTGGAGCTCGTCAAGACCGGCGTCGTCGCCCTCGGGCGCGGCGCAAACCCGACCTAGGCACACAAGAGCCGCCAGGAGCCGCCTGCATGCTGTACGACGACGACGCCGACCTCCGCAAGCTGGAGGGCAAGACCGTGGCCATCATCGGCTACGGCAGCCAGGGCCACGCCCACGCGCTCAACCTGCGCGACTCGGGCGTCAACGTGATCGTGGGCCTGCGGCCCGATTCGGCCTCGGTCGCCAAAGCGCGCGAGCAGGAGTTGACGGTGATGTCGCCGGACGAGGCTGCGGCCAAGGGCGACGTCGTGATGATCCTGGTGCCCGACGAGTTGCAGGGCGACGTGTTCCGCGACGAGATCGCCCACGGCCTGGTGCCGGGCAACGCGATCGTGTTCGCGCACGGCTTCTCGGTGCACTTCGGCCAGGTCGTCCCGCCCGCGGGTGTCGACTGCTTCCTGATCGCGCCGAAGGGCCCCGGCCACCTGGTGCGCCGCCAGTACGAGGAGGGCAAGGGTGTGCCCGGGCTCATCGCGATTGCGCAGGACGCGACGGGCAACGCACGTGACCTTGCGCTCGCGTACGCAAAGGGCATCGGCTGCGCGCGCGCCGGGGTCATCGAGACCACGTTCGCCGAAGAGACCGAGACGGACCTGTTCGGTGAGCAGGTCGTCTTGTGCGGCGGCCTGACCGAGCTGGTGCGCGCCGGGTACGAGACCCTCGTCGAGGCCGGCTACAACCCGGAGATGGCGTACTTCGAGTGCCTGCACGAGCTCAAGCTGATCGTCGACCTGATGTACGAGAAGGGCATCAGCGGCATGCGCTACTCGATCTCGAACACGGCCGAGTACGGCGACATCACGCGCGGTCCGCGCATCGTCACGGACGAGACCCGCGCCGAGATGAAGAAGATCCTCAAGGAGATCCAGACCGGCGCGTTCGCCTCGGAATGGCTTTCCGAGAACAAGGTCGGCAAGCCGCGCTTCAACGCGATCGGCAAGCGTCAGGCCAACCACGAGATCGAAGAAGTCGGCAAGCGTCTTCGGGGGATGATGAGTT
Organism: Actinomycetota bacterium; assembly: GCA_031376485.1. GTDB lineage: Bacteria > Actinomycetota > Thermoleophilia > Miltoncostaeales > Miltoncostaeaceae > CALMEC01. The sequence goes on from JANMDV010000134.1 coordinate 26,661, forward strand.
GGATCAACCAGGATTTCTAAGCCGCGTCGCGGTTGCGGCCCTGGTCGCCACGGTCGCGCTCGGCGTGAGCGCGTGCGGCGGTGGTGGCAAGAGTTCCAGCACTCCGACAAACGGTGCGACGCCCGAACAGGCCGACTTCACGGACAATCGCTCCGGGTTGATCGAACCCGAGCCCGCGCTGGATCCGGCGAACCGCGCGGGACGTAGCGCGAGCGTCAACTACAACGACCCACCACCTCCGATCGCGGCGGCGGTCAAGGCCGCGGCCGACAGCGCCAAATGCACGGTGGCGTCGTTTGCGAGCGAGAAGGATCCCCAAACCCACATCACCGGGGAGTCCGCCGCGACGCTTTCGATCCCGCCGCTCTCAGGCGCACACAACGGTTTCTGGGCCGATTGGGGCGTCTACAACAAACCGATCCCCTACAAGCATCAGCTGCACAACCTCGAACACGGCGGTGTCATCATTCACTACGGCACGGAGGTGCCGGTCGAGGGTGTCAACGCGCTGCGGGCCCTTTGGGCCAAGTCACCGGCGTTCCTGATCGTCGTGCCGGACACCAACCCCAAGTTCCCCAAGGACGCGGTTGTGGTCGGAAGCCAGCAACGCTGGCTGGTCTGCAAGCCCTTTGCTCCCGCTCAGGTCAGCGCCGTCGAGGCGTTCGCCCTGGAGTACCGCGGGCGCGGACCCGAGACCGGGGCGGTTGCCAAGAACGTTGGGAGCGATCGACCGGCGGGGCTCCCCGGGCCGAAGATCGCCGATCAGGGCGCGAAGTAGCGGCTATGGGAACCGACGCACAACCCGGGCAGCTCGCCCGGGCGGACCTTCGCGTGCTCGTGTGCGAGAAGCTCGCGGACGCCGGCGTCGACTACCTGCGCCAGAGCGTGACGGTCGACGACGGGACGGCTTGGTCCAAAGACGAACTCGCCGAAAAGATCGGCGACTACGACGGCATCGTCGTGCGGAGCGCGACCAAGGTCACTGCCGACCTGATCGAGCGGGGTACACGTCTGAAGGTCATCGGCCGCGCGGGCACGGGCGTCGACAACGTCGATGTCGCGGCTGCGACGCGGCGCGGCATCGTGGTGTGCAACGCACCCGAGTCCAACTCGCTGTCGGCCGCCGAGCACACGATTGCGCTGATCCTGGCGCAGGCACGCAACGTGGCACAGGCGCACGCCCGTCTGGTCGAAGGCGCCTGGGAACGCTCCAAGTTCGGCGGCATCGAGGTCACCGGAAAGACGCTCGGGGTCGTCGGGCTGGGTCGCATCGGCCGCCTGGTCGCCGAACGCGCCAAGGGCCTTCGCATGAACGTCATCGCCTACGACCCGTTCATCGCCGAAGCGCGCTACAAAGAACTCGGCATCGAGCGCGCAGAGCAGCTCGATGACCTCTACGCCCAGAGTGACTTCATCACGCTGCACATGCCCGCCACACCCGAGACCCGCGGCATGATCAACGCCGCTGCGATCGCCAAGATGAAGCCAGGCTCCCGCGTCATCAACGTCGCCCGTGGCGACCTGGTCGACGCCGCCGCATTGGCCGAGGCGGTCATCAGCGGCCACCTGGCAGGCGCCGCGGTTGACGTGTTTCCCGAGGAGCCTGCCACCGCGAGCCCACTCTTCGGCGTTCCAGGCATCGTCGTGACGCCCCACCTGGGCGCGTCGACGGTCGAAGCGCAGGACCGAGCGGGTGTGGACGTCGCCGAGCAGGTTGTGGCGGCGCTGACCGGTGGGGTGGTGACGACCGCCGTCAACATTCCGTCTGTCAGCGCGGAGGGGATGGAGGCCATGCGCCCGTTCATCCCGCTCGCCCGCCAACTGGGGCAGCTGCAGTGCGCGCTGACTGGTGGTCAGGTGTCACCACTCGAGATCATGATCGAAGGCGGGTTGGCCGACCATGGAACGCGCCTGCTGACCGCTGCCGCGTTGACCGGAATTCTGGCCGGGCACACCGCCGAGCCCGCCAACCTCGTCAACGCCCCGCACTTGGCCGAGGAGCGTGGCATCCGGTTCACCGAGGCCACCACCCGTCAGGAGCGCGACTACACCAACCGCATCACGCTGCGCACCGGCGACGTCAGCGTCTCGGGAACCACGATCGGCACGACGTCACGCACGCGCCTGGTGTCGGCGTTCGACCAGGACATCGAGATCGAGCTGGCACCGCATGTCGGGATCTTCCGCTACCTGGACGTGCCCGGCATGATCGGCCGCGTCGGCTCGATCCTCGGGAGTTCCGGCGTCAACATCGCCTCGATGGCGGTGTCGCGCAGCAGGGCAGAGGGCCTGGCCGTCATGGCCGTCACGGTCGACTCACCCGTGCCCACGGACGTGGCCGACCAGATCGCCGCCATCGACGGTTTCGA
>JANMDV010000140.1:0-36288 GCA_031376485.1 Actinomycetota bacterium
AGGGCCACGACCCGTGGCGCGGCGCGGCCGGCGCCGAGGATCGCCACCTGCGGCGGCACGACCACCAGCATCGCGTGGCGGCCACCGAGCGAGCCGAAGTTGGAGAGGGTGATCGTTGCGCCGCGCAGGTCGTCCACGGCGATCGAGCGATCGCGCACCGCGGCGATCAGCTCGTTGAGGCGCTCGCGCGTGGCTTCGGGAGGGATGGACTCGGCGCCGCGAAGCACCGGCACGAACAGCCCGTCCGGAGAGTCGACCGCGATGCCCAGGTCAACGTGCGAGTGCACTTTGCGGCCGGTTGCGCCGGTGTCCAGCCACGCGTTCAGGGACGGCTCGGCCTTGCAGCCGACGCAGATCGCGCGAATCAACCGCACGGTCGAGTCGCTCTTGGGAGCCCAAGCGTCGACGTCGACCTCGTCAGTGATCGTCGCCGGGACGACCTCGGCGCCGGAGCGGGTCATCGCCTCGGCCATGGCCCGCCTCGGCCCGCGCAGGTCTTCGAAGATGCTGTCTTCGTCCGACGGGTCCTTGGCTGCGCGTTCGACGTCGGCTGCAGTCGCAAGGCCGCCGGGGCCGGTGGGCCTCACCTCGGTCAGATCGACGCCCAGTCGCTTGGCCAGCGCGCGCACCGCCGGGGACGCCTGCACGATGCCACCTGCGGCGATCGGGATACGCGGGGCCGGCGTGACCGTGACGTTGGACGGGGTCAAGATGGGCGTTGCGCCTTCTGGGACCGACCCGACGATGCCGGTGAATTCGGGGCCGGAGCCCTCGTCGAAGTCCACCAGCGCGTTGCCGGTCTCGACGATGTCGCCCGGTGCGCCGTGCAATTGGGAGATGCGGCCGCCCCACGGCGCTGGGATCTCCACGATCGCCTTATCGGTCTCGACTGCGACGAGCGGCTGGTCGGCGACGACCACGTCACCCACCGAGACGTGCCACGCGATGATCTCGGCTTCGTGCAGGCCTTCGCCCAGGTCGGGCAAGACGAACGTTCTCATGCGTACTCCAAGAGCTTGCGGGCGGCTGCGGTGATACGACGCCGGTCCGGGACATAGCGTCCCTCCAGGCGGGCGAGTGGGTAGATCGCGTCATACCCGGTGATGCGGGTGACCGGGGCGGCCAGCGATGTCAGGCCCTCGTCGGCCAGGCGCGCGGCGATCTCGGCACCGAACCCGGCTTGACGGGCGGCCTCGTGCACGATGACGCAGCGGCCGGTGCGGGCGACGGATTCGAGGATCGGGCCCATGTCGAGCGGGCTGATCGACGCGACATCGATGACCGCGGCCTCGATGCCGTCGACGGCGAGCTCGTCGGCGACGGCCAGCACATCAGGCACCATGCCGCCCCAAGTGACCAGCGTCAGGTCGGTGCCCTCGCGACGCACGAACGACATGCCGATCGGAAGCGCCACGCCGTCATCGGGGACGTCCTCGCGCAGCGCGCGGTACAGGCGCGACGTCTCGAGCACGACCACTGGATCGGGGTCGCGGATCGCCGCCAAGAGCAGCCCATAGGCCTGGGCGGGAGTCGAGGGGATCACGACTTTGAGGCCGGGGACGTGGGCCAGAAGCGACTCGGGGGTGTCGGAGTGGTGCTCGGGTGACTTGATCAGGCCGCCGCCCGCAGCGCGCAGCACCATCGGACAGGTCAGCCTGCCGCGGGTGCGGTTGCGCAGGCGCGACGCGTGGTTGAGCAGCTGGTCCAGGGCGGGGTAGATGAACCCGGTGAACTGAATCTCGACGACCGGCCGCATGCCTTCGGCCGCGAGTCCGATGCCCATGCCTGCGATGGCGGTCTCCGAGATCGGCGTGTCGATGACGCGGTCTGCTCCGTAGCGCTCGACCAGGCCCTCGGTCGCGCGGAAGACTCCGCCGGTCGCGGCGACGTCCTCTCCCAACACGACGACGCGCTCGTCGGCGCCCATCTCGTACATCAGCGCCTGGTTGACGGCCTGGACGAACGTGACCTCAGGCATCGGCGACGGACTCCCGCATCGCCTGGCGGCGCTGGGCCTCGACGTTGGGTGGACGCTCCTCGTAGAGATGGTCGAACATGGCCTCGACGGGCATCCCAGGTGTGGCGAGGTACTCCTCGGCCGCGCGATCGATCTCGGCGGCACACTCGGCGAGCAGGCCCTCCTCATCCTCCTTGGTCCACGCGCCCGCGGCGACAAGGTACGCCCGGATGCGACCGATGGGTTCGTTGGCCCACGCGCGGCTGACCTCGGCGTCCTCGCGGTACCGGCGGGCGTCGTCGACCGTGGTGTGGTCCCCGAGTCGGTAGGTGATCGCCTCGATCAAGGTCGGTCCCTCGCCGGCGCGCGCGCGTTCGACCGCGCGGGTGCAGACGTCGGCCACGGCGACGACGTCGTTGCCGTCGACCTGCTCACCGGGGAACCCCGCGGCGACGGACTTCTGCGCCAGGGTCTGCGCGCCGGACTGGATGGCGCGCGGGGCCGAGATGGCCCACTGGTTGTTGACGATCACGACCACGAGTGGCAGCCACATCGATCCAGCGACGTTGATGGCCTCGTAGAACGCTCCCTTGGATGTGGCGCCGTCGCCCAGCGTGCAGACTGCGACGCGCGGCTCACGCCGGATCTGCATCGCCAGCGCGACGCCTGCTGCGTGCGGCGGGTGCTCACCGACGGTGATCGAGACGGGGAAGTCGCGACGCGGTCCCGAGTAGTCGCTGCCGCGTTCGTCGCCGCCCCAATACATGAGGAGTTCGAACGGGGTGACGCCGCGGCCGAGTTGCGCGCCGGTGTCGCGGTACGCCGGAACCAGCACGTCCTCAGCCTGCATGGCCTGCGCGATCCCGGCGCCGACGGCTTCTTGTCCCAGGCCCGAGGGGTACGTCCCGAGCCGCCCCGTGCGGTGCAGGGCGATCGCCCGCGCGTCGAACGTACGGGTGCGGACCATCGCCCGGTAGAGGGGGATCACCCCAGCGGGGTCACGGGCGAAATCCGGTAGGTCACCGTCAACGCTCCCATCCGGGGCGATGATCCTGGTGTACGGGATGTCGAAGGGGGCAACGGTCGCCATCGAGCCTCGCAACGGTACACCCTGGGTGCGGCGGAGAAAGTCACGACGTGTCCTCGGCAGAGCCATCCCTGCCGGTTCGTGAGGACCTCTGACGCGCAAAGGTGCGCGAAGCACGTTATGAGGTGTACAAAATGGCGTCGCATGAGCCGGACGAACATCGACATCGACGATGATCTCGTAGCACTGGAGATGCGCCGCTACGGGGTCCGCACCAAGACCGAGGCTGTGGGGTCTCGCCCTTCGTCATCTCGCCGGACAGCCGATGACCACCGAGGCCCTCGATATGCGCGGCGCCCAGGCGATGGAGGCCGTGCCGCCCGATCACGTGCCGTGACCCTCGTCGGCACTCGGCCTATGACCGGCTCGGCGCTCGGCGCTCGCCGCCCTGCCGCCCTGACTGGGGCCGGTGCGCATGGACCGCGGTCGCGACAGCGTCGCGACGGCCTGCCACTTCTACCCGCCGACTCTGACGGAAAGCCCAGAGTTGGTGGTCGTCACCGGTACGCCGTCCTCGCGAGCTCCTCCAATCTTGATTCCAGCGCTCAGCGCCTCGCCCATGGGTAACAGGTACCACCCGTTTGAGAGTTGCCCATCGCCCGTTCCGCCCGTCATTGCGACGACGGCACCGGTGCTCGCGACGTAGGCCGCGACGGTGACGACGCGAGCATCCGCGCGTCCGACGAGGACGCCACTGGCTGCATCTGACCAATGAAAGCACGGAGTTACGGCGGCCGGAGTCGGGTCACAGGTGTTGGTGAAGATGAGTTCATCGTCTCTCATCGCCCAAACGACATCCATCCCGCCGGCGGTGCGGCCCGCGTAGAGCGCCCAGTCGTGGCCTTTGGCCGTCGCGACGGCCATACGTCGGATTGCATCACGTGGGACCTCATCCGTGCCGACGTCGTTGCCGGCTCGGTCGGTCACCGTGCGAGCCCGAGTCTCATCGATCGACTGAGGAAGGTCGGCTACGCGTGTCCCGGACAGTGGCGGTTCGGCACCATACATTTCGGTCGACTCGATCGTGAGACGGCCCCCGACGCTGGGCGATGGGAACTGTTCAACGTGAGACTGTGCTTCCGTAGTCGTCATCGTCAGTCCAACGGAGCCATCGGTCCCGCGCGCGATTGTCAGCGGCCGTAGCGCAGCCGCGCCGCCTTCGGGGTTTTCGACCAGCCAGAGCCCGCTCACCGGGAGTCGTGCCGATCCGTCGCGTACGGATGCACTGATACGTTTCTCAGCCTCGTCGCTGAGTTGAATCGCGAGACGGGAACCGCGCGCAGTGAGTCCTGTGATCTCGCCGGATCGGACGAGCGGTGTGTCTCGGACCAACATGCTCTGCGGCGGGTTCTTGCCACGGTCGGCGATGATCAGCCGAAAGCCCTCCGGGAGCGCGAGGACGTCGACTGGGTGGGGAGCCAAGGCGCGGATCTGATCGTCAGCAGCTTCTCGGGTCGAATGGAACATCGCGCCGGCGATCACTCCATCCAGCCGAGGCGCAACGTAGTAGCCCGCGACCGGAACGGCCGAGGTGCCCGGGGCATCGATCAAATCCGCGATGGTGGGCCCTTGGGCCACAACGGTTGCGTCCAGGTCGTAGATCGATGGTTCGAAGAATGAGATGAGGTCCTCAACCCCGCGCCCCAGCTTGATCTCCGGTACTGCGATTGAAAGCTGTCCGGTTCCAGTGCTCTCGACTCCGAGCCCGTCGATGCCACGTTGGCGTCCACGGGTGGTGATCGCCTGTCGTGCGCGTTCGGTCGCATCGTTGACGTCGCTGCCGGGTTCGGGCGTGACTCGGATGCTCGCTCGAACGCCCCAGCCGCCTGGGCCTGAGGCTGCTCCCGTCGGCTCGCCCGGTGCTTCGATGAACAGGATTCCCAGGACGGCTGCGAGCGCCGCCGTTCCGATACATCCGGCGATTGCCGCAGTTCGACCGAACCCATGCCTACGCGGGTTTTCAATGGATCGCCTCGGGGCTGCGGTCACCGCCGTGCGTGCAAGGCGCTCGGCCGTCCCGTGCGCCGGGCTCGGCACGTCACGCAGGTAGTCGCCAAAGAGCTCGTCGATTTCGTTCACGGCTCGGTGACCTTCGATTCGGCGTCGAGAGGGGGGACGGTCGGCAGCACGCCGCGGGCAGCGAGCTCACGGGCGGCGACCGCGCGGGCGCGGCTCAGCCAGCCGCGGACGGTTCCGATGGGGACGTTCATCGCGACGGCGATCTCTTCGTACGTCAGGTCGGCGATCGCGTGGAGCAGGAGGACATCGCGGTGTTCGCGTCGCATCGCCGCCAGGGCCGCGGCGAGCGCCGGACCGAGCTCGTCGTCGTTTGTCGCGTCCGGAAGCTCGGGGTGGACGCCGGTACGCGCATATGCGGCCAGAACCTGCGCCTCGTGCGTGCGGTGGCGCCGGATCATGTTGGTCGCGATCCCGAACAGCCACGGACGGGCATCCGGCCGATCAGCGTCATACCGAGAGCGGATCGCGTACGCGGTCGTGAACACCTCGCTGACGACGTCTTCGGCGGTCACCGGTCCGAGGCGCCGCGCGACGTACCGATGGATCACCCCGTGGTGGCGGATCACCACCGCCTCGAACGCCGACGGAGTCGCGATCGATTGCGCCATCAACTCGGCGTCGGTGCCTGTCGTCACACCCGTACTTCGCGGGTCATGGCGAGAAAGTTACGGGCTGCTCGTCGCGGTCGTCTAGCATCGACCCATGCGCGAGTTCCCGACCGTGTTGGACCTCGTTGGCAACACGCCGATCGTGCGGCTGCCGGCGTTGCAGCCGCCCGGTGGGGCGCGGCTGTTGGCGAAGCTCGAGTACATGAACCCGGGCGGGTCGATCAAGGACCGCATCGGGCTTCCGATGATCGAACAGGCCGAACGCGACGGGCTGCTCAAACCCGGTGGCGTCATCGTCGAGCCGACATCCGGCAACACGGGCGTCGGGCTCGCGATGGTGGCCGCCCAGCGCGGGTACCGGTGTATCTTCGTGATGCCCGACAAAATGTCGCAAGAGAAGATCTCGCTGCTGCGCGCGTTTGGCGCCGAGGTCGTCGTGTGCCCGACCAACGTCGAGCCCGAGGACCCGTCGAGCTACTACTCCCAAGCCAGGCGTCTGGCCGAGGAGATACCGGGCGCGTTCCACCCGAACCAGTACCACAACCAGTCCAACCCGGCCGCGCACTACGCCACCACCGGGCCCGAAATCTGGCAGCAGATGGGCGAGGACCTGGATGTCGTGGTGCTGGGCGTCGGAACGGGCGGCACCGCGACCGGCGTCGGGCGCTACCTGAAAGAGCAGAAGCCGAGCATGCAGATCATCGGGGCCGACCCGGTCGGCTCGATCTTCTCCTCCGACGTAATGAAGCCATACCTGGTGGAGGGCGTCGGCGAGGACTTCTGGCCGAGCACGTTCGACCCGACGATCATCGACCGGTGGCTCCCCGTCTCCGACCGAGACTCCTTCGCCGCCGCCCGCCTGATGGCGCGCAAGGAGGGCATCCTGGTCGGCGGCTCGGCCGGCCTCGCCCTGCACGCCGCGATCCAGGTGGCGGGTGAGCTGCCGCCTGACCGGACCGTGCTGGTGATCCTGCCCGACGGCGGGCGCCCATATCTGTCCAAGGTGTTCAACGACGAGTGGCTGCGCGAGCACGGCATGTTGGAGCGCCCCGCGCCCACCGCCACCGTCGCGCAGCTCCTTCGCGCCAAACAGCTCGAGGAGCCCGAGATCCCGAGCGTCGTCTCGGTGGCGGCCGACCAGAAGGTGGGGGAGGCGATCGAGCTGCTGCAGCGCTACGGCATCTCGCAGATCCCGGTTATGGCCAACGGCGATTGCTTTCCGTGCGCACTCGATCAGATCGTGGGGTCGGTGCTGGAGCGCGAGCTGCTCGACCGCGTGTTCCGCGAAGGGCCGGACGCCTTACAGCGGCCGGTGACCGAAGCCATGGCCGCGCCCCTTCGCATCATCCGCTCCGATCAACAGATCGAGGAGATCTACGGTGACCTACAAGCACAGCCTGCGGTGGTGGTCTCCGACGGTGGAACGGCGGCGGGCGTGTTGACGCGATCGGACCTGCTCGAGTTCCTGGCGCACCGCCGATGAACGGGGAGTCGATGGAGTTCGAGACCAGGGCCATCCACGCGGGCCAGGACCCAGACCCACTGACCGGGTCGGTCAACGTCCCGATCTACCAGACGTCAACCTACGCACAAGACGGGGTGGGGGCGATGCGGGGCGGGCACGATTACGCCCGGACGATCAACCCGACCCGGACCGCCCTCGAGGCCTGTCTGGCCTCGCTCGAGGAGGCCGACCACGGGGTGTGCTTCTCATCGGGGATGGGTGCCATCAGCGCGATCATGGAGCTGATCCCCCCGGCAGGGCGAACGGTTGCGATCAACGACGTCTACGGCGGGACGTACCGGCTGTTCTCGAAACTGCTCCAGCCCAAGGGCTACCGGTTCGCGTACGCCGACCTGGGCGATCCGGCCGTCGCGGCCGAGGCGCTGTCTGAGCCGACCGACCTGATATGGATCGAGACGCCGTCCAACCCGCTCCTCAAAGTCGTCGACATCCGCGAGATGGCCCGCCTCGCCAAAGCCGCCGGGGCGTTGCTGGTCGTCGACAACACATTTGCGAGCCCGTACCTGCAACAGCCGCTCGTGCTGGGCGCCGACTTGGTGGTCCACTCCACCACCAAGTACATCGGGGGACATTCCGATGTGGTGGGCGGGTTTGTCGGCACGCGCGACGCAGCGATGGCCGACCGCCTGCACTTCGTCCAGAACGGCGCCGGGGCGGTGCCGGGTCCGCTCGACTGCTTCTTGACGATGCGCGGCGTCAAGACCCTGGCCGTGCGGATGGACCGCCACTGTGAGAACGCGCGCCACATCGTCGAGCATCTGGTCACCCACCCCGCGGTGGGCCAGGTGTTCTACCCGGGGCTTCCCAACCACCCCAACCACGAGGCGGCGGCCCGTCAGATGTCGGACTTCGGCGGCATGATCTCGTTCCGTGTACACGGCGGCCGGGCGGCTGCAGACGCGGCATTGGGCGGGCCCACCGGAATCTGGACGCTCGGCGAGAGCCTGGGCGGGGTGGAGAGCCTGATCGAACACCCGGGCGCGATGACTCACGCATCGCTCGAAGGCTCGGGCTTCGAGGTCCCCGACGACCTCATCCGCCTGTCAGTGGGTATCGAACACGCCGACGACCTGCTACGCGACCTCGACACGATGCTCGACCGGGCCGGGCGCGCCGCCTTGTGAGGTGAGCGATGGGTCTGCAGGTCTCTGACGGGTTCGAGCTCGACGACGATCCGTCTCGGGTCGACCCTGATGTCGTGTGGCGGTACCTCTCGGACTGGTCCTACTGGGGGCGCGGACGCACACGGGCATTCGTCATCCAGACGATCGAGCGTTCCTACCGCGTCGTCGGGCTCTATCACGGCGATGCGCAGGCCGGGTTCGCCCGGGTCGTTTCGGATGGATTGACGGTGGCATACTTGTGCGACGTGTTCGTCCTACCGGCCTTCCAGGGACGCGGATTGGGGCACGCGCTCGTTCGGGAAGCGGTCGATGGCGCCGGGCTGTCGGGCCTCAAATGGATCCTCCACACCGAGGACGCCCACGACCTGTACCGAAAGTTCGGCTTCGGTGAGCCGGATCGGCGAGCTCTTGAGCGCCGCCTCAGTTGAGGCGCCGCCCAGGGTGGGCGTGGGCAGTAGCCTGAACGGGTGACCGGGCGCGACCATATCCACGCGAACCACCACGGGCATGGTCACGCGGCCGCCGACGGGCGACGCCTTGCGGTCGTGCTGGTGCTCGTCGTGTCGTTCATGGTCGTCGAGGTGGTCGTCGGGATTCTCGCCTCGTCGGTCGCCCTGCTCGCCGACGCGGGGCACATGCTGGTCGACGCGATCGCGCTGTCTCTGTCGCTCGTGGCGTTGCGTTTGGCTGCGCGCCCTGCGGCGGGCGCCATGACGTTTGGCTTGCGTCGCGCCGAGATCTTGTCGGCGCAGGCCAACGGCATCACCCTGCTCGTCCTGGCGGGGCTTGTCATCTCGGAGGGCGTGCGCAGGCTCATCGACCCGCCCGACGTCGGAGGTGCGTCGGTCCTTGTCGTCGCGGCGATCGGCGCAGTCGTCAACCTGGTCGCGCTGCGGATCCTGTCGGGGGCCAACCGCCGCAGCCTCAACATCGAGGGCAGCTACCAGCACGTCCTGACCGACCTCTTCGCGTCCCTCGCCGCGCTCGTCGCGGGAGCAGTGATTCTGGCGACCGGAGCCGATCGTGCCGACGCGATCGCCGCGCTCGCCGTCGCGGGGTTGATGCTCTCTTCGGCGTGGGGGCTCTTGCGCGCGAGCGGGCGTGTGCTGCTCGAGGCCGCACCCGAGGGCCTCGATCCCGACGAGATCGGCCGTGCCATGGTGGAGCAGCCCGGAGTCGTCGAAGTGCACGATCTGCACGTCTGGGAGGTCACATCGGGGTTCCCGGCACTGTCGGCCCACGTCGTCGTCTCCCGTACCGAGGACTGTCACCAGCGCACGAGGGAGCTTGAGCGAATGCTCGACGCGCGGTTCGGCATCACCCACACGACACTGCAGACCGAGCACGCACGCGAGCGAATCCACACCATCGACCGCCGAACGGACGCGACCCCACCTTGAGCGAAGGGGCCCGTGTCGCGACTCCCTCACCGTTCGGCGGCTGCAAACCGTCGCCCAGCGGCACTGGCGAGATCGCCGTTACCACCAGTAGCGGCGAGGCTCGCCGGCACCGTAGTGCTCGGTTTTGCTTCGGAAACAGCCGTCCTGCGGTTCGTGTTTCCAGCCGCCGGGGGCGAGCCCCGCTCCGGGCCGTTTCGCTCGCCGTCCGGCAAGGGCGTTTTCATCACACGGGCCCTGCAGTAAGCGCGCGAGTGGCCCGTGCGCCCGCGCCATTCCCCCGAAGCGCACCTGTGTCCCCGCCCGCGTGCTGCGGTTCGGCGGGGTTGGAACGAGCCATTTGGCCGACAAAACGACGGCCAATGGTTACATCATGCGAATGAGTCTTGTGACAGTTTTGACACAGTCGGTGCTGCGCTGTGACACGTCCGTCGCGGTTCTGTCGGGATCATCGGCGACCCACCCGGGCGGCGTGGCGGCTCAGTCGCCCGCAGCGGTGAGCTTGGCGAGGAGCCCATCGTCGTCAGGCAGTTGGTGCGCACGCGCCAGCCGGCCGATCGCATCGCGCCAGCGTGGTTCGCGGCCGAACACGTCGGCCAAAATGGGCAGTGCCTCGTCGATGCGATCGCTGTTGACAAGCGCAACCGCGTGCCAAAACGGTAGCTCCACGATCTGTGGCGCCAGCCGGGCGGCGTTTGCATAGGCGGTCAACGCCCGCTCCCAGTCCCCGGCCGCCACCACTCCGTCACCGTCGTTCATCAGGTCGTACGCACGTTGCAGGCTGAGCAGTCGCCGCAGCTCACCGATGGGATCGTGGTGGTCCTCGACGCGCAGGTCCACCCGGGTGGCCTCCCACGGCCGGTCCGTGCGCGCGCCGCCGACGATCAGAATCGCGGCACTTTGCCGGCCGCGGAAGTCCCCGCCCGCCGTTTGCGCCGCGGCCAGGGCGGCGAGCAGCCGGTCGGCGAAGGCAAGGTCGGCGAGGCCGTTGTGGTACGCCTGCGCCATCGCCGGCCAGATCGCGTCGCTCGCCATCATGTTGGCCTGGACGCTGACCCCGTCGCTTGTCTCGTGCCCCGCCGCCTCGATGCATCCGGCCCCGGTGTGCGCGGCGACGCGACCTGATGCATCGACAAAGGCCACTTGGCGCACATCGCGCTCCGCATCGGCTGCGGTCAGCTCTCCGAGCGCGGCACGGGCGTCAACCCCGTTGCGCATCCGCTCCAGTCCGCGCGGCCCATAGGCCGGCTCGGCGAAGCTCTGCGTCGCAACCGCCCCGACCCCGGCTCGGCCCACAGCACGATGGCGCCGACGTTGAACCAATGGCTTTGCACCGCGCACCCCAGGTCACCGGTCGCCGCGTCACGCGCCACGATCGAATACGTATGCACCGGGCGACGGGGTGGTGTCACCGCAGCATCGGTCATCGAATCAGTGTGACGGTGAGGCCGAGCGATGGTTTGAGCCAGGTGCGATCCGTGGTCAGGACGGGGACGCCAAGCCGTGTCGCCAGGGCGAGGCAGGCACGATCTCCCATCGAGAGCCCAGCCGCGCGGGTTGGAATGCGAAGTTGTGCGGCTGCGATCGCGTCCTCGTCGGTGAAGGGCTCGACGTGCAATGCGCTTCCGAGGATGCCGCGGTCGACAAGCCGACTGTGCGCGTCATTCGCGCGGACGCCGACCTCTTCGAGCTTGGTGAGTGTTTCGGACAGGTTGACCGAGCTGATGGCGGCTCCGGATCCGAGTGCCGCGATCACGGTTTGCGCACCCGACTCTCCCCGGAGATAGGCGAGCAGCGCAGATGCATCGAGCACGCACGTCACTTGGAGCGGCCTTCCCGCGCTGCTTCTCGACGTCGCTCCGCGACGAGCTCGTGCGTGAGTCTGCGTTCGGGTGACACGTCAGCGAACATGCCGGCGCCTGCCTCGGCGACGGCCTCGTATGGCGTGAGACGCAATGAGCCATCCGGCTCCAACATCCCCAACAGGCGATCGCCCGGGTTCAGGACCATCTTCGTTCGTATTTCGGCAGGCAAGACAAGGCGGCCGCGATCCCCCATGGTGACCGAGAACCTCTGATTCGATTTATGGTACATAAGAGAAACGTACCACATATACCACTAGTGGGAAAACTCGTGAGGAGGGGCGCATCGGGGCACGACGGCGTGTTGCCGGCGGCTCAGGGCCGTGTCAATAACTCCCTCACCGTTTGGCGGCTGCACACCGTCGCACTCCGGCACTGGCGAGATCGCCGTTACCACCAGTAGCGGCGAGGCTCGCGAGCACCGTAGTGCTCGGTTTTCGCTCGCCGTCCGGCAAGGTCGTTTTCATGACACGGGCCCTACGTGCTCCCTCTCGCAATTACGACCACGTATCCCGGCTGCAAACCTTCGCCACGCGGTGTCCTCGGTCTCGCCGTTATGGGTACCGATAGCGGCACGACACTGCGTCCTTGCCTGGCTCGGTTTTCGCGCGGGATACGCGGCCGTACTTACGAGAGGGAGCACTAAGCGGATGACCCGCGCGTGTAGCCTTCCGCGTCGTGAGCGTCCCCGAACAGAGACCGGTGCGCATCGGCTTGCTCGGCATCGGGACGGTCGGCGGGGGCACCTATGAGGTACTCACGCGCAACCAGGACGAGATCACGCGACGCGTCGGCCGGCCGCTCGTCATCACGCGCGTCGCGGACCTGGATTTGGACCTCGCCCGCCGGTTGACCGGCCCCGAGGTCGACGTCACCGACGATGCGACGTCGGTCGTCAGCGACCCGGACATCGACATCGTCATCGAGCTGATCGGCGGCTACGGCATCGCCAAGACGCTGACGCTTGAGGCCATCAGTCACGGCAAGCACGTCGTGACCGCAAACAAAGCGCTTCTGGCGGTCCACGGCAACGAGATCTTCCAGGCCGCGCAGGACAACGACGTAATGGTCGCCTTCGAAGCCGCGGTCGGTGGCGGCATCCCGATCATCAAGGCGCTTCGCGAGGGACTCGTCGCAAACCGCATCGAGTGGATTGCCGGGATCATCAACGGCACCACCAACTTCATCCTCTCCGAGATGCGAAGCCGGGGGGTGGACTTCGCCTCGGCGCTGGCCGACGCGCAGGCCAACGGCTACGCCGAGGCCGACCCCACCTTCGACATTGAGGGCATCGACGCCGCACACAAGCTGTCGTTGATGTCGGCGATGGCGTTCGGGATCCCGGTGCGGTTCGACCAGGCCCACGTCGAGGGCATCACCACGATCGAGCCCACCGACATCCGCTACGCCGAGGAGTTGGGCTACCGCGTCAAGCTGCTTGGTATCACCCGTCGTCGCCCCGATGGAGTCGAGCTTCGCGTCCATCCAACGCTGATCCCGACCGCGCGCCTGATCGCCAACGTCGAGGGTGTCATGAACGCCGTGCTGGTTCAGGGCGATGCGGTGGGGCCGACGCTCTACTACGGCGCCGGGGCCGGGGCCCAACCGACCGCCTCGGCGGTCATCGCCGACCTCGTCGACATCGCCCGCCTCATCACCGCCGACCCCGAGCACCGCGTGCCGCACCTTGCGTTCCAGCCGGACCGGGTCACCGACATCCCGATACTGTCGATCGACGACGTCACGAGCGGGTACTACCTGCGCCTACAGGTCGCCGACGAGCCGGGCGTGCTGGCGGACGTCACCCGCATCCTGGCCGACGAGCACATTTCGATCGACGCCGCCCTTCAGCGCGAGCCGGGCGCGGAGGGGCATGCGTCGGTGGTGCTCCTGACGCACGAATGCGTGGAGCGCGACGTACGTGCCGCCATCGCCAAGATCGAAGCCCTGCCTGCCAATACTGGCCCGGTGGTGTCGTTACGAATGGAGAAGTTGGCGTAGACCCGGTGGGCAGTGGGCGGTCAGGTCGCGAGCATGCTCTGCATTTCGGCTGATTCCGGCGTCATGACGCGGAGTCCCGGGACCTCGCCGAAGTCGAGGTCGGCGCTCACCAGCGTGAGATCGTGGTGGAGCGCGGTCGCAGCAATGGTGGCGTCGTTACTGCTGAGCCGCTGCGTTCGGCCAAAGAGATCGAGCGCGCGCGTCCGGATCTTCTGATCTGGCGACAGAACGTCGTCGACGATCCCAATGATGTCCGCGGTCAGCCGCGCTGCATCAAGGCGCGAGGTTCGGCGAGCACGCGCGTGCAGGAACTCGGCGAGCACGGAGTCGGTCACATATGCGCGCAGCCGAGACAGGCTCACCCCATCCATGATCGCTCGGCACGGCGCTTTCAACGGATGATCGCCACCGGATGCGTAGATCAAGACGTTCGTGTCGAGCAGGATCACGGGGCGTCGAGCATTTCGTCGAGCTCTCGCTCCAGCTCCGAGGGATCGTCGGGGAATGCGACCGGCTCGGCTTCGAAGAAGCGCGCCAACGCGGCCCGTCGTCCCTTGGGATCGGTTTGGCAGACCAGGTCGATCCCGATGCGGACAGTCTCGCCGACGGAGACCCCACGCGCCTTCGCAGTGCGTTCGAGTCGTTCGTATTGCGAAGGATCCACGAGTATCTGGAGCCGGCGCGTGAGCATGCTCATAAGATTAGCATGTCGCGCTTTCGCGCGCGTGACAGCGACCCGATCGCGATGCGGTGACGGTCCCGTCTGTTCTCGATGGCAGCGGCAACGTGCCGGTGAGGAAGCCCGCGACTGGCCGTTGGCGCCGTATCTGGTACCGTCCCGCGGTCGATGACCGCCCTTGAACAGGTGCTTCCGCCCTCTGCGGCGATCACTCCGGAAGGGCACCTCGCGATCGGCGGGTGTGACCTGGTGAACCTCGCCGAGGAGCACGGGACCCCGCTGGTGGTGTACGACGAGGGCGCCCTGCGCGCGACAGCCCGTGAGTACGTCTCGGCGTTTCGCGCCCACGCGCCCGATGTCGAGGTCATCTACGCCAGCAAGGCGTACTTCGGCCTGGCGATGTTGCGCATCGCTCATGATGCGGGGCTGTCGGTCGACGTTGCCTCGGGCGGCGAACTGCAGGCGGCGCTACGGGCGGGTTTTCCGGCCGAGCGGATCGAGATGCACGGCAACAACAAAGACGCGCACGAGATCGTCCAGGCGCTCGACGCGGGTGTCGCGACGATCGTCGTGGACTCGCTCGACGAGATCGCACTTCTGGATGGGATCGCGCGTGCGCGTGGCGTGCGGCAGCGGGTGCTGATCCGCGTCACGCCCGGGGTCAAACCCTCGACGCATTCGTACATTTCGACCGGGCAGCTCGACTCGAAGTTCGGGTTCGGCATCGAAGGGGGCGCAGCCGCGGCGGCCGTCGTCGCGTGCCGCGCTGCGGACGCAATCGACCTGGCCGGCCTGCACTGCCACATCGGCTCGCAGATCTTCGAGCTGGGGAGCTACCCGGCCGCGGCGGCGGTGGTCGCCGACTTCGTGGCATCGGTCGGAGCCGACGACCTGGGCACGATCAACATGGGCGGCGGCCTCGGCGTCGCCTACACCCACGCCGACGAACCCCCGTCGATCGAGCGCTACGCCGATGTGGTGATGGAGGCCGTCACGCGCGAATGGACGCGGGTCGGCGTGCCGATGCCGCGCGTGCAGGTGGAGCCTGGGCGCAGCATGGTCGCACGCGCCGGGGTGACCGTCTATCGGGTGGGTACCGTCAAGGACGTCCCGGGTGTGCGAACCTATGCGGCAGTGGATGGTGGGATGAGCGACCTGTTGCGGCCCATGCTCTACGGAGCCGTCTACGAGCCCCTCCTGGCAAACCGCGCCGACGAGGAGGCGACCGGCACGTTCCGCCTGGTGGGCAAGCATTGTGAGAGCGGCGACGTGCTGGTCAGTGACGCCCACCTACCGCAGGTCCGCGTGGGGGACGTGGTGTGCATCCCTGCGACCGGTGCGTACGGCGTGTCGATGGCATCCAACTACAACGGCGTCACCCGGCCGGCCGTAGTGTTCGTCGACAACGGGGTGGCCCGCGTCGTGACCCGGCGCGAGACGTATGACGACCTGTTCGCACGGGACCTGCCGTGACTGCGTTGATCGACCGCTATCGCGACCTGCTGCCGGTAACCGACGCGACGCCCGTGATCTCGCTCGGCGAGGGAGACACACCGCTCGTGCATCTGGATCGGCTCTCCGAGCGGCTGCAACTGGATGTCTACGTCAAACTCGAGGGAATGAACCCCACCGGCAGCTTCAAGGACCGGGGCATGACCGTGGCGCTGTCCAAAGCCGTCGAGGACGGGGCCGAGGCGGTCATCTGCGCGTCCACCGGCAACACGTCGGCGTCTGCGGCGGCGTATGCGGCGCGCGCCGGACTCCGCGCGGCGGTACTGATCCCCGAGGGCAAGATCGCAGCGGGCAAGCTGGCGCAGGCGGTCATGCACGGCGCCAAAGTCATATCGCTCGAAGGCAACTTCGACCAGGCACTCCAAGTTGTTCTGGAGGTCGTGGAGCGGCACAACGTCGCGCTGGTCAACTCGATCAACCCGTACCGCATCGCCGGCCAGACGACGGGCGCATTCGAAGTTTGCGACGCGTTGGGAGATGCCCCTGATGTGCTGTGCATCCCGGTCGGCAACGCCGGCAACATCACCGCGTACTGGGAAGGGTTTCTGACCTACCGGCAGGCCGAGCGCTCACGGTCGGTGCCGATCATGTGCGGGTTTCAGGCGGCGGGCTCCGCGCCGCTCGTCCTCGGGCACACCGTGGAGCGACCCGAAACCATCGCCACGGCGATCCGAATCGGCAACCCGGCCCGAGGCGACCAGGCGTTGGCGGCGGCCGCCGACAGCGGAGGCGCGATCGACAGCGTCACCGACGACGAGATCCTGGCCGCCTATCGCATGCTGGCCGCGACGGAGGGCGTGTTCTGTGAGCCCGCATCGGCCGCGTCAGTGGCGGGCTTGTTGAAGCGCCACGCGGCGGGAGGGTGTACCGACGGGCAGCGCGTCGTGTGCGTCTTGACCGGTCACGGACTCAAGGATCCCGAGACGGCGGTGGCCGGCGCGACGGGGATTGTCGCGGTGCCACCGACGTTGGCCGCTGTGGAAGAGGCCCTCTTCGCCTGAGTCACTTCGCATCGTCGCGCCGGCCACGTCGGCCAACCTCGGACCGGGATTCGATGCGCTGGCGCTCGCCCTGGACCTGACCAACGAAGTCATCGTCACCCGGCGGCCTGGGCCGCTTGAGGTCCACGTTACGGGTGAGGGCGCAGGCGAGGTCCCCGAGAGTGCCGACAACCTGGTTTGCCTGGCCATGTCCCAGGGCCTGGACTCGCTCGACGGCTACATCGTCGAGTGCAACAACCGCATTCCGCTCGGGCGGGGGTTGGGCTCGTCTGCGGCGGCGGCATGCGCCGGGTTGGTTGCGGCCAACGCACTCGGTGCGCACCGGTGGGCGCCCGACGAGCTGCTGCGGCGAGCGGGCGAGATCGAGGGGCACGCCGACAACGCGGGCGCATGCATCTTCGGTGGGATCGTCGCCGTCGGTCCCGGCACCCGGGCAGTGCAGATCTCCGTTCCGGACGAACTCCTCTTCGTGGCGGTCGTTCCGCGAGAACGGGTCTCGACCGCGACGGCACGCGGAGCGCTGCCGGCCGAGGTCCCGCACGCGGACGCCGTAGACACGCTGGCCCGGGCCATCGGCCTTGTGATCGCCCTGGAACGCGGGGAGCTCGACGACCTGCCGGTCCTGTTGCAGGATCGTCTCCACGAGCCATACCGGGCCCCGCTCGTGCCGGGTATCGAGCATCTACGTGACCTCTGCGGCGATTGCGGGTGCCTCGGCGTGACGATCTCGGGCTCAGGGCCGACGATGCTGCTTTGGTGCCGTCGGGCCGATGCGGCTGCGGTCGCGGCGCGCGCCTCGGCCGTGCTCAACGACGCGGGCATCGGTGCGGACGTCAGCGTGCTGCGGGTCGCACCCGGTGGCGTCCGGGCCCGATGGGTCGAGGGCCCGGACACACGCCTTGCGAAGGCGGTTGGCTAGTGGTGTGACATCGCAATGGCGTGCCTGTATCCCCGAGCCAGAGCGAGCGAGGCGATGGACGCACGTCGACGGGACACCGGGCATATTCGCGCTACCGAGGACGCCGCATCGCGACGCTCGCAAAGCCGGGGAGACACCACCGCTACTTCGATGTCGCACCACTCGCGGTCTGAGGGGAAGAGCTCCCGCGATAGCAAGACGTGCCTGCTCAGAACAGATTTTCACCGACGCTCGCCGACGTCCGCGAAACTGACAAGCCCGAGCCCGCGTCGGTCGATTCGAGTACCGTCTCGCTGATGCCGCCGATCGACCTCGCAGCCGTCCGCCCCCGTTTTCCGGCTCTGGCGGGACCTCAGGCGTACCTCGACGGCCCGGGGGGGTCACAGGTGCCCGATGTCGTGGGCAGGGCGATGACCGGATATCTCTACGGGCACAACGCGAACCTGGGCGGGGTATTCCCGACGAGCCGGTCATCAGAGGATCTGATGGTTGGTGCGCGGCGCGCGGCGGCGGACCTGGTTGGCGGCTCCCCGGAGGAGATCGCGTTCGGGCCCAACATGTCGACGCTCAACTTCATGCTCGCCCACGCGGTCGCGCGCACGCTGGAGCCAGGCGACGAGATCGTCACGACGGTGCTCGACCATGACGCCAACATCAGCCCGTGGCTTCGGATCGCCGACGACCATGGCCTCTTCGTGCGGACCGTGCCGGTCACCGATCCCGACCTGACGATCGATCTGGCTGCGCTCGAGGCATCGCTCTCGCGGCGCACGCGGATCGTGGCGTTCACGCTCGCGTCGAACGCGGTGGGCACCGTGACCGCCGCCAGGCGGATCGCCGACCTGGCGCACGACGCCGGGGCGCTGGCGTGGGCCGACGCGGTCCACTTTGCCCCGCACCGCCGGATCGACGTGCGGAAACTGGGCGTCGATGTGCTGCTGTGCTCGCCGTACAAGTTCTTTGGCCCGCACATGGGCATCGCGTGGGCCTGTCGGCAGCTTCTGGCGTCGTGGCCGGCAGACCGTGTGCGTCCCGCCGACGAGATACCGCCGGGCCACCGGTTCGAGCTGGGCACGCAGAGCCACGAGGCGATCGCCGGGTTCGTTGCGGCGGTCGACTACCTGGCGTCGCTGGGGTCGGGCCTCGACCGCGCGACCCGACTGGACAGCGCGTTCGCCCGGATCCAGATGCACGAGGAGGACCTTGCCCGCCGATTCCTGATCGGTCTCGAGGACGTGCCCGGCGTCCACCTGCACGGCATCGCCGATCCCGAGCGCGTCGGCGAGCGCACCCCGACGTTCTGCGTCACGCTTGACGCCCATGATCCCCGGGCGGTGGCGGAGCGTCTGGCCGAGCGCGACATCAACGTCTGGGACGGCAACTACTACGCACCGGATCTGATGACCCACCTGGGCCTCGAAGGCCACGGCGGCGCCGTCCGCATCGGCTTTCTGCACTACACGAGCCCGGACGAAGTCGACCGCGTCCTGACCGCCCTCCGCTCCGTCACAGGCCGCCTGGGCGCACGTTAAGCTTTGGTAAACAGTGTCAGTTGCGCGGGCGTTGCAAACGCCCACCCCGCTGGGGGAAAAGCGGATCTTTCGCCGCGAAAGCTTCGCGGCGTTCAGTTCCGTTTTTGCCTCAGGCACGGATTACCCCGGAACCCTTTTGCGCAAAGGGATCTCAGGTGTCGTAACGACCCTTCCGTACCTGATTCACGGCACTCTTTTCGAGCGAGACCTCGACGCCCTCGAGTGGCAGGGTGAGCATGCTTTGGCGCCATGCCGGTGGGAGTATCGACTGCGCGCGGGGGCACCTCGTCGGCATCGTCAACGCGACGCCGGATTCGTTTAGCGACGGTGGCGCGTACTACGGGGTTGATCGCGCCGTCGCACACGGCATTCGGCTCGCGCGGCAGGGGGCGAGCGTGGTCGAGGTGGGCGGCGAGTCACTGCGGTTCTCCGTGTACACGTCGGTCGACGAGGAGATTCACAGGGTCGTCCCGGTGATCGCGCGTCTCGTCACCCAGATCGACGTCCCGGTCGGCATCGATACGTTCAAAGCCCCGGTTGCAGCGGCTGCCATCGCCGCGGGTGCGAGCATCCTCAACGACCCCACGGGGCTTCGCGACGACGCGATGCGCGATGTCGTGGCCGCCTCGGTGGTGGGGGTCGTCCTGACGCACTTCTTCGGCGAGCCCAAGGTCCGTCCCGAGTCGTTCCCCGACGTCGATGTCCCTGCGGCGGTCATCGACTGGGCGCACCGGGCGATCGCACGTGCAGAGGCGGCCGGAATCGACCGCGAACGGCTTGTGCTCGATCCAGGAGTCGGCCTCGGTAAATCCCCCGAGCAGGATCTCGATCTGCTGCGCCGGCTCGCCGAGCTGAATGTGGTGGGCCGGCCGGTGTTCGTCCCGATCTCCAACAAGAAGGTAATCGGGGCGGTCACGGGCGGGCTCGCCAAGCAGCGGCTTGCGGGCACGACCGCGGCGTTGGCGTGGTGTCGGGCGCAGGGCGCCACGCTCTTCCGTGTCCACAACGTGCGATTCCTGGCGCGGGCGCTGGCGATGAGCGAGGCGCTTGCCACTGGGGCGCCCGCCAAATGGTACGACGTACCCAAGTGATAGCTTGCGGCCGGTGAGCGTCGACCCGAACCGCCCAGACATCTCGCTCGGCGAATTTCTGCCGGTCACCGAGAGCGCCGCGATCCAGTCGGCTCGGTGGCTTGGACGGGGCGACAACCACGCCGCCGACCAAGCAGCGGTCGACGCCATGCGCAAGGAATTCGCCAAGATGCCCATCACCGGGCGCGTCGTCATCGGCGAAGGCGAGAAGGACGAGGCCCCAGAGCTCTACAACGGCGAGATCCTGGGAGCGGGTGGCCCCGCGTTCGACATCGGCGTGGACCCACTCGAAGGCACAGACCTGGTCGCCAGAGGCGACAGCGGCGCTATCGCCATCTGCGTCATCGCCGAGCCGGACGGGATTCTTTCGGCCCCCGACATGTACATGCGCAAGCTCTGCGTCGGAGCGACGGCCAAGGGGCGCGTCGACATCACGGCGCCGGTCTCCCAGACGCTCGACACCGTTGCACGCTGCTATGGCCGTCAGGTGCGCGACATCACCGCCATCGTGCTGGACCGACCCCGTCACGCGGAGTTGATCGCCGAGATCCGCGAAACAGGCGCGCGCATTCGGTTGATTCCGGACGGCGACATCACCGCGAGCATGTCCGCAGCCGTCCGCGGTACCGGCGATCACGTGTACCTGGGCACCGGCGGATCGACGGAGGGGGTCATCACCGCCGCCGCACTCGAGTGTCTTGGCGGAGAGATCCAAGCGCAGTTCACGCCCAAGGACGCCGCCCAAACCGAGCGCCTCGCGGAGTTCGGGGTCACAGATCTGGAAAAAGTGCTCTTCACAAAAGATTTGGCGTCGGCGCCCCTCTACGTCATCGCCACAGGGGTGACGGATGGCAACCTGCTGCGGGGAGTGCGCTACTTCGCCGACGGCGCACGGACACACTCGATCGCGCTCAACCTGCATCGCGGGACCGTCCGGTTCATTGACACGGTACATATCTTCGGTCGTACGCCGGTACACGAAATTCGCTTGGGAGGCGTGATGTGAGCTCCCGGGAGGAGTTCCCGTTCGCGTTCGGTGAGGGCGCGGCGGACGAGTTCAAGGACCGGCTCAAGGATCTGATGCGTGCTCAGCAGTCGGCGTTCGAGGAGGTCCAAGCTGAGACGGGAGGACGATCGGGACCCGTCGAACGGATTCAACTGGTCGAGCAGGCGATTGCGCTTACGACCGCAGGGCTGAGCACGCTCGCACCTCGAGCGACACCCGACGAGGCAGCGGACGCCATGGGGCTTCTGTTCGCGCGGGCGATGGCTGCGGTCCAAGGTTCGCTTCGTCCCTCAGGGTAGGGCCCCTTTCACAACAGTCAGGCGCCTCGTGCAGACAGGCAGTTCAGCGTCTGGAGCGTCGAACTCCCTCGCCAGGCCGCTTATCCGATCCAGACCACTTATCCGATCCAGATCGCGTCGTTGGGCTCGTACTTCTGATGGGCCCCCATCATGGCGTCGTCGTCGATCCGCTGGTGGTGGTGCCCGAGGAAGCCCCACGGGTGGGGATGTCCGCACATGCGACGTACTGCTCCAGGTTCTGTGCCGACGTGTGCAGGTTGATCGCGTGAGGTGTGCTCTGGATGTCGGCCAAGGTCACGGCCACCATCGTTTCAGACTTTCCGTCCGTGACATCGGTGAGCGGGAACTTCGGAGCGGCCGTCAGCTTCGCGCACGTCCCCTCATGGATGTGAGCAGGATGTGGACCCGCTGCGTTCTGCAGATCGAACGTGACCTTGGTCTGACCGTCTTCGGTCGACAATTTCGCCTCGCCCGTGATGCCCGAGTTGTTTTGGGCCTGCAGGCGGACCGTCACCTCGTCATCGGCCACTGCATCGTCGACCGCGTTGCCAACAGATTCGACCGCGTTACCAGCACCTTCGGTCGCGTCACCGGCTTGCTCGGTCAATGAGTCCACCACGCCTTCGTCGTCGCCACCGCATGCCACCAGCGAAAAGCTGAGGGCCGCCATGCACGCTCCCAACACCATGATCCTTCCGAACCTCATAGTCGATCGCTCCATCGTCGTAGGACGTTCCTGCGGAGCTGGTTACCCGCTCGCGGCCGGCTGCAAACGTTGGGGTCGGCCCACCTGTGTCGCCCAACGGCTCCCGGTGTTGCACAAATCACCGCGCTCGGTTCTCGTTCGCCATCTGGTACACCAGCGCGTCTTGCGCGGGCCCTAGGGTGCTTCGTGTGCTCGGGCCTCGTCGCGCACGAGGCGAAGCTCAAACCGCATGTTCTTGAGCGCTGCGCGAGCCTCGTCCGCGAGCTGTTTGAGGTCGGCGAGTTCCGCGGCGACCGCGGCGACCTCTTGCCGCGTTGTTCGCCATGAACTCCCGACGAGGTCCACCAGGACCTCCAGGTCCTCGACCATCGCCGTCTGGTCTGCCACAGTCATCGCGGCGGCCTCGGGAGGGGGCTCACGCACAACCCGCTCGCGCATGTCACCCAAGTCTGCTTCGAGCCGACGAACCGCGGCGAGCACGTCGCGCGGATCGTGGCTTCCGCTCACACCGGATCCGCTCGGAAACCCACCGCGGACCAGTCGGGCTTGTCGCCGATCTCGTCGATCAAGTCCGACGTCACCGTGCAACGGTAGACGAACTCGTCCCCTTGAACGATCGGATCGACCAAGTCTTCCTTGATCTGCTGGTCGATCCAAGCGCCCCGGAACACGAGCTTGCGCAACCAGTGGACCAGGTCATCGTCAAAGCCCAAGAGCGTTTCGCGGTGCTCGACCAGGTGGCTCGCCAGCGTCCCGTCGCTTCGCACCTCGCCGTGGGCGACCAGCTCGACGAGCTGGTCGATCTCATCGCCGCCGAGTGTTCCCGCCTCGACAAAACCGAGCTGCGCCGCCGCCATGTCGACCCGTTCCCGAAAGTCGCGCGTGTTGAAGCGAAAACGGAACTTGCCGAACTCCATCGTGAAGTCGGTTCCGGACTGGTAGTTCGATGGACTCTTGCGGCGTTGTTGTGCCATAACAAAGTAGCTCCAGGAGAGTGCTCTGCGAGTGTACCAACGGGTCTCGGATGCTTGTTTCGCGGCCGGACCGTCGAGACCTGCGCGCCCAGATTCCGCCGTCCGCCCCGGGGTGGCAACATCAGCCCGTGCGTGGATTTCGCATCGACCGGACCTGCCCGCGGATCGTCCCAATCGTGCGCGGCGACGATATCGTCGTGCCGCGATGCCACGTCGCCGAGCGCTGGTCGGCGCGGCTCGTCGGGCTGTTGGGGACGACCGATCTGACCACGGGCGAAGGGTTGTGGCTCGCCCCGTGTGCGTCCGTACACACTTGGGGGATGCGAATCACGATCGCCTGCGCGTTCGTCGACGAAGCCGGGCGTGTGCTGCGGGTCGTCGATCCGCTGCCACCGTGGCGTGCTGTCGCGTGTCGAGGTGCAGCGGCGGTGCTCGAGACACGAGCCGATGGGCTGCGGGACGTGCAGGTCGGAGACCTGCTGCGATGGGGTTCCCAAGGGCCCGTGCGCGAATAGCTCTCGCGAAGGGTGGCGAGCGAAAACTCAAGCGAGGCGGTGATGGCGAGCCTCGCTGTTACCGGTCGTCACACGATCTCGCCAGTGCCGTATCGCGACGATTTGCAGCCGCCAACCGAGCGGAAGTTCTGGCACGGGCCCGAAGTCGCGACATCATCGTCCGCTGAGAGGAACGGGTTCGACGAACGAGGGTCGCTGTCGTGAATCCGAGTTCCCACACGTCGGCGGCGCGGTCGGACACGGCGCCACTGACCCGGAATCGGCCTCAAAACCGTTTCACGCCACACAAATAAACCCGCTCGTTGCGAACTTACGGGTCCCGTGAGGGGGGCCGTTTTTTCTCGCTGAGCCCTTTACATAAATGCATCGGTTGAAGCGATGCATACGGCCCACGACAGCGAGGTTCTGATGGCAACGCTCTCACCACCGCGAGCCGCCCCGACAGTTGATGTCGGAACGAGCGTGCTCGCCGCACTCATCGTCGATCAAGACGCTCACCTCATGGACTTCCTCGACGACAACCTCACCGCGGATCGGTTTTCGGTCATAACCGCACGCAGTGGCGAGGAAGCGCTGACGATGCTGATGACCGCAAGTCCCGACGTCGCGTTGATCGACGTCTCCCTTCCCGGCATGAGCGGGTTCGAGTTGGTCTCAACACTCCGACAAGGCAGCGCGACCGGCGTTTGGGATCCGGGGTTGGCGATCCTGTTGATGTCCGACCGCGACGATGTGCACAGCATCGTGCGCGGCATCGATCGGGGGGCCGACGACTACCTGATCAAGCCGTTCCACTACTCGGAGATGCTCGCTCGTATCGGCGCGCACGTGCGGCGTGCCCACGGGGTCAACCTGGCCGGATCGTTGCGGGTCGGGCCGCTCGAGGTCGATCGGCGGGCGATGCTGGCGACTGTCCACGGCAGGCTCCTCGGGCTCTCGGCCAAGGAGTTCGGCCTGTTGTCGATGCTCGCCCGCGATCCGCTGCGGGTGGTCTCGAAGCATGAGATCTTGCAGGCGGTGTGGGGCTTCGCCTCGGGGGCACGAACCCGCACGGTCGATACCCACGCGAGTCGCCTGCGCGGCAAGCTGGCGGCGTCCGGACTGCCGGGCTGGGTGCGCAACGTCTGGGGTCAGGGCTACCGCCTGCTTCCGGAGGAGCGATGAGCGCGGCGGCTCGTCAGCCCTCGTCATCGATGCGGAGCGCCGCACCGATCAGTGGTGCATGGTGAGGGCCCTGGCGGTGGTCGATCAGGCGATCGCCCGCCACTTGGGATCGGTGCCCGACGACGTGGTGGTCGTTCCCCGGGATGTGGTGCGGTGGTGGCGCGTTCGGCGTGCCGGGCGGTGGCACCCGCTCGATCGGGACCGGGTGCTCGATCTGCTCTGTGGGCTTCCGCGACCCGGGCTGGTCCTTGCGCGTCCCGCATCTGCTGACCCGGGGGCTGCCTGCCTGGCGACAATCGCCGCCGTCGTGGGTCACGAGGTCATCACCTTGCCTGCGGCGATGGACGAAGCGCTCTGGAGCGTCGGCGTGACGTTCAGCTTGGCGGGGTGCGCAGGTGACACATTGGGACGCGTGTTGGATGTGATCTGCTGCGGGCCGGCCAGTGCTCCGGCCCTGCCGCACCAGACGTGGGGCCCGACGGGACTCTCCGTCCCGGCGCTTCGACCGGCCACGCTCGCCCGGTGGGCATATTGCGCGTGGCGTCCCTGCATTTGGTGCGACGCAGGCGGACTGCCCGGGCACCGCTGCCGTCGCTGTGGCGTTCCGGTGACGGAGCCGGCACTGGAGTTTGCGGCATGATCAGGCGCGTACTGCGGCGCCGCCCCACCGGATGGTTTGCGGCGGCAACCGTCTTGGCGGCTCTGGCCGGACTCCTGACGATGCGGGCCGCCGCGACGCACACACCGATGGACACGGTGCTCGTGGCCGCGACCGACCTGGGTGTCGGCACGCGCTTGGATCAGACCGATGGGATCGTCACGGTGGTGCAGGTCCCCGCGGCGGGCGTGCTTCCGGGGATGCGTCGAAACCTCGACGAGGTCCGGGGGCGGACGGTCGCCGTCCCCGTCGGTGCTGGCGAGCCCGTCACAGAGGCCGCCCTCGGCGGAGCCCCCGGGGTGGGTCCCGAGCCGCTTCGCGAGGGGCAGCGGGCCGTGTCGGTGCCGCTGGCGGCGGCCGGAGCGGCGGCCGTGGTCTTGGTGCCCGGCGTCCGTGTCGATGTGCTCGCCCCGCCGGTCGAAGGGTCGACCGACGCCCGTGTCGTGGTTGCGGCGGCGGAGGTCCTGGCACAGACCACCCCACCCGGTGCCGAATCCGGGACACTCGACGGAGGTGCCGTGCTGCTTCGGGTCGGCGAGCGCGACGCCCTGCGATTGAGCGCGGCACTCGATCTGACCGGCGGCGTGCGGCTGTTGCCACGCCCGCCGGATGCGGACGCGGGGGAGTCCGCACCATGACGCGCCGGATGACGGTCGTGGAGCGCGACCCCTGGGACGCCCTGATCGCGCCGGACGATATCCCGCTCGCAGTGATGGAGCCGATGTTCGACTCCGGCCCGTCCGTGTATCCCGCCACCGTGGTGCTGGGCTCCGCAGGTGGCGTAGGCACGACGCTCGTGGCCTGCGGACTCGCGCTGGCACGCGCGGACCACGGGGGACCTGTGGCCCTCGCGGAGTTCGATCTGGAGCGCGGCGATCTCGCAGGGGCATGGGGTGTGCCGCCTGAGCGCACAATCGACGATCTGACCCGCGTCATCGACGAACTCCTGCCGACTCATGTGGAGATGGTCTGTCATCCACACGCATCGGGTGTATTGCTCCTTTTGGCGCCGCGGCGGGCCGGAGCGAGCACCTGGTGGGACGAGGACGCGACGCGCCTGCTGCTGCACAGCACACGCATGATCGGCGAGGTCGTCGTCGATGCCGGGGCATCGCTGGGACCTCATGTCCAGGAAGCCTGCCGTCAGGCGCATCGCATTATTCTCGTGTCCCCGCCGACGCTCGCCGGAGCACGGCGGTCGCGGGCGTTGATGGACGTGCTCGAGCACTGGGCCGTCGACGGCGAGCGGTGTCTGGTGGTCAATCGCGGCGTGGGCCGTGACCCCCTGGGCGCGCGCGGGTTTGCGCGCGCAGTGGGGTGTCCGATCGTCGCCGAGCTCCCGGCAGCGGGTCGTGAAGCCGACGATCTCGAAGCCGGCCGCTGGGGCGTTCGCCGGCGAAAAGGTGGCCTGGCCGAGCACCTGATGGCGGTTGCCTCGCAAGGTGGGGAGCCATGAGCACGCCCGAGCTCGCCACGTCGGAACTGGTCGCGCACTTGCGTGCGCGGGCGGTCAGGGAGGCGTCCTTGCAACCCGGTCACGTCGACCCCGCGGCGCTCGCCGAGATCGTCGAGCAGTTCCTGGACGACGAGCGCCGTATCCTGCCCGACGCGCAGCGACGCGCGATCGTGCAGTCGGTGGTGGACGAGACACTCGGTTTCGGCCCGCTCGAAGCGCTCCTGCGTGATCCGGACGTGACCGAGGTGATGGTCAACGGACCCGACGCGGTGTTCGTGGAGCGCGCCGGGCGCATCCAGCCCGCCCAGGTGCGCTTTACGGATGCCGCGCATGTGCTCCACGTCATCGACCGCATCCTCTCGCCACTCGGCCGCAGGGTGGACGAGGCCAGCCCGATGGTCGATGCGCGGCTGCCGGACGGCTCGCGCGTCAACGCCATCATCCCGCCCCTCAGCTTGCAGGGGCCGGTGCTGACCGTGCGACGCTTCGGCACCAGGGCGCTGACGTGCGACGACCTCGTCCGGCTGGGAACGCTGACCGACGAGATGCTCGAACTCCTGCGCCTGGCTGTGGTGGCGCGGCGCAACATCCTGGTCATCGGAGGCACCGGCAGTGGCAAGACGACGACGCTGGCCGCAATTGCCGCATTCGTCCCGGCGACTGAGCGGGTGATCACCATCGAAGATGCCGCCGAGCTTCGTCTGTCGCTCCCACATGTTGTGCGGCTCGAGAGCAGACCCGCCAGCCTCGAGGGGCGTGGTGCCATTTCGATCCGGGCGCTCGTACGAAACGCGCTTCGCATGCGGCCGGATCGCATCGTGGTCGGTGAGGTTCGCGGCGGCGAAGCACTCGACATGCTCGCCGCGATGACGACGGGACACGAAGGCTCGCTGTCGACGCTGCACGCATCGTCGCCACAGGACGCGGTCCGCCGACTGCAAACGCTGGCCTTGATGGGCGACCTCGAGCTGCCGTACGCGGCGGTCGCCGATCAGGTCGCTCACGCGATCGACCTGATCGTCCATCAGGCGCGCCTCGCCGACGGATCCCGACGCATCGTCGAGATCACGGCTTCTGAGGCCGGTGTGGACGGCGCCACGCTCACCCCGCTCGTGCGGTTTCGCGCTGATCACTGGGACGGGGACCACCTGGTCGGTGAGTTCACCTGGGAGCACGCCGGGCAGGAGTGGTGCGCTCACGCGGGCCGTGATGCACGTCTGGCGGACTCGGCATGACCGGGTACGTGCCCGCCGTCGTGGCCTCGGCATCCGCAGTCAGCGCCGTCATGGGCATCCGACGTCTTCGTCGTGGGACGGTCCCGCGGCCGCCGGTGGGCACCAATCTGTTGCACCGGACGCGGCGTGGCCGCGACCTGGCCGTTGCACTGGAGCGCGCGGGTGTCGCGCTCGGCCCCGAGGCCTTCTTGATGTGTACGGGCCTCGCCGCCGCCGTCGGCGGGTTTACGACATGGCTCGTGTTGCGCACGACGCTCGTGGCAGCCGTCACTGCCGGAGCTGTCGGTGCCACCGCGTGGGCGGTGGTGTCCTCCGCAGATCGCAGGTACCTGCAGCGGTTCACGGCTCAGCTTCCTATCGTCGCTCAGCAGCTTGCGAGCGCGATCGGCGCAGGACTGTCGTTGCGGCAGGCGATTGCACGTGCGGCGGCAGACGCGCCTGAGCCGGCGGCGACCGAGCTGGGCAGGCTCTCGGCCGACCTGGACCTTGGCGCGC
Source organism: Actinomycetota bacterium (assembly GCA_031376485.1). Taxonomy (GTDB): domain Bacteria; phylum Actinomycetota; class Thermoleophilia; order Miltoncostaeales; family Miltoncostaeaceae; genus CALMEC01. The sequence continues at coordinate 28,823 of JANMDV010000140.1, forward strand.
GCATCGAAGAGGCGCTCGAGGCGACGATGGCGAGGCTGCCCGATCCCGGTCTGCGCACGATGCTGGTCGCCATCTTGGTGCAGCGGGTCGTCGGGGGCAACTTGAGCCAAGCGTTGGCTGATCTGTCGCGCCGGCTCGACGAGCGTGCGACCCTGGAACGCGAGGCGCGCAGCGCAACGGCCCAGGCACGGATGTCGGCGTGGCTCGTCGCGGGACTCCCGCTGGCAGGCGGCGTGCTTGTCGAGATCGCAGCTCCCGGCACGCTTGCGCGCACGCTCGGCCAAGGGCCGGGTCTCGCGCTCCTGATCCTCGCCACGGCCCTCCAGATGGTGGGCGTGGTGATGATCCGACGCATCGTCGGACGGGACGCGGTGGGGTCATGACCCTCCTGCCGAGTCCACTGATGATCTGGTCGCTCGCGCTCGGTGCCCTCGCCCTGGGGCTTCGGTCGCGCAGCAAAAAGCGCCCGGTGCGGGTGGTGGAGTTTCCGCTCGCGATCCGCGCCGCCTGCAGGCTGCCGATGCCCGAGTCCCTGGTGGTGCGTGCTGCAGGTCGCCGTGTCGTCATGGCGGCCGCGGCGGCGGGGCTCGACCCGCGCGCAGGTGTGACGACGATTGCACGGAGTCGGGTGGGGTTGGCGCAGGCCGGCTGCGCGTTTGGGGTGATCCTGGCGATCGCCCACCCGTTTGGTCTCGTGATCGCAGTCGCACTGGCCGTCGTGGGGTACATCGGGCCGGTCCGGTGGGTTCAGGTGCGCGCCCGCCAGCGCAGGCGGCACGTAGTGCGTGAACTCCCGGAACTCATCGATCTGGTCGTGATCTGCACCGAGGCGGGCATGGCGCTGGAGCCCTCGTTGCGTCTGGCAGTCGAGCGCCTGCCGGGGGTGTTGGCCATCGAGGTGGGGCACACGCTGCGTGAACTCGACCTGGGCACTCCTCGGCGCGCTGCCTACGTGTCGCTGTCGCAACGCCTCGACGTGCCGCAGCTGACGGGACTCGTCGGAGCGCTCCTGCAGGCGGACGAGTTGGGTGCGCCGATCGCCTCCGTGCTGACCCGTCAGGCCGAGCTGCTGCGTTCGGCGCGTACACAAGATATCCGCGAGCACGCCGCCAAAGCGGCGCCGAAGGTCCAGTTGATCGTCGCGATGGTGATGGTGCCGGCGGCGCTTCTGGTGGTGCTGGGCGTGCTCATCATCCAACTGATCGCCCAGATCGGCGGCATCGTGGGAGGAGTGGCATGAACAGTAGACACCAGGGCTCCGCGGCGGTCGACTATCTGGCGGTCATCGCGGTCGTGGGGATCATGTTTGCGGGCCTCGTGACGTTACGCCCCACACGGGTCGGTCCCAACACGCCGGTCGACGTCATCCCGCCGATCGTCCGCCTGCTCGGCCACCCCGTCCAGAACCTGGAGCCCACACCACCACGCCCCGTGCGCCCTGCCCGTCCGCGCCCACCACGCCCACCGCGCCCGCGTCCGACCGCGCCGAGCCTCGAACCGTCGACGATCCTGCTTCCTGAATGGTGGAGTCGGTCGTGATGCCGGCCACGACGGGCCGCGGCGAATAGTCTCCACACGGCCCGCTTAACCGCTTAAGGGTTCGCACAAAAATAACTGCCGTGCCGGATGACGAGCGAAACGGCCCGGAGCGGGGCTCGCCCCCGGCGGCTGGAAATACGAACCGCAGGACGGCTATTTCCGAAGCAAAACCGAGTGAGATGGTGTCGCCGAGCCTCGTCGCTACTGGTGGTAAGGGCGATCTCGGCGACGCCGTATCGCGACGGTTTGCAGCCGCCAAACGGTTCAGTAGTTTTTGCGCGAACCCCTCAGGAGATTTCGAGGACATCATCACGCCGCGACCTGAAGACGTTGCCTGCCCACGCTGCGCGGGTCCATCGCGATCCTGGGTGCGCGCTCGGGATCGGATGGGCGGGTTGCGGCACACGGTGCGTCGCTGCCTGGACTGCGGCGTCGGCTTCACGTGGCCGGTGGTCGATGCGGCCGAGGCCGCGCCGACGCTCTTGCCGGAGGGCGGGATTCTGCGATGGGCGGCCGATGCACTCACGCAGGCGGAGCTGGGTCCGGTGTTCGATGCGGTCGCGCGGGAAGGCACGGTGCTCGACATCGGGGCGGGGAGTGGCAACCGGGCCCTGATCCTGGCCCGAGCCGGGTACCGGGTGACCGCCGTCGAGTCGGACGCGACCGAAGCCGCCCATGCGCGGCGGCAACTCAAGGGGCGCGGCACGGTCCGCGAATGCATGATCGAGGAGCTTCAGGCCGGCGACACCGGTTACGACGGTGCGGTGCTCTCGCACGTTCTCGAGCACCTCACCGCCCCTGAGGCCACCCTTCGAGCGACGCGTGAGCGGCTGCGGGTTGGCGGGACCCTGGTTGTCTTCGTCCCGAATGCCGAGAGCGCCACCGCCCGCATCTTTCGCGGGCGGTGGCACGGATGGGAGCCGGCACGCCACCGCTGGCACTACACGACGACCAGCCTGGTGAAGGTGCTCGCAGATGCCGGTTACTCCCAGATCGACGTGCGCGCGCGCGGCGGCTGGCGCTATCCGGCAACGCTCTCGTTCAGTGCGGTTCCGTGGCTCGATCCGCAGGCTCCGGGCGCCCCGCACCACCTCGCCGGACGGGTGCTGACGCTCGCGCTGGCGCCGGTCGCGGCGCTCGAAGTGCGAAGTGGATACGGACCGCAGCTCATCGCTGTCGCTCGCCGATAAGCGTTCGCGCAAAAATAACTGCTGGGCCGGATGGCAAGCGAGAACCGAGCGGTCGTTTTGGCGCCGGCCCGAACCTCCGACGTCTTGCGTCGTTCTGGAGCGCGTCGGCAGGTCCCACGAGTAGGCATCGTCGCGGCGAGATTGCTGCCCGCGGTTCAGGCTGTTGAACGACCCACGGGAGTACTGATACAAAGGGAATCAGGCGATCGCGCGGGGAGGGGCGAGGGGTGCGGCTGTCCTCATCAGCGTCGCGGTGACCCCGGAAGGTCCGGCCGCGAGGACCGCCCACGACGGGCGGTGATCCGACCCGTCTGACTCACCGACGCTGCCGGGGTTGACGAACACGCAGCCTCCCGCGTCGCGCACGAACGGACGATGCGTATGGCCCGTCACGACGCAGTCGGCGTGCAGCAGGGTCGCGAGCTCGACCAGGCGTTCGTGTGGCGTCGTCTCGTCGACCTCGACGTCGGCCGGGTCCGTCGGTCCGCCGTGCATTACCAGGACATGGAATGGTCCGAGTGGGACCCGGAGCGTGAGCGGTAGCTCGGCGAGATACGCGAGGCTCGCGCCGGACAGGCGGTGCGCGGTCCATGAGCGCGAACCGACACGCGCGGCTGCCGGGTGCGAGCGTGGCCGCGGCGGACGGGCGGCCACCTTGTGATCGGTGTTGCCACGCACGCACGGCCATTCCAGGAGCGCGATGCGCGCGACACATCCCTCGGGTTGGCGACCGCGAAGCACCAGATCTCCAGTGCAGACGCCGCGGCGGATGTCGGCTGCGCGCACGTCGGCGAGCACCGCGTCCAACGCCGTCAGGTTGCCGTGTATGTCGCCCAGCACGGCGATGCGCAGATCGTCGGCGTGGCCGCTCACGCCGCCCGGGCGCTGTCGAGTACGACCGGGGTGGTCTTCGCCGGGGTCACGCGGCGGGCACGGGCCAGGCGTCGCGTGCGGACCGTCACCCGGCGGGCGTGCGCCAAGACCCCGACGAGCACCGTGCCGAGGCTCGCGGCGATGCCGAGCGATGCGCCGGGGCTGCTGCCGCCGATGATCGCCGCAAGTGCGGCCAGAACGAAGCCGCAGATCAGCCCGGCCAAGAGGGCGGCAACCCGCTGCCGCGGGGGAGCGGGAGTGCCTGGCGCCCGGTGGCAAACCAGGACGAGATGGGGGCGCTTGCTCGTGTGCGCCACTGGGTGTGCGACGACGGATGCGTTTCTCATGCCGCAGACGTTAGACACAAAATCGAATACGAACAAGTGTTCGGTACAACGTTGCAATGCAACGTGTCGTGCAAAGCGCGCGTTGCGCAACGCGCGTTGCCTCGGGGGTGAAGTGGTGTGGGTGGGGTCAGTTGCCCATGAAATGGGAGAATGTGGTTGTGTTGGGGGGGAATGTGGGGTAGTTTCCCTGCCGTCATGCAACACACAGCGCTCCGTGGCACATATGAATGCAGCCTCGACAACCGGTTTCGCCTGGCGATCCCGGCCAAGGTGCGGGACGCGTTCGTCCTCGGAACGACGATGTCGGTGTGGTTCGACGGGTGCGCGATGGTTGCGCCGCGCGGCGAATGGCAGGCGATCGTCGACAGGTTGTTCGGCGATCTGAACTTGCTCGACCCTTCGCAGCGCAGGCTGTCGCGCCAATTGCACGCGCAATCGGCCGACCAAGATGCCCTCGATCGGCAGGGACGTGTGCTCGTGCCCGAGGTCATCCGCGAGGTGGCGGCGCTCGAGACAAAAGTCGTGGTCGTCGGAAACGGCGACTACCTGGAACTCTGGAACCCTGCGCGTTTGAAGAAATTCCTCGAAGAGGATTCCCTCGGCGCACGGGGCGGAGAGGAGGTGTCGACCGATGGGAATCGTATTGTCGAGCGTGCCGACTAGGCCCGCCACACCGCACGAGCCGGTCCTGGTCGCCGAGGTGATCGGCACGCTGGCGCCGACTGCCGGTCAGACGATCGTCGATTGCACGTTCGGCGCGGGGGGCCACGCCCGGCGTCTTGCGCCGCTGCTCGGTCGCGCCGGGACGTACATCGCGATCGATCGTGACGGCGCCACGGAGCAGTACTTCGCCACCTTCTCGGAGAGCGTGGACTGCCATACCCGCTTCGTGCGGGCCGACTTCGCCGACGGGCTTCGTGAACTCTCGGATGACGGCGTGTACGTCGACGCCATCCTGATGGACCTGGGGATCTCGTCGATGCAGGTCGATCAGCCCGAGCGCGGGTTCTCGTACTCGCGAAACGCGCCGCTCGACATGCGGATGGACGCGACCGGCCCGCTGACCGCAGCCGACCTGCTGGCCGATGCCACCGAAGAAGAGCTGACCGGGTGGTTTCGCACCTACGGCGAGGAGCGCTACGCCCGCCAGATCGCCCGCACCATCGTTCGCCAACGCCAGACGCGTCCGATCACATCGACGTGTGACCTGGTCGAGCTGATCCGCGGGGCCATTCCGACGCCCGCCCTGTTCGCAGGCGGCCATCCGGCCAAGCGGGTGTTCCAAGCGCTTCGCATCGTCGTCAACGACGAACTCGCGATTCTCGAGCGCGGGCTCGACGCTGCCTTCTCGTTGCTTTCGCCCGGTGGGCGTCTGGCTGTGATCTCGTTCCACTCGCTCGAGGACCGCATCGTCAAGCGGTTCATGCAGGGCACCGCGCGCGGCTGCATCTGCCCGCCGGACCTTCCGCAGTGCGTGTGTGGGCACGAGCCCGAGGCGATGCTGGCCGTCCCCAAGGCCCTGGGACCCAAGCGCGACGAGCTCGATCGCAATCCGCGCGCCCAATCGGCCCGCATGCGTGCAATCGTCAAGGCGGCGGCACGGTGAGCGGCCGCAGCGCCTTGGCGACCCAGCCGGCGCGCCGGCCCGACGAGCGCCCGCGACCGCGACCGCAGGCGGTTCCGGCGGCCCGTCGTCGTCCTCACATCCGTGTGCGTCTCGGTCTTGCGGTGATTCCCGTGGTCGCGATCCTGTTCGCAGGAGTCGTGTGGCTCAACTCCTCCACGCTGGCGATCACCAAACAGCAGGGCCAGGTCGCCCGGTCCACCGTGCTCGTGCGCGAGGAACTGTCGGCGCTCAAGTCCCAGCAGGCGCAGTCAGACAGCCGCGTCACCAAGGCCGCCGAACTGATGGGGATGATCCAACCGACGAGCGACGGCTGGACGTACTTGCCCGCCCGACCGGGGCGTTAAAGTCGTCATGGCCCCGTCGGCAGCAGGGCTGAGAGGTTCCAAACGGCGTATCCAACTGCTTGCGGTCGTCGCCGTCTCGGCGTTCTTGGTGCTGGCGGTTCGGGCGACCTGGCTGGGTGCCGTCAGGGCGTCGTCGCTGTCGGCAACTGCCGATCGTCAACACCTGATCCCGGTCAAGCTCCCCGCGCAACGGGGATCGGTCATGAGTGCCGACGGCCAGGCGCTCGCCGTCGACCGTCCGACGATGCTGGTCACCGCCGACGCGCTCTACGTCACCGATGCGGCAGAGGTGGCCCAGGCCATCACGTCGGCCACGGGTGGCAACGCGGCCGACCGGCTGCGGCTACAGGGCGAGCTTCGCTCCAAACTTCGGTACGTCGTCCTGGCCAAGCATGTGTCGATCAAGCAGTCCGACTACCTGAGGAACCTCGACCTGGACGGTGTCCACTTCACACGGACCTCGGCCCGACATTATCCGCAGAACAAGGTCGCAGGGCAGCTCATCGGCTTTACCAACCTGGAATCGGGCAAGGGTATCGAAGGGCTCGAGAAGAGCGCCAACGACCTGCTGGCCGGGCGTGACGGCAAACGTGTCGAGATCCGCGATCCCCGACTGGGTCAAACCGTGCGAGTGGTCGAAGCGCGCGATCCCAAGGCCGGCTCCGACATCGAGCTGACGATCAATGCCAACATCCAGGGCAGGTTCGACACGATCCTGGCCGGGTACCGTCGCAGGTACAAGGCCACGAGCGCGATGGGCGTGATCATGGACCCGACCACCGGCGCGGTCATCGCCATGAGCTCCGTGCCCCGCGTCGATCCGAACAACCGGGCTGAACTCGATCCGGCGACCACCCAGAACCGCTCGGTCACCGATCCGTTCGAGCCGGGCTCGGTGTTCAAGACATTTGTTGTGGCGGGCGCGCTGGAAGAAGGCCTCGTCACGCCGACAACGCAGTTCAACCTGCCGCCGACGTTGACGATCAACAAGGGCACCGACGACGAGTTCACGCTCAAAGAGGCCCATACCCGAGAGAACTACGAGACGATGTCGACACAGGACATCCTGCAACGGTCGAGCAACATCGGGGCCGTCACGGTGTCGATGCGTCTGCGAAACCGCAAGCTGCTGCGGCCGTGGCTGGCGAAATTCGGATTCGGTACGGCAACTGGTATCGACCTGGCTGCCGAGAGCAGGGGTGACCTGCCGCCGGTCAAGAAGTGGAACCGGGCGACGCGGATCAACATTCCGTTAGGGCAGGGGCTGACCGCCACCCAAATCCAACAGGTACGCGGATATGCGGCGATCGCGAACGGCGGCTTTCTCGTGACCCCGCACGTCGTGGCGCGCGTCGGCGGGCACGCCGTGGCCCCAACCGAGCGGACGCGGATCATCAGCAAACAGACCGCGCTCGACCTGACCAAGATGCTCGAGACGGTCGTCGAGGGCGCGGATGGCACCGCGGTCTCGGCGAGCCTCAAGAACTACCAGGTGGCGGGCAAGACCGGCACCGCCCAGAAGGTCGATCCCAAGCTCGGCAAATAT
>JANMDV010000155.1:0-9542 GCA_031376485.1 Actinomycetota bacterium
GCGTGCCCTTGGGCAGCGCCAGGTATCCGACGGGTTCGTCCAGATCGTCGCTCAACTCATCTCCCTTCGTCCCAGAAATGCCCTCCCCAATGTCAGTTCGTCGGCGTGCTCCAGGTCCGCGCCAACGGGGAGGCCGCTTGCCAGACGCGTCACCCTGACTTTGCCGCGCACCAAGTCTGCGAGGTACAGCGCGGTCGCCTCGCCCGACATCGTCGGGTTCGTCGCGATGACCAGCTCCTCGACACCGTCGCGTTCGATGCGGGCAACCAGATCGTCCAGCCGCAGGTCCTCGGGGTCGATGCCATCGATCGGAGACAGCGCCCCGCCCAGGACGTGGTATCGGCCGCGGTACTCATGGGTGCGCTCGATCGGAACGATCGCCGACGGCTCCTCCACCGCGCACAGCAGCGTCGGGTCACGTCGCGGATCGAGGCAGATCGTGCACCGCTCGTCCTCGGCGTAACCGAAGCACTCAGCGCACGGACGAAGCCGCTCCTTGACCTCGACCAGTGCCTCGGCCAATGCGTGCGCACGTTCGGGCGGCGCCTTCATCACGTGGAACGCCAGACGCTCGGCCGACCGGGGGCCCAGGCCCGGCAGGCGGGCGAGCTCCGAGACAAGCCGCTCAACCGATGCCGGGAGGATAGAGGACACGAGTGTCGTCTACAGCCCGGGGATGCCGAGGCTTCCGAGTGCCCCGGCCACCGAACCCAGACGACTGTTGGCAAGTTCCTGGGCCTTGCGCATCGCCTCGTTGGTGGCGGCGACGATCGTGTCTTGCAAAAGTTCGACGTCGTCCATGGCCGCCGGGTCGATGACCACGTCCATCACCTCGAGCCCACCCGAGATCGTTACGGTGACGGCGCCGCCGCCGGCCGCCGCGCTGACGGTCTCGCCGGCGAGTTCCTCCTGGGCGCGCCGCATATCTTCCTGCAGCTTCTGCATCTGACGCATCATCTTTGCGGGATCCTGTCCCATCAGTGCGGCTCCTCGGTCGCGTTGAACGTACGTTTGAGCTCTTCCATCAGCGCAGCGTGATCGAGCGTGGGCTGTGGTTCTGCGGTCGCGGCATGGACCTGGGGCGACACCTCCACGAAGCGCACCGAGAATGCGCGCCCCGCGAACTCCGAAAGCGCGCCTTCGATCAACGCCCGCTCGTCGGGTTGGTCGAGCAGGCGCATGAAGACGCCGTTGACCGCGATCGCGACCTGATCGTCGGTGACGTCGACGACCTCGGACCCCAAGAGGAAGCCGTGGACGCGGGCGTGTTGTTGCTCGATCTCGGCGACGACCTGTGGCCAGACCCTGGCGACGTGCTCCAGGTCGGCGACGATCGGTTCACGCGGCCGGGGCGCCGGGGACGGCTCGATGTCGACGGGCGGTGGAGCCGGTTCCGGCACGCCAGAGGTCTCGTCCGCTCCCGCTCGAAACGCCACCGGCTGGGCGGAGGGATGCGCGGGCGCCTGCCCGCGCTCGAGCGCCTCGATCCGTCCGGCGAGGGCCTGGACGCTTGGGTCGAGCGCCGGGTGCGCGAGCTTCGCTGCGACGAGTTCCAGTTGGATCCGCGGATCGGCCTGGCCGTGGCGGATGCGCACCTGCGCATCGGCGATCAGATCCATCCCGCGGACCACCCGCGCCGGCGGGAGCTGGTTGGCCTGCGCGCGCAGGCGGTCGAGTTCCTCGGGCGAGTAGGCCCAGTCCTCACGCGGGTGAGCTCCTTGCTGGAGCAGGCACAGATACCGCAGGTGGGTGACGAGCCCACGGATGAGCTGCTCCGGGTCGGCACCCCGGTCCAGCGTCGCTTCCAGTTGCTCGAACGCCCCCGCGGCGTCCCCAGCGGCCAGGTGGTCGGCCAGCGCGAAGATCTCCTCACGCTCGACCGCGCCGAAGAGTTCCAAGACGTCGGTGACCTGAACCGCTCCTCCCCCGAAGGTCGCGAGTTGTTCGAGCAGGCCGAGCGCGTCCCGGTAGCTGCCATCGGCGGCCCGCGCGACCAGGTCGAGCGCCTCAGGCGACGTGGTGAAGGCCTCGTCCCGGGCGACCCGCTCCAAGACGCGCATCAGGTTCGCGATGCCGGGTTTGCGCAGGGCGTAGTGCTGCAAGCGGGACCGGATCGTCGGCAGGATGTCCCACGGGTGCGTGGTGCAGAGGATGACGACCAGATGGGGTGGGGGCTCCTCCAGCGTCTTGAGGAGGGCGCTCGCCGCTCCCTCCTGGATCTGGTGGGCCTCGTCCATGATCGTGATCCGGTACCGCGAGACGACCGGCGCGTAGCGGACCGTCTCGAGCCATTCGCGCATCTCGTCGATACGACGGGCACTGGAGGCGGCGTCGACTTCGACTACGTCGAGCCAGTCGTCATGGCCGATGCGCCGGCACGAATCGCATGTCAGGCACGGCGTCGCGGTCGGCGCCGGAAAGCTCAAGCAGTTGAGGCACCGCGCCAGGATGCGCGCTGTCGTCGTCTTGCCGGTGCCACGCGGACCCGAGAACAGGTAGCCCAGGGCCGGACGGCCCGACGTCAGCGCGTTGCCGAGCGCCCGCGCCACATGCTCCTGGCCGACCAGGTCATCGAACCGCTCCGGGCGGTAGCGGTTGTAGAGGCTGCCGCGAGGCTCCTGGGGCTGGTCGGTCATGTGTCTCGTTCGGAGTGCACGTTCAACGGGCACCGGGCGAGCGCTTCGGCGAGGTGACCCCATTGCGCCTGAGTGGATCCACTTAAGGCTGCTTCCTCTCGGACCTGACCTGGTTCGCAGTCACCCACCGAATGGGACCTCGCCGAAGCGCTCGCCCGGCTCCCGAGTCGAGAATAGCCCGTTGGGACCGATCGCGTCGTCAGCGGCGACGAAAGCGTGGCGAAACGCGCTCGCCGCTCTTCTTGGCCCCGATCGCGCCGAACACCCCCGCGATTCCGCCTCCGATCATCGCCATGGAGAGCGCGATGTAGAGCCACCCCCGCACACCGCCGGTGTCCTGTCCAAACGCCGTGGTGAGCGCCCACATGAGCGTGCCCCAAGCAAATCCGATCAGGACGCCCAGCATGAGCGAAAGCCAACGGGCTCCGGGACGGCGTGGCGAGTCAGGCTGACGAGGGGTCATGGTGCACGTTTCTTCCGGATCGTTTGACATCACAGGGCGGGCGCGTTCGGAATGGGCAGTACTGGGATTGAACCAGTGACCTCCCGCGTGTGAGGCGGGCGCTCTCCCGCTGAGCTAACTGCCCGGGGTGGTGCAGGATATCACCGGGGATGGGGGCCCTTTGCGGGCCCACGTCGTCAACGAACCGCCTCAAGCGCTGTGGCCGGGGGAGGCGACCAGACGTCGCGAGCCGTGATGCGCCGGCGAGATGAACGGAGAGGGGGGGATTTGAACCCCCGTCGGACCGAAAGGCCCGAAACGGTTTTCGAGACCGCCGCATTCGACCGCTCTGCCACCTCTCCGCGGGCGAATCTAGCAGAGGCTCCCGATCGGTCGTCGCATCATGGGGGCGCTCGAATCGCGCCAAAACGACGGGTCGCCGCGGCGTGAAGCGCTGGGTCGGATCCGTGTCCGACGGACCCCGACCGCGACGAGGTTCGGTACGATCGCGGGTGGAGAGGTGTCCGAGTGGTCTAAGGAGCGCGACTGGAAATCGCGTAGGCGGGTTCTCTCGCCTCGGGGGTTCAAATCCCCCTCTCTCCGCTTAATTAACCAAGCGTTTCTTGAGCCACGATTCCGCTTGGGACGGGGCACGCGCGGTTTTCGAACCGCGCCAGCGGTCCATAAACGTCCACCAACGTCTTCCGGCGTCCGCCGATTCGAGCGTAGCTGGCGCACAACTGGCGCTTTCATCGGGGTTGCGTCTGACGTTAAGAACCGTGGGTCGCATGACGTGCGGTCGTCGCACCCAAACGCTCTACCGCGCGGCTTCTCCTCTTCGCGGTGAACCGGTTTGTTCGAGACATGCACGGCTCACGCCCGTTTTGTCGTCGGGCGCCAGAGGGGTCGGCGGTACGTGAGGATCAAGAGCACGGACGCACATACGTGCCAGTCCAGGTCGTCTCCCTGCACTGGCCGCTTCCGCGTTTAGCGGGAGTAGCCACAGCGCTGCACGGTGCCGGCAGCCAAGGCCCCAGCAAGACGAGCAGTGGACGTCCGCTCGTATCCCGTCTCAGTGCCGAGCCGCACAGTTGTTCACGCCGCCGTGTCTCCAGCATGCAACTCATGCGTGGTGCGCCAACGCCGATTTCGACTAGGAACGCGTCCCTCTCGATCCCCGCCTCGCCCATCAATGTCGCTCTCCTCGAGCGGCCGGCAGAACGCGACGAAGCCCCGTCGCGCACACGAATGCTATCGGCTAGGAGGTTTGGCGAAATACTCGGGCCCGAACTCGCGTCTGTCGCATTCGGGACAGTACGACACGATGACGGGAGGCTTGTTTACGTCGGGGAGTCTCGTTCGCGGATGCTGCGGCGCGCGTCGTAGATGCCCCAGCGGAAGCCCGTCGGGTGCGGCTCCGGAGGCAGCGGCGAGCGCGGCAGGTCCCCTAGCGGGGACCGCATGTTGTACGCGACCGGGGCGAGATCGTTCGGGCCGTCGGGATGGAACAGTGATGCGAGGTACTGGAGCTGCCCGCGTCCTGGGCCCTGTTCGAACATGCCCCCGCCGTAGGCGCCGATGCCGTGGGCCGTGCAGTAGTCGTAGGTCTCGAACAACCGGCGGACGCTGCCGAACCGGGACGGCTTGAGGTTCAACAGACGGGGTTTCCACGGCAGCGCCTCGATGTCGGCGACCGAGTGGATCGGCTCGTCCCAGGTGATCCGGTCGCGGTGGCAGTCGAGCAGTTCGACGGTGTCGTCGGCCATCGCGGGATCCTCGATCCAGGCCGACGGCAGCGCCTCGAAGACGCGACGGTAGAGCGCTGGGTCCGCGTCCATGGCGACGGTCGCGTTGATGTAGAGGCCCTTCATGTCGACCACGTCGACGCAGTCCAGCGCCGCCAGCTCGGCAACGAGCGCGCGCCCCCAGCTCGGGGTGGGATCGAGCTTGAACCGCACGCTGGGGTTCGAGCTGCGCAGTACATGCAGGTGGCCTAGCCCGGCGGGGTCACCGAGCCCCGTCGACACGACGAACCTGACGGGCTCGGCCACACGCCCGATGGCGTCCTGCAACGAGAGGCCGTTCTGGCGCAGGGCGAGGTCTAGTGCCGCGCTCTCGAATGCCCAGCGCCGATAGAAGCGGGCGCTGTCGCGGATCGGCGCGACCGGGAAGAGGTCGGCCAGTCCCACCAGCGTGGAGAACTCCTCCAGGGTGCGCGTCCCGCGCAGCCACGAGAGGTCGCCCGCGTGCCGGAGCTGCTCGATCTGGTCAATCTGATCCCAGGTGATGTCCTCGCCCAGACCCTCGTGCCCGTCTCCGCTGAGGCGGACCACGATCGATATCTTGGTGAAACCGCTGGAGACGTCGCGCACCAGCGGGAGGAGCTCGCAGCGGTCGATCTGAAGGCGCAGCCCGGCGACGCGCGCATACGTCGCAATGGAGGTGTCGAGCGGCGTTGCGGGCACGCTGCGAGTTTACTGCGCGGACCTCGACCGGGGTCTCCGTGGGCCCGTCGCACCCTGTAGGTTGTAGCGCGTGGAGACCCGCCGGGTACTGCTCTTGATCGCCGACATCGGCGGCTACACGTCGTACATGCAGTCGCACCGCAGCGTGCTCGGGCACGCGGAGGCGGCCACGACGCGGCTGCTGAAGACGGTGGTCGATGCCGCCCGCGGCTTCGCCCTGATCGAGATCGAAGGCGACGCCGCCTTTCTCTCGCGCGACGCCGGCGCGCTGGACGACGCCGCGGGGCTCGCCGACGTCAACGATGCTGCCGTCGCCATGCACCGCGCCTTCCACGCAGAGCGGCGTCTGGTCGAGCGCAACCTGTGCCCCTGCGACAGCTGCACGCACGTCAGCGAGCTGAAGTTGAAGTTCGTTGCGCACATCGGCGAGGTCGCGACCCAGAAGATCAAGCGGCGGCGCAAGCTCGTCGGCATGGACGTGATTTTTGTCCATCGCCTGCTCAAGAACGCCGTGCCGGTGCCCGAGTACGTCCTGCTCTCCGAGGATCTTTACCGCGGCGGCAGCGTGGCTGCGCCCGAATATCAGGTCCACGAGATCACGCAGGAGCTCGAGGGCATCGGATCCGTGAACACGTACTTCGTTGAGGTCTCCGAGCTCGCCGGGCCCGTCGCTCCCTTGCCCGATCCCTCCGGGCTCCGGCGGCTCGGGGTGACGTTGGGCATGGTCGGCCGTGGCCTGCCGTACGCGCTCCGCGTACGGCGCCCGCCGCTCGTCACGCGCTGAGCGAGGCGGCTCAGCGCGGGTCGCTCGCGGCCGGAGGCGCCTCGGCGTCGCGCGCCTTGAGCCGCGTCACGACCGCCTTTCCTGCCGTCGCGCTGGCCGGGTATCCGGTCACGGCCGTGAGGTACGCCCGGCGCTCCAGAACGCCCACCCGCAGCTGCGCGTCCGCCGTGGCGCGGATGGTGGCCGTCCGCGGCTCGTCGTTGAGGAGCGCGATCTCGCCGAAGCCGTCGCCGCGTCCGAGCGTGTCGACGAGGCGTCCGCCCCGGACGACCTCGGCCCGGCCCGACTCGACGACGTAGAAGCGGTCGCCGCGGTCGCCCTGCTCGAACACCATCTGGGAGGGCGCGAACTCGGCATAGGTGAGTCCGGCGCCGAGCTGCTCGATCGTCGCCGCCGGGAGCGCACCCAGCGTGCCGACCTCCCGCAGGATCTCGATGTCGGCGTCGCGCACCCGCATCCCGGCGTTGAGCCGGCGCAAGGCGGGCCAGCTGGCGCCGACGGCCAACGGCGCCAGGACGCCGACCGCCACGAGCGCGAGGCGCGCGCCGAGCAGGTCGATGAGCAGCGGCGAGAACAGTCCGCCGGCCGCAAACCCGAGCGTCAGGATCGCTTCGAAGCCCGCGAACATCCGCGCCAGTACGGCCTCGTCCGCCAGCCGGGCCAGCAGCGTGAAGCCGCCGACGTCGATCAGCGCGTTGCCGATCCCGACCACGCCGAGCAGGATGACCGCCGCTGCGCGCTCCGGCAGGACACCGATCAGCGCCAGCGGCGCGCCGAACAGCGCGATGCCGAGGCCGAACCAGCCGGCGAGCCCCCCTCGTCGGACCAGACCGAAGGCGAAGATCGACCCGAGCACGCCGCCGCCCCCGACGGCGGCGTTCAGGACACCGACGCCTGGGTCCCCCGTGTGGAGAAGATCGATGGCCACGACCACGGCGAACACCGTCAGGCAGCCGCGCGTGAACGTTTGCACCAGCCCCAGCCCCGTGATCAGCGCCAGCCCGCGATTGCCCACGATCGCGGCGAAGCCTTGGAGCACCGCGCGGCCGGGTGCGCGGTCGGGATCCGCCACCCGTGGCGGCGCGTTGTACGGGAGCCCGACGACCACCAGGCAAGCCACCAGCGATGCGGCGGCGCACGCGACGAAGACCGCGGACGGTCCGCTCGCCGCGAGCAGGGCGGCCGCGATCAGCGGGCCTCCGAGCGTGGAGAGCGAGTCCAGCATCCCGCGCACCGCGTTCGCACTCGCCAGCTGTTGCGGGGACTTGGCCAGCGCCGGCAGCAGGGCTGAGTGCGCCGGACGGTACATCGTCATGGCGATCGTGGCCCCGACGGCGAAGCCGTACGTCGCCGCAGCGGGGGCGCCGGTGGCCGTCGCCACCGCCGCGCAGCCCAGCATCGCGGCGCGGATCGCCCCGACGCAGGCCAGCACGCGCTCACGGCGGATCCGGTCGGCCATCGCCGCGAGGAACGGTGCGAGCAGTGCCGCGCACGCCATGCGGGCGGCCGTGACTGCGCCAACCGCGCCGACGCCGCCCTCGCGGAACGCCACGATCCCGAGCGCGACCATGAACGCGCACTCGCCCGCCCACATCGCCGCGAACGAGATCTGCGCGCGGAGCATCGGCGCGCCGGTGGCTTCGCTGTCGGGCGGGTCGACGCGATTGCGAAACCGCGGAGAGCAAGGAGCCGACACTTCTGCGACTATGCCAGAGCGGTGGCGCGCCAGCCACAGCGCAACGCCGCTGGTGCGACGAGCACGAAGGCGCCTTTCGGCGACTCACGCCTCGGTCAAAATCCTCGGGTGGCGTCGTCAGCCAACACCTCTCAATCCCGGGGGCAGAAACCTAGCTGCTCGCCGATTACCTGACCGGGGCGGAGCGGCGCCTCTTCGGTCTAGGGCGGCTCTACGGTAGGGCGCCGCCGATCAAGGGGTTGCGGCTGCCGCTCAGGCAGTGCGGTGGGTATGGACGTCGAAGGATCTCTCCTCGGGTGGGTTGGTGAAGCCGCCGTCGATGCCCTCCACCAGGCGCGGCATCAGGGTCTCGTCGCGGAAGCGGTCCCAGCTCTCCTCTGAGTCGTGGATGGCCATGACGATCCAACCGTCGCCGGTGGGGCCTGCCGCGTCGAATAACTGACCCGCCGGAAGGTCCTTGTCTGTGTGCACCGCCCGGAGCGTCGTCTCGTACTGCTCCTTGGTGCCCCCCTCGAAGAAATGGAGATTCCATACGGCATCTCGGTTCCTCCGCTCTCTGAGTTCAGCTGAGACCGCGACCGGAGGCCGCGCGGGTGGACTGTAAGTCGCCGAGACGGGGCCGTCAAGGCGCCCCTGCCCCCGGGGCACCGTCCGCGCGCCGTTGACCGCTAATTCCGCGACGCCGCCACGTGGCGTCAACCGAGGAGGGGCTACCGCTCCGAGTGCATCCTCGACATCGAGACAGACTTGGTCGCCCACCCGCCGAAACCAGCAAGCCAGGTTTGAGTTCAGCTTCAATCCCGCCAGGCCCGCTGATGGTCTGGCTACGATCGGGCGTCCGCGTTGCGGGCGCCCGGTGAGGCGATCCGGGGGACGACGAGGCGCCATCCGACGAGCAGGGCCGTGATGGTGACGAACGCGACCACCACAAACGCCGGTGCCAGGCCACGGTCAAACACCGTGCCGCGCAGGACGAGGCCGAGCGAAACGGCGACGACTGCGACGAGCGCGGCGCGGCTCACGCTCAATGGCGCTCGGTCCAGTCGCCCCACGACCGCGGCGATCGCATATCCGATCAGGAATGGCGCGGCGACGGTGAGCGTCCCGACGAGGGCCGTCCCCTCGTCGTGACTGCGGCGACCGATGACGGCGAACACGATGATCAGCACAAGGTCGAGGAGGGAAGGCACGAAGCGGCGCATGCCGTGATGCTAGACGTCCGACGGTCGGACCACTCGGGGTTCTTCTGGCGGGAGCGACGCGCGCTCAACGTCGCTCGTCGAAGAAGCGCTGCATCACCGACAGCGACTCGCGTGCGAGCACACCGCCCGTGACCTCGACGCGGTGGATCAGGCGCGGGTTCCGCAGCAGGTCGACAACGGACCCGGCGGCCCCGACTTTCATGTCAGGCGCGCCGAAGACGACCCGCGCCACCCGTGCCTGCTGGATCGCACCCGCGCACATGGGGCATGGCTCCAGCGTGCAGTACAGGACGGTGCCGAGCAGCCGCCAACCGCGC
>JANMDV010000196.1:0-3959 GCA_031376485.1 Actinomycetota bacterium
CGGTATCGCCACGCAAGATGACGACGACGGCCACCGCCCCTGCCCTCGAGACGCCGGTCGACATCGCGGCGACCCCGGTTGGCCCTCCACCTGTCCCACCACAGACGACGCGACGCAGTACGACTGCGCCGGTGCCGGCCGTCGCCACGGCCGCGGAGACTCCGGCCCCGTCACGCCCTGCCCGTCGTGACCGTGTGGCCGCGCCGCCCAAACCGGCACCAACGACACAGGCCTCGGCGACACCGGCGCATCCCGCAGAGACATCCGCAGCACCGACACAGGCGCCCACACCCGCGCCGGCAACGTCGGAGAACACCGCACTGCCGTCATCCACGCCGCGACCCGCGCGCCGCACTCGCCCGGCAACGCAGGCCGCAGCGCCCGCGGCGGGGCCGACGCCCCCGGTCGCCGTCGCAGTCGCCAAAACGCCGATTCCCGAGGCGCGGGCTGACGACGCTCCCCAGACGCTTGCTCCGGCCACGACGCCACAACCGACATTGGCGCGACGCAGCCGCACGGTCGCAACGGGCGTCCAGCCCACCGCCCCAGCTCCCCTCAAGCCCTCGAACGACCTCACGACGACGCAAATTCCGTCGACGCGTGCGACACGACCCAAGCCCGCGGCCGCAAAGCCGGCACGATCCCTGGTGCCGGCGACGACGACGGCGACGCCGGTGATCGCGCCAACGACCGCGACGCCGACCGTCACGACCTCACCACAACCGTCCCCATCACCACAGGCGGACCCTGTGGCGACCCGGCCCATACCGCCCGAAGTCGTGCCGATCCAATCCGGTGGCGGGACGCACCCGGTCGATGCACCTGGCTGGCCGTCCCTGGGAGAGTTTGCGCACCCAGCAGACACTGCCAACGCCAGGACGTCGGTGGCAGAGTCGGAGCCGATCTCGGCCTCCGCAGACGACGGGTTCCATCCGTATCGCGCGGTGTACGAACGGGATGCGATCCGCCAGGACGATGGTGCCGCGGCACAAGCGATGGTCGAGCAACGTGGGCGCGAGGCCGCGTGGGAGCGAGCGGCGTCCGAGACCGATGCGCCGGAAATGTTGCCGGTGGACACGCGCGAACGGGACATGGTGGCCGTGGTCGAGCACCGGTCTGAGACACCGACGAGCGACGCTCCGATCGCGCTCCCGATTGCGGAGGGCGGCGATCAGGCGCGTCGGGCCGAATCGGAGGACTCATCGCCTGCCGCGACGGCGGCCTCCGTTGGCCACGATCGGCAGCCGGCGGGAAGCGAGCATGAGCGACTGGAGGCACGACTGGAGATCGCCGAGCGCGAGCTTCGACGCCTCGAGAAGCGGACGAACCGCCAGAACGGGGACCTGCGAAACGCGCGGCGCCGCGAGATCGCCGAGGCCGTCCAACACGCATTGGAGGATGGGGAGCTGACCCCCCACTTCGACCTTCTGCTGGGGAACGGACGGTTCGAGTTTCACCGCCGCGGGCCCGGGCTCTCCAACAATCCAGGCCCGATCCGCCGCGTTGGCGTCGCGGACGTCGTCGATGACCACGCCGACCGTGCGGACGCATCAACCGCCGCACCAGGGCCGCAGATCACGCGGGAGAGCTTCGTGCAGCCGGACCTGCATGAAGCGGAGCGCTGAGGGCCCGCAGCAGACGGCAAGGGCTATCCTTCCGGAGATGCCCGAAGTCACCGAGTACGCGGCGATGATCGAAGCGGCCCTTCCCGGGGCGTCTGCAACCGTGCACGATCAGGGAGGCGGCGACCACTTGTTCGCCGAGGTCGTCGCACCGCAGTTTGACGGCCTTTCACGGATCGAGCAGCACCGCCTGGTATATGCGGCGGTCAAAGCGTACTTGGACGACGGAACGATTCATGCGCTCGCCCTGAAGACACGCACACCGGAGGACCGATGAGCGACACCCTCACCATGACCGACGCCGAGATCCTGGACCAAATCAAAGCCGAGACCGCCGACAACCGCGTGTTCCTCTATCTCAAGGGGACACCCGACGCACCTCGCTGCGGGTTCAGCAACCAGGTGGTGCAGATCCTCAACATCACGGGTGCCGAGTTCGGCTCACGCGACGTACTGACGGACCCGCGTATTCGCGAGGTGTTGGCGGAGCACTCGGACTGGCCGACGATCCCGCAGCTCTTCGTCGACGGCACGCTCGTCGGGGGTTGCGACATCACGACCGAGATGTACCAGAACGGCGAACTGCAGGAACTGCTCGGAAGCAAGTAGTCGGGGCGGGGCCTCGACGGGTGGAAGGCATCTTCGCGCTCGACGAGCCGCTCGCCGAGCTTCACGCACACCTGGGCGGCGGCGTCGATGCGGCCACGATGTGGGAACTTGCGCATGAGCAAGGCATCAAACTCCCGTTCGACGACTACTGGGGATTCGCCCGCGCGGCGAGCGTTGGCGGGGGGGTTGCTGGGCTGGACGGCCTCAACGCCATCTACCACCTGACCGAGCTGATCCAGTCAAGCCCGGAGGGCGTGTTCCGCGCTGTACACAAGATGTTGGCCGGCGCGTACCGGTCTCAGCGAATCACCACGCACGAGGTGCGGTTCAACCCCGCCAAGCGCAATCGCGGCGGCGAGCGAGACTTGGACGCCATCGTGATGTCGGCCGTGCATGCTGCTGACCGGGCGATGCTGGAGTACCCGATCCAGGCCAGCATCACGCTGATGATGGACCGCTGCTTTACCCCTGAGCTCAACGCTGCGGTCGTCGACAAAGCGGTGCGCTTCGCCGGCCGCGGTGTCGTCGCGATCGACATCGGCGGTCCACGACCGACGGGATCGGCGCTGCCGTTCGACTACTCCGGCCTTGCACCGCTTTTGGCTCGCGCACGAGACGCGGGACTTGGAGTGACCTTCCATGCGGGCGAGGAGGGCGTCAACGCGCCGGATCCATCGCCGTATCTGACCGAGCTGGCGCAGGTCGTGGACCTGGGCGTCGACCGCATCGGCCACGGGATCATCGCCGCGTATGACCCGCACCTGGCCGAGCGCATCGCCGAGCGGGGCATCGTGTTGGAGGTCTGCCCCACCTCCAACGTCAAGACCGGTGCGGTGCGCAACGAAGAGCAGATTGCCGAGATCGTCTCCGCGCTACGGGCCGCCGGGATCGAGGTCGTGATCGCGACCGACGGTCCCGAGATGATCGGCACGCGCCTGCGCGCCGAGTACGGGATGCTCGTTCGCCTGGGCGCGATCACCCGCGATCAGGCGCGCCAGATCAACAGCCGTGCCCATGAGGTCAGCTTCATCACCGGGTGGCGCGCCGGGGCCTGACGGCATTTTCGCTCCGCTCGTGTGATTCTCGCCATTCGGCCAAGGTCGGTGCCGCAATCCCGCACCTTGGGTCCCTGCCCTCGTTCGTCCGCGTCATCGAGACTCCGGGTGGTTCGACTGATCGGAGGCGCGAGATGCACAGTAACGCGGGCCGCGAGGCCCAGAGCCGCGACTGGGAACACCAGCCGCGTTGCGGTTGGGACGACTTCCAGGCGGCGCGGCGACGGCACTTGATACGGCTCGCAGCCCAATCGGACCGGTTCAATCGCCGCGGTGCGTCGCCGCCGGATGAGCGGCTCCCGTCCACCCCCCGACGCGGGGCGCTCACCCTGGCCGATCGCCTCTGCGATGGACCCGGTACCTGCCCCTGATCCATCAGCAATGCGGGTCCTGGTTGACGCGTCGCAGCCGACGGGCGCCCTCATCGACCAACCCGGTGGCGACCTGTAGAATTGACGGGCGGCCAGGACCCTTCGCCCCTCGACGCCAGACGACGCATCGGGGGCCTGAAACGGCACCGGCGTCATGGTCACACCGCGCCGCCGGTGCCGTTCGTCGCGTCCGCTACCCCACCGTGTCGCGAAACGCCATCGCCTCGTGGCCGATGGTTGCGGCCTCCTCGATCGGGATGATCGGCGTGACCTCGAAGGAGAGCCACGGGGTCCACGGTTCG
>JANMDV010000242.1:0-3669 GCA_031376485.1 Actinomycetota bacterium
TCACCGCTCCAGCCGGAACGGCGGGTATTCGTCGCGCATCAGGGTCGTGTAGGCGATGACCCGGTAGACCCACCGGTTCATTCCGATGACCAGGTCGAACAGGCTGCGTGGGTAGCGTCCGGTGAAAAGTAGGGCGATGGCGGCGAACAGGACCAGGACGCCGATCAGGCCGCCGCCGGCTGGGGTCCAGGCCCACCCCCACCAGTCCTCACCCCAGGCCGCGCCGTACGTCCAGTTGCCCGCGAGGATCGCGACGACGATGTAGTGCGGTATGGCCAGAAGCCACCACTTGACGAGCACAAGACCACGGGAGAGCTGCTCGGGATACGGCACCTCGATGTCGGCCGGGTAGTCGGTCTTCGCCAGCGTGAACGGCGGGTAGCGGTCGGTGGCGAGCGCGCTGTAGGAGTAGAAGCCCACCCGCCAGCTCCAGCGCAGCACACCGGCGTTGAAGTCGAAGAGCCCCCGCGGGTACCGCCCGGTGAACAGGATCGCGAAGAACGCGATCACCGTCACCACCGAGTACGCGATCCAAAGGAAGAGCAGCACGATGTAGTGCGGGATCGCAAGGAGCCACTTCACAAGCCATTGCCAGCGGCTCAGTCCCGCGTCGAGTTCGCCCGTGAGGTCGACCGGGTAGGCGGCCCGTGAGACTCCGCTGGTCGCGCTGTCGGAGGTCGCCAGGGAAGCCGCTCCTGCGGCGGTGCCATCCGCGGCGTGCTCGCCGTGCGGAGGTCCGTCGCGCCGGCGCCCGCCAACGACGATCATCAGGATCCCGCCTCCGAGCATGAGGCTTCCGGCGACGAGGAGGCCGATGACCACCTTTATGACATGCGCAACCTTGACCCCGAGCGACGCGTCGAGCGCGACCCCCGCGGAGGCGTCTTGGTTCATCGCCACGATCTGCCAGTCGCCGTCGTCAACACCCCATGCGAGCGTCTGCTCTCCGTTGCCCTGGGCCCGCGCGACCCAGAATCCCTGAGCGTCGGGGGGCGCCGGTGCCCTGGTGCCGGTCCTCTGCTGGTAGGTGGGGCGAAACGGGTCGAGGTCGACGTCGGTCAGCTCGGCGTACCGCACGCCCAAGAGATATCGCTGGACGTCGTCGCGCGGGCCGATGCCGACGAACACCGGCCGGTCGCCGGCGCCCGTTGCCCGGATGCGAAGCTCGCCCCAGCGACCGCTCCCACCGGGAAGGTCCCCGAAGTCGAGGTTCTCGGAGGCGATCGCCCTGCCGGCGTCGGCGAACGTCACGGTGCGGCTGGTGAAGTACCCGTCATCGTCTTTGAGCGTCTGGTTCGCCCACAGCAGCGTCCCGCCACCGGCGAGGAGCGCCAAGCCGATCAGGCCGACGATGGTCCCGACGACGATCAGCACGTAGTTGCGGGGCGACTTCGTCATCGTGCGTTTCGTTTCGCGTTCGGTGCGGATTCGTTTTGCGTTTTCGCCCTCGATCAGGCCGGCTCGGTGGCCACGATCGGAGGGCGCGGCTCGAGTTCGAGGGGCACCGAGCCCCTGCGCTCGGGCTCTGGCAGGCTGGGCTCGATCCGCAGGATCCGTGCCGCCCAGGGTGGCATCCACCAGTTCCAACGCCCGAGCAGCGACATGAATGCCGGCAGGAGCATGCTGCGAATGACGGTGGCATCGAGGAGGATTCCGACGGCCAGCGCGGTCGCGAACACCTTGATCTCGGTCCCCGGCGTGGCGGCCAGTGCGATGAATGCGAGAAACAGGACCAGGGACCCGGCGGTCACCAACCGTCCGGTGCGCGCGAGGCCGGCCACGACGGCGCGGTCGGTGGAGCCGTCGCGGTCGTACTCCTCGCGCATGCGGCTCAGGATGAAGACCTCGTAGTCCATCGACAGGCCATACAGGAAGGCGAAGACCATGATCGGGATCCACACGGTGATCGAACCGGTGGGCTCGATGTCAAACAGCGCGCCCGAGCCGTGGCCCTTCTGCCAGAAGACCACCATGAACCCCCAGACCGCCGCGATCGAGATGACGTTGAAGATGATCGCTTTGAGGGGCAGCAGGAGCGAGCGGAACACGCGCGCCAGCAGGATGTACGTGATCGCGAGAATCAGGAGGACCACCCAGATGAAGTTGCCGTAGACGGCGTCGTTGAAGTCGGCGTTGGCGGGCACCGCGCCTCCGACCAGGACCTCGCCGGGGGCATCTGCGACCGCCGCGCGCACGGCATCGATGTTGGCGGAATCGTCCTCCGCCCGGGGAAAGACGTTGAGGACGGCTGTGTCGTCCCGTCGCCAGTCGCCACCGGACGGCGCGACGGCTCCGCGCACGCCCGGGACCGCCGCGATGGTGCTCGCGGTCGACTCGGCATCGCCCCCGACCACGGCCACGTCATAGACGCTGAGGACGCCGGCGCCGATGCCCGATCCGGTCAGCAGGTCGAGCCCGCCGCGCGCCTGGCCGGCCGAGGCGAGGGCCTCCGAGCGCGGCGTGCCGGTCGAGAAGTCGAGGACGGGGAGGACGAAGGCAGCGAGGATCACGAGGGCGAGCGAGCCCACAACCCAGCGGCGGGCCACGACCAGACGTCCCCACGGCACCCAGCCCTGCCCCGCGCTCGAGGTGCGCCGCCGGAAGCCGATCCGGTCGAGGCGGGGGCCGACGGTCGCGAGGATCACCGGCAGCAGGGTGATCGCCACGAGGACGCTGACGAACGGGATCAGCAGGCCGCCATAGGCGATCGAGCGAAGGACCGGCACCGGCAGCACGGCCAGCGCCACGAGGCCGATCGCCACCGCGAGCCCGCTGAAGATGACGGCTCGGCCGGCGTGCGCCATCGCCTCGACGACGGCCTCGTGGCGCTCGCGCCCGGCCGCGACCTCCTCGCGCCAGCGCATCACGATCAGGAGCGAGTAGTCGATCGCCACACCCAGTCCGATCAGCGCGATCAGGAACTGGAGGACGATCGAGACCTGGGTCGCCTCAGCCAGCGGCCACAAAAGCAGGAAGCTCGTCGGGATGGCGATGGCCGCCATCAGGAGGGGGACGAAGGCCATCATCGAGCCGAAGACGAAAGCCAGCACGATCAGGGCGCCGACACCGCCGACAAGGACCTCGGCCAGCACACTCGGGCCCGCGGATTCGTCGCTGGTGCCCAGGTAGAGCGCGTCGATGCCGGTGATCAGCACCGGCGCGCCGGAGACCGGGTGAGCCGCCGCCGCCGCCTTTGCGGATTCGAGGGCCTCCTTGGCGGGCTCGAAGGCGACCGCACGCGAGGGCGGAAACCAAATCACCCCGAAGGTGGTGCGCCCGTCCTCGGAGACGAACACGCGGTCGTTCGTCGTCGCGAAGTCGGCCGCCCGCGACCCCGGGATGGAGTCGGCGACCGCGCCGAAGGCGTCGCCGACGCTCGCGCGCACCCCCGGATCGTCGATGCTCGCCCCCTCGGGGAGCTTGACCACCTGGACGATTGGCCCCGCCACCAGCGGGCCACCGTTGCCGTAGCGCTCCTCGATCAAGGTCGCCGCCTCGGTGCTCTCGCGGCCGGGCAAATCGAACTCCACCGACAGCGCATCGACCGACGCGCCCACCGATGCGAAGGCCGCGACAGCGATCACCACCCAGGCGACGACGACTGAGCGGCGGCGCGCGAGAATCCAGCGGGTGAACGACCTCATAGTGCCTCCATCAATCGGGTTGGTC
>JANMDV010000264.1:0-2205 GCA_031376485.1 Actinomycetota bacterium
ACGTTTCCGCCGCCTTCGAGCAGACGTCATGACGAGACAGGTTCTTGACGTGCGGTCACGGATGCTCGCGCTGCTCATCGTCGCCGGCGCCACGGCGGCAGCCCCCGCTGTCGCCGATGTCACGTCGGTCGACGTCACGCCCCTGACGGGCGATCGCTCAGGCATCGTCATCGACTGGCGGGCCGCATCCGGAACTGCCACCGTGGCGCTGCGCTCGGGCCGAATGCTCGCCGTCCACTCCATCCGGCGCGTCACCCCGGGAACCCGTGTGCGGGTCGATGGGATCAAATGGGGCACACCGGCGAGCGGGATCAAGTGGTCGGTCGCGCCGCAGGGCATCAAGTGGGGAATCAAGCGGAGCCGCAACGGCACCTACACGTCCAAGCTGCGCACGATCGGGCGCTCCCAAGGAACTCCGGTCAGCGGAGTGGTCGTTCGGCGATTCGGCCGGGCCGTGGCGATCGGGACTCCGGGTGGGACCGTCGTCGTCCGGATGGCCGTCTGGCTTCCGAACGGCGGGGGAAAAGTCAACAAAGCGCGGACGCTGCCGATGCGGGGCGACACGATCACGACCAACGTGCGCATCGGTCCCGGAGGGCGCTTGCATGGGGACGGCGTGCGGATCATCCGTACCCGGGATTCCCAGGCGATTCCGGTATCTGGCCGCCTGTCGGCGATGGACGGCGTCAGGCGTACGATCCGGATCTCGAATGTCTCTGACCGTTCGTTCCCGGTGCATACGAGCTTGACGGTCCCGTCGACGATCGACATGGCTCGGCTCGAGGTGGGTCGCGAGATCGTCGCCTCGGCCAGTGTCACCGCGGACGGGACCGTCCGGGCCGACCAGATTGCGCCCAACGAGACGTTTGCCGCGGGCAACGACCCGGCTGCCATCCTGCTCGCACCGCCACCGGCTGATATCGACACCCTGACCCTGGTACGCCGGGCGATCGATCGTTGGACGGCCGGTCGGGTGCAAGGCGAGGTTACCGATCAATCGGTCTTCGACACCGGACTCGGACAGCTCGGACGTGCCGAGGCCGCAGCCCGCGACGGCAACCGTCCGGTCGCCCGAGTCGAGCTGGATGCATTCCTGGGCACAGTCACCGGCGCGATGCCGGCTCGGGTGGCCCCCGGAATCGGCGCCGATGTCCTGGCCCTCGCGTCGGCTGCGCTCGATCGCCTGCAGTAGCCGGTTACTGCGGCGGACGCACCAGTTCGTCGGCGAGCAGGTCCATCAGAAGGCCGTCGTGAAACACGCCGTCGGGTCCGCGCTCGTACCGGCGTATGATGCCGACCGGACAGAATCCGACGGCCGCGTAGCAGGCGATCGCCGCCGCGTTGTCGGCGGCCGGATCGATGGTGATGCGGTGGTGGCCGCGGTCGTCGATCAGATGCGCGGCAAGGGTGGCGACGACTTCGCGTCCGTACCCGCGGCCGTGAACCCGAGGTTCCAGGAAGATGTCGATGCTCGCGTGACGGTAGTCGGGTTCGTTCTCCTCTCCGTACTGCACCATCCCACGCGGTATCCGATCGCCCCCGCCGGCCCCATCGGAGTCGCGTAGCAGGATGACGAACCGTGTGGCCTCGGGCTCGTCGTGGAGCGGAAAGCCCTCTGCATCGGGCCAGCGCCGCGCGACCTCGGGCGACGCACGAATGGCCCTGACCGCCTCAGCGTGCTCGTCCACCAGCGGCGCCAACACCACCCGAGGCCCCTCGAGTCGATGCCCGTCTGCTCTCATCAGCACAGTATTGCGCCGCTCAGCGTGTTCCAGCAAACCCATGGCCGCCGCCGGATGGCGCTCACCTGAGCACTCCGTTCACTGCCATTTGGCCGGGTGCGTCTCGGCCACTTGTGACATGAACGGTGCGGATTCTGTGACGAGATGACACACATTCGCGCCTTGGGCACGGGTGAGGTGAGGTGGTACGCGACCATCAGGGGTGACGTCGGGTCCCGTCAGGCGGTTGGCGCGTCGATCAGGTGGTGAAGATCGACTGCGCGGCATCGCGGCACAGGTCGATCAAGAGGCCGCCACCGAGTGCGAACGCGACGACCAGCACGGCGCACGTGATGCCGACGGCGCCCACCGCCGACGGTAGGCGCAAGCGCTTCTCGCCCACGGGCGGCTCCTCGAGCCATGCGATGCCCAGAACGCGCAGGTAATAGCCCAGGCTCACCATGCTGCCGACGGCCCCGACGAT
>JANMDV010000017.1:0-2321 GCA_031376485.1 Actinomycetota bacterium
GTGCTTGTCGCAGCCGGCACCGTCAGGATCGAGGACTACAAGCCTGCGCTCGTCTACGAGGAGTACCTGGAAATGCGGCGCGGCCGGGGTCAAAGCGACGCGCCGCGGATCGCTGTCGTCACCAGCAAGCTGGACTTGGACTTCGACCTGCCGCTGTTTCGCGATGCCACGGAACGCACGATCATCGTGACGCGCACCGACGCGCCCCCCGACCGGCTGGCGGTCGCACGATCGGTGTGCGATGTGATCGCGGTTGGCACGGGCCATGTCGACCTGCGGGCCGCGATGGTTGCGCTGGGTGAGTTGGGCGCCCAGCACGTCTTGTGTGAGGGTGGCCCCAGCCTCAACGGCGCGCTCGCGGCCGCCGATCTGATCGACGAGATTTGCATGACCGTCTCGCCCCTGTTGGCGAGCGGCGACGCCAAGCGCATCCTGTCGGGACCTGATCTCGCCGCTCCGTTGGATCTCGAACTGCGCTCACTGATCGAACAGGACGGCTTTCTGCTCGCCCGCTACCGGGCGCGACGGTAGGGCCTTGCCGAGCCCACGGCGCGCCGTACAGTTACATTGCCATGTGATGTACACTTACGGTGTGGACGTCGCCATCAGCGAGCTCCGGGCCCATCTCGCCGACTGGGTTGGTCGAGCTCGCCAAGGCCACGATGTCGTGGTGACCGACCGCGGGGTGCCAGTCGCGCGTCTTCTTGGTCTGCACTCGGCATCCACCATCGAGCGATTGACCCGTGAAGGAATGATCAGCGGACCGGACGTCGCCTGCCGACCGGTCGCCAGAGATCGATGTCGGGTACGCGCCACGGGCTCCGTTGCGGACCTGGTCGGCGAGCAGCGGCGTTGACGTGGCGATCGTCTACTTCGATTCGAGCGCGTTCGTAAAGCTCCTGGTCGACGAGGATGGGACCGATCTTGCCGTCGAACTCTGGGATGGATGCGACGCTCCGGTTTCGAGCCGTTTGGCCTACCCGGAGGTTCGTGCCGCATTGGCGACTGCCGGACGAGCCGGCCGGATCGATGTCGATGATCTCAACTCGATCGAGGGCGAATGGGAGACGTACTGGTCGGCGGTGCGTCAAGTCGAACTGACCCCGATGATCGCGCGTACCGCCGGGCATCTGTGCCGTACACATGGACTGCGTGGCGCTGATGGTGTTCACCTGGCGAGCGCGCTCGCATTCGCAGAGGTCGATCCGGTCATGGCCGTTTGGGACGCGCGACTCGCCGCCGGAGCGCTCGCCGTCACCTTGCGCATCGCTCCATCGCCCGAGGCCCGCGAGTCGCCCGGCGACTAGCCGTCGACGGGCGTCGCGACGACCCGATGCGCGTGTGTACACATGCCCGTCGATGTCCCACCGAGGGTTCGTGTTGCGGCGTACCCCAAACACCCCCGCGGGACCGACTGTCACCGCAGCGCAGTCTGGACGAGAGAATGGGGTGACGACATGCTGGTCCATACCGATGCTGGGAGATCACTCATGCCCTGCCTGCTCATCGCGCCTGACGCCGAACACGCCGCGCAGATGGCCGCCATCCAGATCGACGAGATGATCACCGCATACCGACGCGATGCGGATGTGGTCCATATCGCTCTGGCGGGGGGAAGCACGCCTCGCCACGCGTACGCCATGCTCGCCGCGCGCAGGCAGGACTGGAGCGGCGTTCACCTGTGGTTCGGCGACGAACGCGTCGTACCACTCGACAGCGACGACGCGAACGCACGGATGGTGGACGAAGCCCTCGTGCGCCCCGCAGGCATCTCCGATGTGCAGATCCACCGCGTCCCGACCCAACTGGGGCCCGCAGGCGCCTGCATCGCCTATGCGGACGAACTCCACCGTCTGCTGCCCCTCGACGCCGCGGGGCTCCCGATACTCGACATCGCCGTGCTCGGCTTGGGTGAGGATGGCCACACCGCATCGCTCTTTCCCGGATCAGATGCGCTCCACGGCACTGACCGCATCTGCGCGGTCGTCGAGAACTCGCCCAAGCCACCGCCCGTGCGCATCACCCTGACGATGGCAATGCTGAACGCCGCTCGCGCGCGGATCATGCTGACCGCGGGCACAGGCAAGGCCGCCGCCGTCGCTGCGGCACTGGCCGATCCCGATGAGCGCGTCCCCGCCAGCCTGCTGGCCCGCCAGGCAACCACGTGGATACTGGACGAGGCAGCCGCACAAAGGGCGCGGGGAGAAAGAGCTGCTGCTCCAAATGGTGAGTGAACACGGAGTGTGACGATCTCGGCCACACCGACAACCTCATGATGGAGGTCTCCATGGAACGCATCCGTCACGCACTCGTCGCTCTTC